>NZ_JBQEQB010000009.1:72268-221265 GCF_052046055.1 Pseudomonas sp. 22082
AGGTGCAGCGAAGCAAACCGTAGGCGATGCCCCCGGATCGATCCCGGAGCGAAGGAACCCGAGCCACAGCGAGGGCCGAACGTCAGGGTAAAGCCTTTTTGGTTACTTTTTTCTGGGCCGGCATTCCGGGCGTTTGGAAAAAGTGACCCGCCGTAAGGGCGGAACCCCAAGAAGCCGTTACCGCAGCAACGGATATACACCCAACCCCCAAGAACATCCGATAACCGCCCACAAAAAAATGCCCCAATCTCTCGATCAGGGCATTTCCATTCAACCTAACCTACACAAAAACCTCAGTGCGAAACCGCCCCACTAGCCCCCAACCCAGTCTGCGAACGCACAAACTGCGGGAAGAACGCCGCACGCTCGTTCTCTGCCGCCACCGACTTATCGGTGATCGAGAAGAACCAGATCCCGATAAACGCAATGATCATCGAGAACAACGCAGGATACTCGTAAGGGAAAATCGCCTTCTCATGATGCAGAATCTGCACCCAGATGGTCGGGCCAAGAATCATCAGACCCACCGCACTCACCAGACCCAGCCAGCCGCCAATCATGGCGCCACGGGTGGTCAGTTTCTTCCAGTACATCGAAAGCAGCAGTACCGGGAAGTTGCAGCTCGCCGCGATGGAGAACGCCAGACCAACCATGAACGCAATGTTCTGGCTTTCGAACAGGATGCCCAGGCCGATGGCCAGAACGCCCAGTGCGATGGTGGTGATCTTCGAAACGCGGATTTCATCCTTCTCGTTGGCCTTGCCCTTCTTGATAACGCTGGCATACAGGTCGTGAGACACCGCTGAAGCACCGGCCAGGGTCAGGCCGGCCACTACTGCCAGAATGGTCGCGAACGCCACCGCCGAGATGAAGCCGAGGAACACGCTGCCGCCCACGGCGTTGGCCAGGTGCACCGCCGCCATGTTGTTGCCGCCGAGCAGAGCGCCCGCTGCATCTTTAAAGGCCGGGTTGGTGCTGACCAGCAGGATCGCGCCGAAGCCGATGATGAAGGTCAGGATGTAGAAGTAGCCAATGAAACCGGTCGCGTACAGCACGCTCTTGCGGGCTTCTTTCGCGTCGCTGACAGTGAAGAAGCGCATCAGGATGTGCGGCAGGCCGGCGGTACCGAACATCAGTGCCAGACCCAGGGAGAACGCCGAGATCGGGTCTTTTACCAAGCCGCCCGGGCTCATGATCGCTTCGCCCTTGGCGTGGACCTTGATGGCTTCGGAGAACAGGGTGTTGAAGTCGAAGTTGACGTGCTTCATCACCATCAGCGCCATGAACGAGGCACCGGACAGCAACAGCACCGCCTTGATGATCTGCACCCAGGTGGTCGCCAGCATGCCGCCGAACAGCACGTACATGCACATCAGGATACCGACCAGGATCACCGCAACGTGGTAGTCGAGACCGAACAGCAGCTGGATCAGCTTGCCGGCACCGACCATTTGCGCGATCAGGTAGAACGCCACCACCACCAGCGAACCGCAGGCAGACAGCGTGCGGATCTGGGTTTGCCCGAGACGGTAGGACGCCACGTCGGCAAAGGTGTATTTGCCCAGGTTACGCAGGCGCTCGGCGATCAGGAACAGAATGATCGGCCAGCCCACCAGGAAGCCGATCGAGTAGATCAGGCCGTCGTAGCCGGAGGTGAACACCAGCGCGGAAATCCCCAGGAAGGACGCCGCCGACATGTAGTCACCGGCAATCGCCAGACCGTTCTGGAACCCGGTGATCTTGCCGCCCGCCGCATAGTAGTCGGCCGCCGAGTTGTTGCGCTTGGACGCCCAGTAAGTGATGCACAGGGTCGCGCCAACGAACGCCACGAACATGACGATCGCGGAAACGTTGAGCGGTTGTTTGTGGACTTCGCCGGTCAGGGCGTCAGCGGCCCAGACGGCTGGAGCAAACGCTGCGATGCTCAAAAGAGCCATTAGACGCCGGATCATTGCTGAGCCTCCTTGAGAATCGCGTTGTTCAGGTCGTCGAACTCGCCATTGGCGCGGCGCACGTAAATGCCGGTCAGGATGAAGGCCGAGACAATCAGTCCGACACCGATCGGGATACCCCAGGTGATGGATGATTCGGGGCTGATTTTCGTCCCGAGCACTTGCGGCCCGTACGCGATCAGAAGGATGAAGCCGGAGTAGAGCCCGAGCATGATCGCCGAGAGTATCCAGGCGAACCTTTCTCTTTTCTTGACCAGCTCCTTGAAGCGCGGGCTGTTCTGAATCGAGAGGTAAATGCTGTCGTTCATTGTTTTTATCCTCGCAGCACAGATTTTTATTTTTGGAACGTATCCACTGTATGCGGCTGCGAGCCGGGTTCCAGACGACCTTAGTAGTAGAACGCCATGACGTTTTTGCCAATTTCCAGACCAGCCGAAAACCGCCACCCCTGCCTATTAATAGAGGACAAACAAAAAAGGCCGCCCGACTGTCATGTCGGGCGGCCCTGGGAAGCGCAGATTAGACGCTTCGGCTTAAATCACTTGGTCCAGTCGGCAACACGCTCAGGGTGCTTGGCAACCCAATCCTTGGCCGCTGCGTCAGGTTTTGCACCGTCCTGAATCGCCAGCATGACTTCGCCGATTTCGTCTTTCGAAGCCCACTGGAAGTTCTTCAGGAACTTGGCCACTTCCGGCGCCTTGGTCGCCAGTTCCTTACTGCCGATGCTGTTCACGGTTTCAGCCGCGCCGTACACGCCTTTCGGGTCGTCGAGGAAGCGCAGTTTCCACTTGGCAAACATCCAGTGCGGCACCCAGCCGGTAACGGCGATGGATTCGTTTTTCTTCTCGGCGCGGGTCAGCTCGGCAATCATGCCGGCGCCGGAGCTGGCCTTGAGTTGATAGCCGGTCAGGTCGTAATCCTTGATCGCCTGATCGGTCTTGAGCATCACGCCTGAACCGGCGTCGATGCCGACGATGCGTTTCTTGAAGGAGTCGTCGGTTTTCAGGTCTTCGATGGTCTTGGCCTTGACGTACTCCGGCACGATCAGACCGATTTTCGCGTCCTTGAAGTTCGGGCCGTAATCGACGACCTGATCCTTGTTCTTGGTCCAGTATTCGCCGTGCGTCACGGGCAGCCAGGCCGAGAGCATGGCGTCGAGTTTGCCGGTGGCAACGCCCTGCCACATGATGCCGGTGGCGACGGCCTGCAGTTTCACGTCGTAGCCAAGTTTCTGCTTGATCACTTCGGCCGCCACGTGGGTGGTCGCGACGCTGTCGGACCAGCCGTCAACGTAACCGATGTTCAGGGTCTGTTTCTCAGCGCTGGCGAAAGTGGAGCCCATCGCAAGCACCAGAGCCGCACCTGCGCCTAAAAGTCGTCGCATCTTCATCGTTACTTCCCCGAAATGCTGCGCCCGACGGATGCCGGGCATCGTCAACGTATTGTTATGGTGCACAGCGCCCCCATCACGCCTGACCGCAAACTCGCTAGATCATCAGCGGAGTACTGATGAGTCCGATCATCAACCTGACGCCCGTTAAGACCTGCTCTGCCAGCGACCTCGAAGCAACGAGAAACGACATCAGAAAGCCATTAACTGCGTCCGGATATTTGGCGCCAGACAATCCGCCCGAACTTTGCATGTCAAAATCATGCGGGTCACCAACCTGCTTATAAATGCAGGTAACATGCGTCGCTTTGCAGCCACTCGGCCTGACCATGTCCGCGACTTCCCGTTTCCCCTTTCTTCCCTATCTGTTCGCCTGCCTGCTCGGGCTGCTTGCCCTGTGCGGCTTCTGGTACGGCCTCGGCAAACCGGTGATCCTGCCGGACGTCGCCACCCCGACCCACAAGTTGCAATGCGCCTCCTACACCCCGTTCGATAAAGACCAGTCGCCGTTCGATGTGCCGTTCAAACTGCGTCCGGAGCGCATGGACGCCGACCTCGCCCTGCTTGCCACCCGCTTCGAATGCATCCGCACCTATTCCATGACCGGCCTCGAAGCGCTGCCGGATCTGGCGCGCAAACATGGTTTGAAGTTGATGATCGGCGCGTGGGTCAACAGCAATCCGGTCGACACCGAGAAGGAAGTCGACTTGCTGATCGCCTCGGCCAATGCCAACCCGGACGTGGTCAGCGCGGTGATCGTCGGCAACGAAGCCTTGCTGCGCAAGGAAGTCACCGGCGCGCAACTGGCGAAGCTGATCAACAAGGTCAAGAGCCATATCAAGCAACCTGTCACCTACGCGGATGTCTGGGAGTTCTGGCTCAAGCACCCGGAAGTCGCGCCGGCGGTAGATTTCCTGACCATTCATTTGCTGCCGTACTGGGAAGACGATCCGTCGAACATCGACGCCGCACTGCATCATGTAGCGCAAGTACGTCAGGTGTTCGGCAACAAGTTCGCACCCAAAGACGTGATGATTGGCGAAACCGGCTGGCCGAGCGAAGGCCGCCAGCGGGAGACCGCGCTGCCGAGCCGGGTCAACGAGGCCAAGTTCATTCGTGGTTTTGTCACCCTCGCCGAACAGGAAGGCTGGCGTTACAACCTGATCGAAGCGTTTGATCAGCCGTGGAAGCGCGGCAGCGAAGGCGCGGTCGGTGGTTACTGGGGGCTGTTCGATGCGGATCGCCAGGACAAAGGCGTGTTGGCCGGGCCGGTGTCGAATGTGCCGTACTGGTCGCAGTGGCTGGCGGTCGGCGGAGTGATCTTCCTCGGCACCTTGCTGCTGGGCGGTCGGGTTCGTACGACGCGTTCGGCACTGATCCTGCCGTTGCTCGGCGCCCTCGCCGCCTGCTCCATCGGCGCCTGGGGCGATCTGGCGCGGGTGACCACGCGGTTTGCCAGCGAATGGCTGTGGGTCGGCTTGCTGACGATCCTGAATCTGTTGGTGCTGGCCCACGCCGCACTGACCTTGAGCGCCCGCAATGGCTGGCGTGAACAGGCGTTCAACGCTTTCGAGCGACGGGCCGGCTGGCTGGTGGCGGCAGCCGGTTTCGCCGCTGCCGTGATGATGCTCGAGCTGGTGTTCGATCCGCGTTATCGCAGTTTTCAGAGCGTGGCCTTCATTCTGCCGGCGCTGGTTTACCTGTGCCGCCCGGTGCCCGTGGCCCGTCGGGAGATCGCCCTGCTGACCTTCATCATCGGCGCGGGCATTGCGCCGCAGCTGTTCCGTGAAGGATTGCAGAATCAGCAGGCGTGGGGCTGGGCGCTGGTCAGCGTGTTGATGGTGGCTGCGTTGTGGCGCTGCCTGCGGGTTCGCAAGGGCTGATCTTCAAAGGCTGAACCGGCCTCTTCGCTGGCAAGCCAGCTGCCACAGGTTCTGCATCTACATGGATCAAGTGTGGGAGCTGGCTTGCCAGCGATGGCTGACTGTCAGACGCCGCGAGACTCTCTAACCAGTCGCAACCCGGCAATCACCACCGCGAACACCGCCAGCGTCGTGTTGTACAGCGCCAGCGCCGGCAACCCGAACACCAGCGCCAGCACCGCCAGCCACCACCCTGCCCGGACCGGCACGACAAAACCGAGCACGGCTGCAGCGACCGCCGCCCAGCCCAGCAGCTGGAAATGAATCATCAGGCCCAGGTTGGAGCGCACCGAGCATTCCCAGCGACTCGCCTCATCCACGCAGATGCCCACCCACTGCGCGTCCTCCATGAAGCCATAACGCGCGCCATAACTGACAGCCAGCCACAACGGCAACAGAACGAGCAGCAGAATCACGGGCAAGCGGCGGGACATGGAACACTCCAATCGACGAAATCGGCGGTCAGCTTAATCTGCCGCCGCGCATACGCAAGGACTAACAACTCTTAACTGGTCATTCCTTCCTTGCAAAGTGTATCGTCCGGCTACTATTACTCCGAATTCTGTCAGTTTGGTGCCGTGGCATGGCACTTTGACGCAAACCCGGTGGTCATAGCCTGCGAACTTCATTCGGCACCTTCCTCTAAGGGATCCAGTCATGCTCCGTTCCTTGCGCTTCGCCGCCCTGTTTGGCGGCCTTATTCTGAGTGCGTCCGCGCTGGCGGTGGATATCGACGCCGCCAGCTATGGCTATCCCCTGACCAACCCGTTCGAGGCGACCATCGCCACCACGCCGCCGGACTTGCGCCCGGAACTGCCACTGGACGACGACATCGATCAGGCCGATCGCAGCGTCACCCTGCGCCCCGAGCGGGAATTCATCCTGCCGGACAATTTCTGGCCGGTGAAAAAACTCACCTACCGCATCGCCACTCAGGACAAGGCCGCGCCGCTGATCTTCCTGATCGCCGGCACCGGCGCGCGCTACGACAGCACGCTCAACGAGTACCTGAAGAAGCTTTATTACAAGGCTGGCTACCACGTGGTGCAGTTGTCCTCGCCGACCAGCTTCGACTTCATGAGCGCCGCCTCGCGTTTCGCCACCCCCGGCGTGACCAAGGAAGACGCCGAAGACATGTACCGGGTGATGCAGGCCGTACGGGCGCAGAACCCGAAACTGCCGGTCACCGACTACTACCTCAGCGGCTACAGCCTCGGCGCACTGGACGCGGCATTCGTCGCCCATCTGGATGAAACCCGTCGCAGCTTCAACTTCAAGAAAGTCCTGCTGCTGAATCCGCCGGTCAACCTTTACACCTCGATCACCAACCTCGACAAGCTGGTGCAGACCGAGGTCAAGGGCATCAACAACAGCACCACGTTCTATGAACTGGTACTGAACAAACTGACCCGCTACTTCCAGCAGAAGGGCTACATCGACCTCAACGATGCGCTGCTTTACGACTTCCAGCAGTCCAAGCAGCACCTGAGCAACGAGCAAATGGCGATGCTGATCGGCACCTCGTTCCGCTTCTCGGCAGCCGATATTGCGTTCACTTCGGACCTGATCAACCGTCGCGGCCTGATCACCCCGCCGAAATTCCCGATCACCGAAGGCACCAGCCTCACGCCGTTCCTCAAGCGTGCGCTGCAATGCGACTTCGACTGCTACCTCACCGAACAGGTGATCCCGATGTGGCGCGCCCGCACCGACGGCGGCAGCCTGCTGCAACTAATCGATCAGGTCAGCCTGTATGCGTTGAAGGATTACCTGCACGACAGCCCGAAAATCGCCGTCATGCACAACGCCGACGACGTGATCCTCGGCCCGGGCGACCTCGGTTTCCTGCGCCGGACCTTCGGCGATCGCCTGACCGTTTACCCGCTGGGCGGCCATTGCGGCAACCTTAATTACCGCGTCAACAGCGACGCCATGCTGGAGTTCTTCCGTGGCTAAATATCTCCTGCTGATTGCAGCGCTCCTCAGTGCAGGTATGGCCCAGGCCGACAACAGCAAAGCCAATGCACCGGTGGTCATCGACAGCGACGGTTTCAAGGAGCCGCTGTCCAAACTCAAGTTCAACCCGGGGCTGGATCAGCGCGAGTTCGAGCGCTCGACCCTCAGCGCGCTGAACGTCTATGACCCGCTGGAAGAGTGGAACCGCCGCGTCTACCACTTCAACTACCGCTTCGACCAATGGGTGTTCCTGCCGGTGGTCGATGGCTATCGCTACATCACCCCGAGCTTCGTGCGCACCGGCGTGAGCAACTTCTTCAACAACATTGGCGACGTGCCGAACCTGGTCAACAGCCTGTTGCAGTTCAAGGGCAAGCGCTCGATGGAAACCACCGCGCGCCTGCTGCTCAACACCACCATCGGCATCGCCGGACTCTGGGACCCGGCTACCGCCATGGGCCTGCCGCGCCAGAGCGAAGACTTCGGCCAGACCCTGGGCTTCTACGGCGTACCGGGTGGTGCTTACTTCGTGCTGCCGATTCTCGGCCCGTCGAACCTGCGTGATACTGCAGGCCTTGCCGTGGACTACACCGCCGAGTCCGCGATCAACTTCCTCAACGTCTCGGAAGTCAGCTCCAACCACCCGGAAGTGTGGGTACTGCGTGGCGTCGACAAGCGCTACCAGACCAGCTTCCGCTATGGTCAGCTGAACTCGCCGTTCGAGTACGAAAAGGTGCGCTACGTCTACACCGAGTCGCGCAAGTTGCAGATCGCCGAGTAAAAACGCCGGCCACAAAAAAGGCCATTCGATGCGAGTCGAATGGCCTTTTTGTTTGCCTCAGGATTCAACCCCTCAGCGATTTCCAGATTTTGCCGATCACGGACACGCCCGCCAGCACCACTGCACCCGCGATGATCCCCGCTACGCCGTTCAACAGCATCGGCACCACAAACCCGGCGCCACCGGCCGCTGCGCCGACGCTTTCGATCCAGTGATGCACCACCGGCACGCCGTGGGTCAGGATGCCGCCACCGACCAGGAACATCGCCGCCGTGCCGATTACCGACAGGCTTTTCATCATGTACGGCGCAGCGTGCAGGATGCCGTTGCCGATACTTTTGGCCATCTGCCCGGGTTTCTGAGTCAGCCACAGACCGAGGTCATCGAGTTTGACGATACCGGCCACCAATCCGTAAACGCCCACGGTCATGACAATGGCGATGCCCGACATCACGATCACTTGCTGGGTCAGCGAAGCATCGGCCACGGTGCCGAGGGTGATGGCGATAATTTCCGCCGAGAGGATGAAGTCGGTGCGGATCGCGCCCTTGATCTTATCCTTCTCGTACGCGACCAGATCGGTGGCAGGATCGGCCACGGCGTCGACCAGTTGCGCATGCTCGGCCTCGTCTTCGGCCTTGCTGTGCAGGAACTTGTGCGCGAGCTTTTCGAAACCCTCGAAACACAGGTAGGCGCCGCCGACCATCAGCAGCGGCGTCACCAGCCACGGCACGAACGCACTGATCGCCAGCGCCGAGGGCACCAGGATCAGTTTGTTGACGAACGAGCCCTTGGCCACCGCCCAGACCACCGGAATTTCCCGCTCCGCGCGTACGCCGGAGACTTGCTGGGCGTTGAGCGCCAAGTCGTCGCCGAGCACGCCGGCGGTCTTCTTGGCAGCCATTTTGGTCATCAACGCAACGTCGTCCAGAACGGTAGCGATGTCGTCGATCAGCACCAGCAAACTGCTTCCTGCCATGAATCATGTTTCCTTATGTGAATAATGCCGCGCAGCATACCGCGACTGCGGGCCACACGGGGCATTGTTGAGCGCCGCGCGAGGCCGGTGCTACCATGCGCAACCGCCAGAACAGGCAAGGAACCACCGGGTTTATGAGCACAATCCGCGAGCGCAACAAAGAACTGATCCTGCGTGCAGCCAGTGAAGAGTTTGCCGACAAGGGCTTCGCTGCGACCAAAACCAGCGACATCGCCGCCAAGGCAGGACTGCCCAAGCCCAACGTCTATTACTACTTCAAGTCCAAGGAAAACCTCTACCGCGAGGTGCTGGAAAGTATCATCGTGCCGATCCTGCAGGCCTCGACCCCGTTCAATCCGGACGGCGTACCGAGCGAAGTGCTGAGCGGCTACATCCGCTCGAAGATCCGCATCTCCCGCGACCTGCCCTTCGCCTCCAAGGTGTTCGCCAGCGAAATCATGCACGGCGCCCCGCACCTGAGCGCCGACCTGGTCGAGCAGCTCAACGGCCAGGCCAAGCACAACATCGACTGCATCCAGACCTGGATCGACCGCGGCCAGATCGCCCCGATCGACCCCAACCACCTGATGTTCAGCATCTGGGCCGCGACCCAGACCTACGCCGACTTCGACTGGCAGATCTCCGCCGTCACCGGCAAGGACAAGCTCGACGAAGCCGACTATGAAGCCGCAGCACAAACCATCATCCGGTTGGTGCTCAAGGGCTGCGAGCCGGACTGAAGTCCGCACTGACTGCTTCGCTGGCAAGCCTGTTCCCACATTTGATCTATGAGCACCACAAATCAAATGTGGGAGCGGGCTTGCTCGCGAATGTAGCAACTCGGTCTCACGGTCAGACCCAGATCGCATCCCACAGCGGATAGTCACCAAGCTTTTCCACCAGTCCAGCCCGCAACGGGTTGGCCACGACATACCGCGCCACTCTAACCAGACTTTCTTCCTGCCGAAGCGAATGATCATGGAAGCTTGGCTGCCACAGGCTACCCCTCCTGCCAGTCGCTGAATTGACTGATCTAGCACTCAAGGATTTGACCTGGCACATCCACTGCCCCAGCGAACCTTTCTGCAATTGCACCAGCCAGTGGAAGTGATCCGGCATGACGACCCAGGCCAATGAGTCGACACCCCCCTTTTCTTGTGCATGCCTGAACTGATGAACAACTAGTCTTCCCAAGGCGTAATCCTTGAAGACAGGCTCGCGCTTATGAGTATTGGCTGTCAGGAGATAGATGTGGTTTTGTTCGGAAAAGCGTCCGACTCTCAGTCGGTGTGATGCAGACAGTTCCGGCATTCCTTTGCCTTTTCTCATGATTGACTTCATGAAAAGGCTAGCCCGGAACATCGAACATTGAAGGCAGGATTTTTAGCTGGATGTGTCTGGAAAATCGCCTTCGCGAGCAAGCCTGCTCCCACATTCGACCGAGTTCCTTCAGTACAAATGAGGTCACCGTGAGCCTGCTCGCGATGGCGTCAGTTCAAACGCCGCAAATCACGCAGCCCCCCCCGCATCCGCCCGCAGGTCCAGGGCCTCCACGGCCTTGATCGCCACCTGCTCATCGATGTCCGACAGATCGCCGCTGATGCCGATCGCACCCAGCACGTTCCCCGCCTGATCACGTATCAACACACCGCCCGGTGCCGGCACGACGCTGCCCTGCCCCATGCTGTTGAGTGCGGCGATGAACGCCGGGCGTTGTTGCGCGTCCAGCGCCAGCAGGCGTGAGCCCTTGCCCAGGGCGATGGCGCCCCAGGCTTTGCCGATGGCGATGTTCGGGCGCAGCAGGCTGGCGCCGTCTTCGCGCTGCAAGGTGACCAGATGGCCGCCGGTATCCAGTACCGCGATGGTCAGCGGCGCGGCGGAAATGGCCCGCCCTGCATTGATGGCTTCGTTGACCAGCTTGACTGCGACTTTCAAGGTTAAAGCGCTCATGGTGCCGTCCTCATTTTGTTATTGGGAAAGTCGTTGGGCTGCGCGTTTGTGCCGCAGCCCGATGCAACAAATAGAACACAATGAATTATTTTTTTGTATACAATAATTCCCGAAAAGCGCTCCATGCGACGAAAAGCCACAGCAGAACAGGCTTCCGACGAATGAAACAGGCGCTTGAGAAAATGGATTGACCTGCGCCGTCTGCCGTGAATACACTCTGCGCAAAGCCACTTGTATACAATTACAAAACGTAAAGAGGCACAAAACCATGAGCAAAATGAGAGCAATCAAAGCCGCCGTTCTGGTGATGCGCCGTGAAGGGGTTGATACCGCTTTTGGCATTCCGGGCGCTGCAATCAACCCGCTGTACTCCGCCCTGCAGAAAGTCGGTGGCATCGATCACGTCCTCGCTCGCCACGTTGAAGGCGCCTCGCACATGGCCGAGGGCTACACCCGCACCAAGGCCGGCAACATCGGCGTGTGCATCGGTACTTCCGGCCCGGCCGGTACTGACATGGTCACCGGTCTGTACAGCGCCTCCGCGGACTCGATCCCGATCCTCTGCATCACCGGGCAGGCACCCCGCGCCCGTATGCACAAGGAAGACTTCCAGGCCGTCGACATCACCAGCATCGTCAAGCCGGTGACCAAGTGGGCGACCACCGTTCTGGAGCCGGGCCAGGTGCCTTATGCGTTCCAGAAAGCCTTCTACGAAATGCGCTCCGGCCGTCCAGGCCCGGTGCTGATCGACCTGCCGTTCGATGTGCAGATGGCCGAAATCGAATTCGACATCGACGCCTACCAGCCACTGCCGCTGGCCAAGCCGAGCGCGACCCGCGTGCAAGTCGAAAAAGCCCTGGCAATGCTGGATCAGGCCGAGCGTCCATTGCTGGTGGCCGGCGGCGGCATCATCAACGCCGACGCCAGCGAGTTGCTGGTCGAGTTCGCCGAGCTGACCGGCATTCCAGTGATCCCGACCCTGATGGGCTGGGGCACCATTCCGGACGATCACCCGCTGATGGTCGGCATGGTCGGTCTGCAGACTTCGCACCGTTACGGCAACGCCACCCTGCTCAAGTCCGACGTGGTACTGGGCGTCGGCAACCGCTGGGCGAACCGTCACACCGGCTCGGTCGACGTCTACACCGAAGGCCGCAAGTTCATTCACGTCGACATCGAACCGACCCAGATCGGCCGCGTGTTCACCCCGGACCTGGGCATCGTTTCCGACGCTGCCGCCGCGCTGACCGTGTTCATCGAAGTCGCCCGTGAATGGCAAGCCGCCGGCAAGCTGAAAAACCGCTCTGCCTGGCTGCAGGATTGCCAGCAGCGCAAGGCCAGCCTGCACCGCAAGACCCACTTCGACAACGTGCCGGTCAAGCCGCAGCGCGTCTACGAAGAAATGAACCAGGTGTTCGGCAAGGACACCTGCTACGTCAGCACCATCGGTCTGTCGCAGATTGCCGGCGCGCAGTTCCTGCACGTCTACAAGCCGCGTCACTGGATCAACTGCGGCCAGGCCGGCCCGTTGGGCTGGACCATTCCGGCAGCGCTGGGCGTGGTGAAGGCCGATCCGAACCGTAAAGTCGTGGCCCTGTCGGGGGACTATGACTTCCAGTTCATGATCGAAGAACTGGCGGTCGGCGCTCAGTTCAAACTGCCGTACATCCACGTCGTGGTGAACAACTCGTACCTGGGACTGATCCGTCAGGCCCAGCGCGGGTTCGATATGGACTACTGCGTGCAGCTGTCCTTCGATAACCTGAACGCGCCGGAACTCAACGGTTATGGTGTCGACCACGTCGCAGTCGCCGAAGGCCTGGGCTGCAAGGCACTGCGTGTGTTCGAACCGGCTGACATCGCCCCTGCCCTGCGCAAGGCCGAAGAGCTGATCGAAGAGTTCAAGGTGCCGGTGATCGTCGAGATCATTCTGGAGCGTGTGACCAACATCTCCATGGGGACCGAGATCAACGCCGTCAACGAATTCGAAGACCTGGCGCTGGTCGGCAACGATGCGCCAACGGCGATTTCGTTGCTCGACTGACCGTAACCGGCTCCCTCTCCCTCCGGGAGAGGGTGGCTACATGTCCCTCTCCCCCAGGAGAGGGGACTTGATCGCGTTCAGTCTGACCAACCGTGTCAAAACTGTTTTAGGAGACCACCATGCCGCGTTTCGCAGCCAACCTGTCCATGCTGTTCACCGAACAGGATTTCCTTGCCCGTTTCGACGCCGCCGCCAAGGCGGGCTTCAGCGGTGTCGAGTACCTGTTCCCGTACGATTTCAGCTCTGCCGAAATCAAGGCAAGGCTCGACGCCAACGGTCTGACCCAAGTGCTGTTCAACCTGCCGGCCGGTGACTGGGCCAAGGGCGAGCGCGGTATCGCGTGCCTGCCGGACCGGGTCGAAGAGTTCCGCGCCGGGGTCGACCTGGCCATCGCTTACGCCCAGGTGCTGGGCAACACCCAGGTCAACTGCCTGGCCGGTATCCGTCCGCAGGGCGTGGACGATGCCACCGTTGAAAAGACCTTCGTCGCCAACCTCAAGTACGCCGCCGACAAGCTGCAAGCCGTCGGCATCAAACTGGTGATGGAAGCGATCAACACACGCGACATCCCGGGCTTCTACCTGAACAACACGGCACAGGCCCTGTCGATCCGCGAGCAGGTCGGCAGCGCCAATCTGTTCCTGCAATACGACATCTATCACATGCAAATCATGGAAGGCGATCTGGCCCGCACCCTGCAATCGCACCTGGCCGAGATCAACCATGTGCAGCTGGCCGACAACCCGGGCCGCAACGAGCCGGGCACCGGCGAGATCAACTACCGCTTCCTGTTCGAACACCTCGATCGCATCGGTTATCAGGGCTGGGTCGGCTGCGAGTACAAACCGCTGACTACCACTGAAGCAGGCCTCGGCTGGCTGAAGACCCACAACGCGATCTGACCCCCTATTTGCTTGAGCAAGACAAAAACAAGAGGATTTTCTCATGGCTAAAATCGGATTCATCGGCACCGGCATCATGGGCCACCCAATGGCGGCGAACCTGCAGAAAGCCGGTCACAGCCTGTTCCTGTCGGCGCACCACGACGCCGCCCCTGCCGACCTGGTCGCCGCTGGCGCCGTCGCCCTGGCCAACCCACGCGAAGTGGCCCAGGAAGCTGAATTCATTATCGTGATGGTGCCGGATACCCCCCAGGTCGACGACGTGCTGTTCCGCGCCGACGGCGTCGCGGCCGGTATCGGCAAAGGCAAAGTCGTGATCGACATGAGTTCGATCTCGCCGACCGCCACCAAGGCTTTCGCGGCAAAGATCAACGAGAAAGGCGCGCAATACCTCGACGCCCCGGTGTCCGGTGGTGAAGTCGGTGCCAAGGCCGCGACCCTGAGCATCATGGTCGGTGGCGACGCCGATGCCTTCGAACGCGCACTGCCGCTGTTCCAGGCCATGGGCAAGAACATCACCCTGGTCGGCGGCAATGGCGACGGTCAGACGGCCAAGGTGGCGAACCAGATCATCGTTGCCCTGAACATTCAGGCCGTGGCCGAAGCCCTGCTGTTCGCTTCGAAAAACGGTGCCGATCCAGCCAAGGTGCGTGAAGCGCTGATGGGTGGCTTCGCCTCCTCGAAGATCCTCGAAGTGCACGGCGAGCGCATGATCAAGGGCACCTTCGATCCGGGCTTCCGCATCAGCCTGCACCAGAAGGACCTGAACCTGGCCCTGCAAGGCGCCAAGGAGCTGAACATCAACCTGCCGAACACCGCCAACGCCCAGCAAGTGTTCAGCACCTGCGCGGCCATCGGTGGCAGCAACTGGGACCACTCGGCGCTGATCAAGGGCCTGGAACACATGGCCAACTTCTCGATTCGCGACAAGAAGTAAGCCCTGCCCCACTTTCCATGTAGGGGCGGGCNCATGGAGATTGACTGACCCACCGCATTCGCGAGCAAGCCCGCTCCCACAATGGATCTGAGTTGCCCTTTCGAATAACAAGAATTCCGGGAGCCCGCCATGTCGGTCGATCCGCAACAACTGCTGCGCGAGCTGTTTGCCACAGCCATCGACGCGGCCCATCCGAACCAGGTCCTCGAAGCGCATCTGCCGGCCGATCGCACCGGTCGCGTAATCGTCATCGGCGCCGGCAAGGCTGCCGCTGCCATGGCGCAAGTGGTCGAGCGCTGCTGGGAAGGTGAAGTCTCGGGCCTTGTGGTGACCCGCTACGGTCACGGCGCCCCGTGCGAAAAAATAGAGGTGGTCGAAGCCGCGCACCCAGTGCCGGACGCTGCCGGTCTGGCCGTGGCCAAACGCGTGCTGGAACTGGTCAGCAACCTGAGCGAAGACGACCGCGTGATTTTCCTGTTGTCCGGTGGCGGCTCTGCCCTGCTGGCGCTGCCGGCCGAGGGCATCACCCTGGCCGACAAGCAATCGATCAACAAAGCCCTGCTCAAATCCGGCGCGACCATCGGCGAGATGAACTGCGTGCGCAAGCACCTCTCGGCGATCAAGGGCGGACGCCTGGGCAAGGCCTGCTGGCCGGCGACTGTTTACACCTACGCGATTTCCGATGTACCGGGCGATCTTGCCACGGTCATCGCCTCCGGCCCGACCGTGGCCGACCCGAGCACCAGCGCCGAAGCGCTGGCCATCATCAAGCGCTACGGCATCGAGATTCCGGCGTCGGTGCGCAGCTGGCTGCAAAGCCCGGAATCGGAAACCGTCAAACCCGGCGATCCGAGCCTGGCCCGCAGTCACTTCCAGTTGATCGCCCGCC
This sequence comes from Pseudomonas sp. 22082, assembly GCF_052046055.1. NCBI lineage: Bacteria > Pseudomonadati > Pseudomonadota > Gammaproteobacteria > Pseudomonadales > Pseudomonadaceae > Pseudomonas > Pseudomonas sp. 22082. Next base: position 87,971 of record NZ_JBQEQB010000009.1, read on the forward strand.
CTCAGCAATCGCTGGATGCCGCAGCGGTGAAATGCCGTCAGGCCGGTTTCAGCACACTGATCCTCGGCGACCTGGAAGGCGAATCCCGCGAAGTGGCAAAAGTCCACGCCGGCATCGCGCGCCAGATCATCCATCACGGCCAGCCACTGGCAGCGCCGTGCGTGATCCTCTCCGGTGGCGAAACCACCGTGACCGTGCGCGGCAATGGCCGGGGCGGACGCAACGCCGAATTCCTCCTCAGCCTCACCGACAGCCTCAAGGGCCAGCCCGGCGTCTATGCGCTGGCCGGCGACACCGACGGCATCGACGGCTCGGAAGACAACGCCGGCGCGATCATGACCCCGGACAGCTATGCCCGTGCCGCCGCCCTGGGCCTGAGCGCCAGCGACGAGCTGGATAACAATAACGGTTACGGCTACTTCGAGGCGCTCGATGCGCTGATCGTCACCGAACCGACCCGCACCAACGTCAACGACTTCCGCGCCATCCTGATCCTCGAGAGCTCTAAATCATGACGCCTGATAAAAAGGTCAAAATCCTCGCCACCCTCGGGCCTGCCGTCGACGGCATCGAAGACATCCGCGAGCTGGTCGAGGCCGGGGTCAACATCTTCCGCCTCAACTTCAGCCACGGCGATCACGCCGACCACGCCAAGCGCTATCAGTGGATCCGCGAAGTCGAGCGCCAGCTCAACTACCCGCTCGGGATCCTGATGGACCTGCAAGGGCCGAAACTGCGGGTCGGCAAGTTCGCTGACGGCAAGGTTCAGTTGCATCGCGGTCAGGCCTTCCGCCTCGATCTGGACGCAACGCCGGGCGATGAGCGCCGAGTGAACCTGCCGCATCCGGAGATCATTGCGGCACTGGAAGCCGGGATGGATCTGCTGCTCGATGACGGCAAACTGCGTCTGCGGGTCGTCAGCAAATACTCCGACGCGATCGACACCACCGTGCTCAATGGCGGCGAACTGTCGGATCGCAAAGGCGTGAACGTGCCGCAAGCGGTGCTCGACCTGAGCCCGCTGACCACCAAGGATCGCCGCGACCTGAGCTTCGGTCTGGAGCTGGGTGTGGACTGGGTCGCGCTGTCGTTCGTGCAGCGTCCGCAAGACATCATCGAGGCCCGCGCGCTGATCGGCGACAAGGCGTTCCTGATGGCGAAAATCGAGAAGCCGTCGGCGGTCGAGCAACTGCGCGAGATCGCCGAACTGAGCGACGCGATCATGGTGGCTCGCGGTGACCTGGGCGTGGAAGTGCCGGCCGAAAGCGTGCCGCAGATCCAGAAAAACATCATCACCACCTGCCGCCACCTCGGCAAACCGGTGGTGGTGGCGACGCAGATGCTCGAGTCGATGCGCTTCTCCCCGGCACCGACCCGCGCCGAAGTCACCGACGTGGCCAACGCCGTGGCCGAAGGCGCCGATGCGGTGATGCTGTCGGCGGAAACCGCGTCCGGCGAATACCCGCTGGAGGCCGTGCAGATGATGAGCAAGATCATCCGCCAGGTGGAGAACGGTCCGGACTACCAGACCCAACTCGACGTCAGCCGGCCGAAAGCCGAAGCGACCGTGTCCGATGCGATCAGCTGCGCGATCCGCCGGATCAGCAACGTGCTGCCGGTGGCGGTGCTGGTCAACTACAGCGAGTCCGGTGCATCGAGTCTGCGTACGGCGCGGGAGCGGCCGAAAGCGCCGATCCTCAACCTGACGCCGAACCTGCAGACCGCCCGCCGCCTCAGCGTGGCGTGGGGCATTCATTCGGTGGTCAATGATCGCCTGCGTCAGGTGGATGAGGTGTGCTCGACCGCGTTGGAAATCGCTCAGGCGCAAGGAATGGCCGAGCGTGGCGATACGTTGCTGATCACCGCGGGTGTGCCGTTCGGGCAGCCGGGGTCGACCAATTCGCTGCGGATCGAAACATTGATTTAAGCAACACCTGTGTGGCGAGGGAGCGTGCTCCCGACGCCCGGCATGACGGTTTCCACAAGAGACACCGCATTCACCGGGCATGAGCTCCCTCGCCACAGCTTCAAGCAAGACCCTTTGATTTTCCTACTGCCCAGATTCTCCAGACATGCCTGCCAATCATTTCAACACCCACTGCCCTGACTGGGCCGAGGCTTTGCTCAACGGCTTCAGTCAAATCTTCCTCCAGCGTCATCCGCTGTGTGGCCTGCTGTGCCTTTTGGCCATTCTATTCACCGCGCCGGTGCTGTTCGCCGGTGCGCTGCTGGGCGCGGTCGCCGGATTGCTCACCGCGCAACGGCGCAACTACGCCAAGGCGGATCGCCAGGCCGGACTGTTCAGCTACAACGGCGTGTTGGTCGGCCTGTTGCTGAGCCTGTATTTCCCCTGGTCGCCGATGCTGCCGCCGCTGATTCTGGCGGCCGGTGGGCTGAGCGCGATGATCACGCAGCAGTGGCTCAAACGCGCACGCCTCACCGAATACCTGCCCGCCTACACCGCCCCGTTCGTGTTGCTGAGTTGGATGTTCCTGTGTTTCGCCGAGCCTTTGTCCGCCGCACCGGCGCTTGAACTGAACACCGTGAACCTGCTCGGTGCCGCCCTGAAAGGCTTCGGTCAGGTGATGTTCCTCGACCATCCGTTGGCCGGTGGTTTGATCGCCGCCGGTTTGCTGATCGCCGATCGCCGGGCCTTTGCCTGGGCGTTGCTGGCTTCGGTCATCGGTCTGGGCTCCAGCCTGTTGCACCACGACAATCAGGTCGCGTTGCTGGGCCTGGGTGGTTACAACGCAGTCCTCGCCGCCCTCGCCTTCAGCACCCAGCGCCAGCAACCGTGGCTGCCGCTGTTCGGCATCGGCCTGGCGCTGCTGTTGGCGCCGCTGTTCAGTGCCCTGGGTCTGGCAACCCTCACGGCACCGTTCATTCTTGCTTGCTGGCTGCTGCGCACCGGCATTCGCCTGATGCAACAACCGCAGATCAGCGGCGCGCCTTGCGCTCGCGGGGAGAATCAACCTAGGCTGCGCTGATCTTTGATTCAGGCGTGATCCATGGACAGTAACCAGCACTGGCGTGAACAGCTTTACGTCATGATTTTCCAGAGCGACACCCCCGCCGGGCGACGTTTCGACGGCATCCTGCTGTTGATCATTCTCGCCAGCCTGGTGATCGTGATGCTCGACAGCATCGACAGCGTTCACCGCAATTACGCCGATGTGCTGGCGTATATCGAGTGGGGGTTCACCATCATCTTTGCCGGCGAGTACATTCTGCGTCTGTACTGCTCGCCCAAACCGTTGCGCTATGCCTTCAGTTTTTACGGATTGGTGGATCTGCTGGCGATTGTGCCGGGCATCCTCGCGCTGTACTACAGCGATGCGCAGTACTTGCTGATTATCCGGATCATCCGGATGCTGCGAATTTTCCGCGTCCTCAAACTCAGTCCGTACCTCAAGCAAGCCAACTACCTGATGTCGGCGCTGCGTGGCAGCAAGCAGAAGATCGTGGTGTTTCTGGTGAGCGTCTGCACACTCGTAACCGTGTTCGGCACGTTGATGTACGTAATAGAAGGCCCGGAACACGGCTTCACCAGCATTCCCAAGGGCATCTATTGGGCTATCGTGACCCTGACCACCGTCGGCTTCGGCGACATCGTGCCGAAGACTCCGTTGGGCCAGGTGATTTCGTCGCTGGTGATGATCACTGGTTACTCGATCATCGCGGTACCCACCGGGATCTTCACCGCCGAACTGGCCAATGCGATGCGTGGTGAACAGTTGCAACACGACTGCCCGGTTTGCCAGAAAAAGAGCCATGAAAGCGGCGCCGCATTCTGTTCGCGATGCGGTAATCCGTTATTCAAGAAAATGGAATAAGCAAAGTTCTTTTTAATCTTTAAGCGACTATGCGCGCCCCGCTATAGTCGCTGGCAAATGGCCTTATCTTTGTCAAAAACACCCCCACAGAACAAGGAATGCGCAGTGAAAAAACTCTTTGGCGCCTCACTTCTCGCCGCAGGTCTTGCCTTCGGCAGCGTGGCTCAGGCCGCACCGACCCTGCTCAACGTGTCCTACGACGTGATGCGCGATTTCTACAAGGACTACAACGCTGCGTTCCAGAAACACTGGCAAGCCGAGCACAAGGAAGACATCACCGTGCAGATGTCTTTCGGCGGTTCGAGCAAGCAAGCCCGTTCGGTGATCGACGGCCTGCCGGCTGACGTCATCACCATGAACATGGCCACCGACATCAACGCCCTGGCCGACAACGGCCAACTGGTGCCGAAAGACTGGGTCACCCGTCTGCCGAACAATAGCGCGCCGTTCACCTCGGCCACCGTGTTCATCGTCCGCAAGGGCAACCCGAAAGCCCTGAAAGACTGGCCGGACCTGCTCAAGGACGGCGTGCAAGTGATCGTGCCGAACCCGAAAACCTCGGGCAACGGCCGCTACACCTACCTGTCGGCCTGGGGCTACGTGCTGAAAAACGGCGGCGACGAGAACAAGGCGAAAGACTTCGTCGGCAAGCTGTTCAAACAGGCGCCAGTGCTGGATACCGGTGGCCGCGCCGCGACCACCACGTTCATGACCAACCAGATCGGCGACGTGCTGGTGACCTTCGAAAACGAAGCCGAAATGATCGCCCGCGAGTTCGGCCGCGACCAGTTCGAAGTCATCTACCCAAGCGTCTCCGCCGAAGCCGAGCCGCCGGTGTCGGTGGTCGACAAAGTGGTCGAGAAGAAAGGCTCCCGCGCCGCTGCCGAGGAATACCTGAAATTCCTGTGGTCGCCGCAAGGTCAGGAAATCGCGGCCGCCAACTACCTGCGTCCACGTGACCCAGCGGTACTGGCCAAGTACACCGATCGCTTCCCGAAAGTCGACTTCCTGTCGGTCGAGAGGACCTTCGGCGACTGGCGCACCGTGCAGAAGACCCACTTCAACGATGGCGGAGTCTTCGACCAGATCTACAACGGCCAGTAAGGCGTGAGCTGACATGAAAAGGCGACCTGCAGAGGTCGCCTTTTTTGTGAGCGTTTACATCGGCGGCTTGACGCCATCCTTGCCCGCCGAGATCGATTGCGCGGTCAGCGTGCCGTCCGCGCTCTGGGTCACGAAGGTGACGATCTTCACCCCGACCTTGAGCAGGCTGCGATCGCCCGGCGTCAGGTTGACGATCGGCACGTCCTCCGGCACCAGGATCTTCTGCTGGCCGCCCTTGTAGTTGACGGTCAGCACCCGGCCGTTGCTCACCACCAGATCGCCGACGCTGCCATTGGTCATGCTGCTGCCCTTGGCCAGGTCGAACGGCCGATGACCATCGCCGCTGCCGGCCAGCTCCGGCGGGAACACGTGAACCTCCAGCGCCTTGAGCGTGCCATCCTCCTGGGGAATGGCGGCCGAGCCGATGTAGCTGCCGGGCTTGATGTCTTCGATATTGGCCAGGGTGACCGCGCGGACCTTGGTGTCCGGGGTCAACTGGACCACCACGTTTTCACCCGTGTTGACGTGGACCTTGAGCGAGTCGGCACTGACCCCGGTGATCTCGCCGCGCACGCCCATGCGCATGCCGGGCGCTTCGGCGGCCTGTGCGGCAGTGGCGCCGAGCAGACTGATCAGGGCAATCGTTGTGGTGTGGCGAAGCAACTGACGAAACATCGCAATCCTCCGTTGATGAACGCTGAAACCCGATCACAACATAAGCACGCTATCGAACAAGATGTAAGTGAATGTATCATCGACGCTCAACGGTCGAACGCAAGGTTCGCCGATGAACAAGGATTGTTCGGCGCCACCTGTTCCGCAACGGAATAACTGATATCGATCAGAAGCCTCTACTGCCGGCTCGGCCCGTCCCTTAGCCTCACCGCATTCCTTTTCGCTGGATCGAGAAACCCTATGACCGCCACAACTCACACAATGACCCGAGGCATGGTGCTGCTGTTCGCTTTCTGCTGCGGCGCCATCGTTGCCAACATCTACTACGCCCAGCCGATCATCGGCCTGATCGCGCCAGACATCGGCCTGACCGACACCATGGCCAGTTTCATCGTGTCGCTGACCCAGATCGGCTATGCGCTGGGCCTGTTCTTCCTGGTGCCACTGGCGGATCTGCTGGAAAACCGCCGGTTGATGATCATCACCACTGTGGTGGCAATTGCCAGCCTGCTCGGCGCGGCGTTTACCGATCAGCCGAATGTATTCCTGCTGATTTCGTTGCTGGTGGGTTTCAGCTCGGTATCGGTACAGGTGCTGATTCCATTGGCGGCGCACCTGGCGCCCGAGGAATCCCGTGGCCGGGTGGTCGGCGGGATCATGGGCGGTTTGCTGCTGGGAATTCTGCTCGCGCGTCCGGTGTCCAGCGTGGTCGCCGACCACCTCGGCTGGCGGGCGATGTTCATGATCGCCGCAGCCTTGATGGCGGCGATCAGCGTAGTGCTGGCGCTGACCGTGCCCAAGCGCCAACCGGATCACAGCGCGTCCTACGGCCAGTTGCTGGGTTCGTTGTGGACGCTGCTGCGCAAACAACCGGTGCTGCGTCAGCGGGCGTTTTACCAGGCCTGCATGTTCGCCACGTTCAGCCTGTTCTGGACCGCCGTGCCGCTGGAACTGGCGCGCAACCATGGCCTGTCCCAGAGTGAAATCGCGATCTTCGCTCTGGTCGGCGCGATCGGTGCCATTGCCGCGCCGATCAGCGGACGCCTGGCCGATGCCGGCCACACCCGCATCGCCTCGTTGCTGGCCATGCTGTTCGCCAGCCTGAGCTTCCTGCCGGCCTTCATCCACCCGGCCTACAGCGTGATCGGCCTGGCCGTGACCGGCGTGGTGCTCGACTTCTGCGTACAGATGAACATGGTGCTCGGCCAGCGCGCGGTCTACTCCCTTGACGCCAAAAGCCGCGGCCGCCTGAACGCGCTGTACATGACCAGCATCTTCGTCGGTGGCGCCTTCGGCTCGTCGGTGGCGAGTGCGGTGTACGAACATGGCGGCTGGTTGTGGATCGTGATCGTTGGCAGCGCGTTCCCGCTGCTGGCGCTGGTGCGGTTCTTGAGTGCTTCGCAAAAGCCTGTTCTGGCAACGGCCTAGCATCTGAAAAGCCCTGTCGGATCGCTGATCCGACAGGGCTCGAGGTTCAATGCCGGACCAGTTTTTCCATGGCGGCATCCGCCAGAAAAGAGGAGCGGCTTTTGACATTGTGTTCACGCACATAGCGGTCAATGCGCTGGATGACATAGCCCGGCAACGTCACGTTGACCTTTTCGGTCTTGCCCATGTACGGCGAGATGTCCAGTTCGAGCATGCCCCAGCCCATGTCGGCAAACTCCGGGTTGTTGCGATGGGTGGCCGCCGAAGTCGGCATCGGAATCGAATCACCATCCGCGGCGATCTCCTGCAGCATGATGTGGGCAATCTCGACGGCCGCGTTGTAGGCATCCTCAAACGTATCTCCGGCAGTAATCGCGCCGGGAATATCGGGGATCTGAATCCCGATGGCGGTGTTCTCGTCACCCCACTCGATGCAGATTGGGTATTGCATTACGGATCTCCTCTGTAACTGGCTGGCGGGTTGTACAACCCGGCACGCCTCCTGATGCTCTTGACCGTCCCGACCGGCAAATCCTTTTTCGGATGCGGGACGGGGATCGTGTATGGGTTGTAACGGTGCGTGAAGATGTGGTGGCTGCCGGTTATCCGGTCCAGCGTCCAGCCTGCCTCCTCCAGCTCCTTGATCAATAACCTGCTCTGCACCAACCGCCTCCTTGCTTCGGCTTAACAAAAGTAACCCTAGAGTTATCTTTACTCAAGCACAGAAATTAGCAGGACGACGTTCGGTTGTTTTGCAGCATGTGATTGATGCACTGCCCCAGCGAGCTGGCATTGGCGCTTCTCGCAAAGCAAGCTCAGGCGTTGATGACAGGATACGAGTGAGGCATTGCTCATCACCCCAGACAGCAAAACGGCGATCCAGAGATCGCCGTTTTTCATTACTCCCCGAACTGCTTGCCCAGTCCCGCCGGTACGCCATGGATGTTGGTTTCTTCCCACGGGCCGTTGGGGCTGATCGAGCGGCTCCAGCCGTTGTTCCAGCGGTAGTAGGTGCGCTGACGGTAGAAGGTGTTGGTCTGGTCGTCGAGCACGTAAACGCCCAGTTTCTGGTCCCAGTGGCTGTTGCCGCCCGGTGGCGGGGCGAAGCTGGCGGAGGTGCGCGGGACAGGTTTGGCGGGTTTGGCCGGGATGCCCGGTTTGCTCGGCGTCGGGCTGGTCGACGGGGTCGGGCTGGGTTGTGACGGCGGGATCGGCGGCAGCCTGGTGGTCGGCTCCGGTCGTTGCACCGCACATGCGCTCAAGCCCAGGGCCAGTGTGAGGACTGTGATTCGGGCGATGGCGTTCATGGCGGTGCTTTCCTGTGGGTTCCGGCTATTTGTCCGGGCTGTCGATGGTCAGTGTCTGCGGCGCGGTGGTGCTGCTGGCCAGAGGCCCGCTGCGACCGACCCACTCCCCGGCGGTCGGCTGACCGGCACGGGAGACGCGCGCAACCAGTTGGACTTCGGGGAAGTTCGACAGTTTCAATTGCGGCATCATCGCGTCGGCATCGCCCAGTTCCACGGTGACCGGCAGATCGGCGACGGTCAGGCGCTTGGCTGCCAGCGGCGCTGGAGGGCCGGAAACCGCACGGGCAAAAATGAACACGCTGTCGCCCGGTTGCACCTTGGCTTTGAGCTCGCTGGCCAGATCCACACGCACTTTCAACAGCGCCGCCGCTTTTGCCGCCGGTGCCTGGGCGACCTTGCCGCCGCTGGCTTGCAGTTTTTCGGTAGCGCGGGTGATGCCGCCTTGCAGGGCCTCGCGGGATTTGTCCTGTGGCGGCAGTTGCGCCAGCAGACGGTTCCAGTAGTCGATGGCCTCCTGATAACGCTCGCCTTCGAATGCGGCGATGCCCAGCAGGCCGAGACTGGTGACTTCTTTCGGATCGGCTTTCAGCGCTTCATCGGTCAGAGCCTGAACCTTGTCCGACCATTTCTTGTTGTCGGCGAAATATTGGGCCTGCGCCCACTGGCCGAGCAGTTCCGGCTGACGACCGGCAAGATTGACCGCGCGCTCGAACATCTTCGCCGCGTCCGCCGGACGATCCTGGGCCATGTAGGTGCGGCCGAGGAAGTACACGCCTTCAGCCGAATCCGGCTGCGCAGCGACTGCGCGCTCCAGACGCTGAGTCATCTCTTCCATCGACTGCGGCGCCTGGGCGAATTCCCGGGTCAGTTCGACCTTGTCGCTCGCGCCAAAATGCAAATACAGACCGAGCCCCAACACCGGCACCAGCACGGCTGCCAGCAATGGCAACGGCTTGCCCAAACGCGAAACCCGCGCCGGCGCCACACCTTCGGTGTCCGCCAGCAGTTCCCGGGCCGCTTCGGCACGGCCGCTGTCCATTTGCGCGGCGTCGAGCACGCCTTCGGCCTGCTGCGATTGCAGCTCGGCGACGCGTTCCTGATAAAGCGCGACGTTGAGAGCGGTTCGATCCTCTTCACGCTGGGCGCGACGTTCGCGCAGGACGGGGATCAGCAGAAAACTCAGGGCGACCAGAAGCAACAGCCCTGCGGCAAGCCAGAAATCAATCATTCTTGGTTTTTATCCAACAGTTGGTCGAGGCGCTGACGCTCTTCAGGGGACAGCGATTGCGGCGTCTCGGCGCGTTGCCCGCGACGGCGGCGGACGATCACGGCAATCACCACGAACCCACCCAGCAACAGGCCGGCCGGGCCGAACCAGAGCAAAGCGGTCTTGGCATTGAGCGCCGGTTTGTAGCGGACGAAATCACCGTAGCGGTCGACCATGAAGTCGATGATCTGCTGATTGTCCTTGCCTTCGCCGAGCATGCGGAAAATCTCTTTGCGCAGGTCAGCGGCAATCGGCGCGTTGGAGTCGGCGATGTCCTGGTTCTGGCACTTGGGGCAGCGCAGTTCCTTGGTCAGTTCGCGAAAACGCTCGCGATCGCCTTCTTTGGCAAACTCGTAAGTGTCGATGGCCGCGTGGGCCACCCCGGCCAGGCTCAAGCCCAACACCATGGCAGCTAAAAAGCGCTTCATGGCTTGGCCTCGTCGACCAGCGCCTGATACTTGGCCGCCAGTTTTTCCCGCCAGACCTGCTCGTCGATCACCCCGACGTACTTGTCGCGGATGATGCCCTTGGCGTCGATGAAGAAGGTTTCCGGCGCACCGTAGACACCCAGGTTCAGGCCCAGGGAGCCTTCGTCGTCACGGATGTCCAGCTGATACGGATTGTGGAACTCGGCCAGCCACTTCAACGCATCGACGTTGGTGTCCTTGTAGTTGATGCCGTAGATCACCACGCCGCGCTCAGCGAGCTTGTTCAGCACCGGGTGCTCGACCCGGCAGGAAATGCACCAGGTGCCCCAGACGTTGACCAGTGCCGGTTTGCCGAGAATGTCAGCGCGGGTCAGGGTCTTGTCGCCCTGCACTGCCGGCAGGGAAAACTCCGGGAACGGCTTGCCGATCATCGCCGACGGCAGCTCCGCCGGATCCAGGTACAGACCGCGATAAAGGAATACGGCCACCAGCAGGAAAATCGCCAATGGCACCAGCATCAACCAACGTCTCATGCAGCGGCTCCTTCCATGCCCAGCGCTTCACGCACGCGGGCTTTGACCTTCACTCGATAACGCCGATCCAGCGCCGCCAGCAGACCACCGAAACCGGTCAGCAGACCGCCGAACCAGATCCAGCGCACGAACGGTTTCACATGCACCCGCACCGCCCAGGCGCCATCGCCCAGCGGTTCGCCCAGTGCGACGTAGAGGTCGCGGGTGAAACCGGCGTCGATCCCGGCCTCGGTCATCACCGAGTTCTGCACGGTGTACAGGCGTTTTTCCGGGTGCAGCACGCTGATTTCCTGACCGTTGCGGATCACCCGAACGGTGCCCTTGTCGGAAGTGAAGTTCGGGCCTTCGAAGTGCTTGGCGCCTTCAAACACGAACTGATAACCGGCCAGATCCATCGACTCGCCCGGTGCCAGGCGCAGGTCACGTTCGGCACTGTTCTGGCTCGACAACACCACGCCCAGCGCACAGACGGCGATCCCGAGGTGGGCGATCTGCATGCCCCAGTAGCTGCGGGTCAGGGTCGGCAGGCCTTTGATCAGACCTTTGTGGCGGGTCTTGTCGAAGATATCGCGCACACCGGCCAGCAACACCCAGGCCGCGAGCAGGAACGTCGCGATGACGGCCCAGTTGAAATCGCCGTAGGCGACACCGGCCACCACCGCCAGCGCAACACTGCCCAGCAGCACCGGCGTCAGCATGCTGACCAGCCATTTCACCGGGGTGTCTTTCCAGCGCACGATCACTCCGACCGCCATCACCAGCATCAACAGCGCCATCAACGGAATGAACAATGCGTTGAAGTACGGCGGGCCGACCGACAGTTTGGCGCCGCTGATCGCATCGAGGATCAGCGGATACAGCGTGCCGAGCAGGATCATCGACGCTGCTACCACCAGCACCAGGTTATTGCCCAGCAGCAGGGTTTCCCGCGACCACAGATTGAAACCGACCTGGCTCTTGACCACCGGCGCACGCAAGGCAAACAGCGTCAGCGAACCACCGACCACGAACAGCAGGAAAATCAGGATGAACACGCCACGCTCAGGATCGGAGGCGAACGCGTGCACCGAGGTCAGCACGCCGGAACGCACAAGGAACGTGCCGAGCAGGCTCAGGGAGAATGCGGCAATTGCCAGCAACACCGTCCAGCTCTTGAACACGCCACGTTTCTCGGTGACCGCCAGCGAGTGAATCAGCGCCGTGCCCACCAGCCATGGCATGAACGAGGCGTTTTCCACCGGGTCCCAGAACCACCAGCCGCCCCAGCCGAGTTCGTAATAGGCCCACCACGAACCGAGGGTGATGCCGATGCCGAGGAAGGCCCACGCGACGATGGTCCACGGACGCGACCAGCGTGCCCAGGCAGCATCGAGACGACCGCCGAGCAATGCGGCGATGGCGAAAGCAAACGCAACCGAGAAACCGACGTAACCCATGTAGAGCATCGGCGGATGCACGATCAAACCGATGTCCTGCAGCAATGGATTGAGGTCACGACCATCGGCCGGGATCTGCGGCAGGATCCGCGAAAACGGGTTCGAGGTGAGGATCAGGAACAGCAGAAAACCGGTGCTGATCATGCCCATCACCGCCAGCACACGAGCGAGCATGACTTGCGGCAGTTGCCGGGAGAACACCGACACCGCGAAGGTCCAACCGCCGAGGATCAACGCCCACAGCAGCAGCGACCCTTCGTGGGCGCCCCACACCGCGCTGAACTTGTAGTACCACGGCAGCGCGCTGTTGGAGTTCATCGCGACGTAGGCCACGGAGAAGTCGTCGGTCATGAACGCATAGGTCAGGCAACCGAAGGCGAACAGCAAAAACGCGAACTGCCCCCACGCCGCTGGCTGCGCCAGGCCCATCCACAGACGGTCGCCGCGCCAGGCACCGAGCAACGGCACCACCGCCTGCACCAGCGCGAAACACAGCGCCAGGATCATGGCCAGATGGCCGAGTTCGGGAATGAAAATGCTGGATGTCATCGATCAACCCTCCTTCGCAGGGGTTGGCGCGGATTGACCGCTGTCCTTCAGGGCTTTGGTCACTTCCGGCGGCATGTATTTCTCGTCGTGCTTGGCCAGCACTTCATCGGCAACCACCACGCCGTCGGCGTTGAGCTTGCCCAGCGCGACGATGCCCTGCCCTTCGCGGAACAGGTCCGGCAGGATCCCGCGATAGGTGATGGTCACGGACTTGTTGAAGTCGGTGACCACGAATTTGACGTCCAGCGAATCCGTGGAGCGTTGCAGCGAGCCCTTCTCGACCATGCCGCCGGCGCGGATGCGGGTGTCCTGCGGCGCTTCGCCGTTGGCGATCTGGGTCGGCGTGTAAAACAGGTTGATGTTCTGCTGCAGGGCGCTCAGGGCCAGGCCGACGGCAGCGCCGACCCCGACCAGAATTGCCAGGATGATGATCAGACGCTTTTTACGCAGCGGATTCACTTGCCGTTCTCCCGGCGCAGACGACGCGCCTCTTGTTGCAGATAACGCTTGCGGGCCGCAATCGGCGCCGCTACGTTGAGGATCAGTACCGCCAGACAGATGCCGTAGGCCGACCAGACATACAGGCCGTGATGGCCCATGGCGAGGAAGTCGCCAAATGACGCGAAACTCATCGAGCGGCCTCCAGGCTGTTCTGCACTTCTTCTTTCACCCAACTGGCGCGGGCTTCGCGCTTGAGCACTTCAAGGCGCATGCGCAACAACAGCACCGCGCCGAAGAAACAGTAGAAACCCAGCACCGTCAGCAGCAGCGGCAGCCACATCTCGACGGGCATCGCCGGTTTTTCGGTGAGGGTGAAGGTCGCGCCCTGGTGCAGGGTGTTCCACCACTCCACCGAGTATTTGATGATCGGAATGTTGATCACGCCGACGATGGCCAGCACCGCGCAGGCCTTGGCGGCGCTGTCGCGATTGCTGATGGCGTTGCCCAGGGCGATCACGCCGAAGTACAGGAACAGCAGAATCAACATCGAGGTCAGGCGCGCGTCCCAGACCCACCACGAACCCCACGTCGGCTTGCCCCAGATCGCCCCGGTGACCAGCGCCACGGCGGTCATCCAGGCACCGATCGGCGCGGCGCATTGCAGGGCGACGTCGGCCAGTTTCATCTTCCACACCAGCCCGACCACGCCGCACACCGCCAGCATCACGTAGATCGACTGGGCGAGCATCGCGGCGGGAACGTGGATATAGATGATGCGAAAGCTGTTGCCTTGCTGATAGTCCGGCGGCGCGAAGGCCAGGCCCCAGATGACGCCAACGCAGATCAGCAACAACGCGGCGAGGCTCAACCACGGCAAAAACTTGCTGCTGATGCCGTAGAACCACTTGGGCGAGCCGAGCTTGTGAAACCAGGTCCAGTTCATACTGTTTCCATCACGGGTGCCGCTCATCGGTGTGAGCAGTCTCAGGGTCTTTGCTGGTTAAATTTTAACCAGACCTCATTATTCGCCGACGCTGATCTTCAGGCCAGCCGCTATTGCAAAAGGTGTCAGGGTTATCGCCAGGGCGGTCAGGCTGCCAAGCCACAACAGATAACCAAGCGCCGGCATGCCCTGCAACGCCGCCTGCAAGGCGCCACTGCCGAGGATCAACACCGGGATGTACAACGGCAGAATCAGCAGCGCCAGCAACAGGCCTCCGCGTTTCAGACCGACCGTCAGCGCCGCGCCCACCGCGCCGAGCAAGCTCAGCACCGGTGTTCCCAGCAGCAACGAAAGCAGCAATACCGGCAGACACGCAGCCGGCAACCCGAGCATCAACGCCAGTAACGGCGAGAGCAAAACCAGTGCCAGCCCGGAAAAAAGCCAGTGTGCCAGCACCTTGGCCAATACCAGAAGTGGCAGGGGGTGCGGCGAAAGGACCCACTGTTCAAGGGAGCCATCTTCGAAATCACTGCGGAACAGCCCGTCCAGCGAGAGCAGAACCGACAAGAGTGCCGCCACCCAGACTAACCCCGGGGACAAGTTTTGCAATACTTGAGTTTCCGGGCCGACGGCCAGCGGGAACAGCGCGATGACGATGGCAAAGAAAATCAGCGGATTGGCCAGCTCCGCCGGGCGGCGGAACAGCAGTCGGGATTCACGGGCAACCAGCAGGCCGAACACACTCATACCGCCCAATTCCCCAGATCAATGTCGCGATAACCGGCTGGCATCCGGCTCAGCGTGTGGTGCGTGGTGAGCACCACCAGGCCGCCCCGTTCGCAGTGCCCGGCCAGGTGTTCTTCAAGCTGCGCCACGCCCTGCTTGTCGAGGGCGGTGAACGGTTCGTCGAGAATCCACAACGGCGGGCTGTCCAGATACAACCGCGCCAGCGCCACGCGGCGCTGCTGGCCGGCGGACAGACTGTGGCAGGGAACATCCTCGAAACCGCGCAATCCAACCGCCGCCAGGGCCTGCCAGATCGCGTCGCGTTCGGCGGGTTGATGCAGGGCGCAGAGCCAGGCGAGGTTTTCTTCCGGGGTGAGCAAGTCCTTGATCCCGGCGGCGTGGCCGATCCACAACAGGTTGCGCGCCAGCTCGCTGCGTTGCTCGCCCAGCGGCTTGCCGTTGAGCAGCACCTGACCGTCGGTCGGCTGCATCAGACCCGCCAGCAAACGCAGCAGGCTGGTCTTGCCGCTGCCGTTGGGGCCGCTGATCTGCACCATATCGCCACTGGCCAGTTTCAATTCGAGATTGTCGAAGAGCAGTCTGAGATCACGTTCACACGCGAGGGCAACGGTTTGCAGGACAGGACTGGTCAAGGGTTCACGGGCCTTATACGGTTCAAGTCGGCTCTGGCGCGGCCGTTAAAGAGTTGCAGCATAAATGCAATGACGGCTCAATCCAGAGAGCTGCGTCAAACAATTGCTATGTTTTTTGAACGAATGGAAGGACGGGCGGCATTATACATGGCGTCCCCCGCTCTCCCGAGTGCATTTTCCTCAGGTTGTGTCCGCGTATGACAGGCGAAATGAACATCCTCCCGCTCCCGCCCACCACCCCGGCGACCGTTCGCCCGCAGGTGGGTGAGCTGCTGAAGTTGCTGACGCCGGTCGACGGGCTGATTGCCGCCGGCCAGAGCGCCAAAGCCGAGGTGTTGTCGCTCAAGCAGGCGGATCAGACCTTCCAGTTGCTGCTCAAGGTGACGCTGGACAGCGGCCGTCAGACCACCGTGCAGGCGACCAGCAATCTGCCGCTGCCCCAGGGAACCAGCCTGGCGATCACCCAGCCGTCGGCGGGCAATCTGGCGATCACCGTGCAACAGGCCATCGCCAGCAGCGTCGCCACCCTCACCCGCATCGACACCGCGCAATTGCCGGTTGGCACGCTGCTGCAAGGCAAGGTGCTGACGGCTCAGGCCTTGCCGCAGGTGCCGGGGCAGCCGACGGTGTACCGCTCGATGGTCAGCCTGCTCAACACGGCGTTGAGCGGCAGCACACTGAGCATCGACAGCCCGCAACCGCTGCGCATCGGCACCCTGCTCTCGGCGCTGGTGCAGGACTCGCAGACCCTGAAGTTCCTGCCGCTGAGCAATCGCCAGGAACAACTGGCGGTCAGCCAGCAGCTGGTCAGCCAGCAAAGCCGTCAGGGCTCCCTCGACGGCTTGCTGAAAATGCTCCAGAGCCTGCCCCCCGCCACCGATCAGACGTCCCAGGATTTGCGCGCCGCCGTGGACAAACTGCTCGCCAACCTGCCAGATGTGCAGCAACTGAGCACTCCAAAGGGTCTGGCCCAGGCGCTGGCCAACAGCGGCGTGTTCCTTGAGACCAAACTGCTGACCGGGCAAAACCCGACGCTCGCCCCGGACATGAAAGCCGATCTGCTCAAGCTGATCGCCCAGCTCACCCCCGGCCTGCCCGGCAACACCAATCTGAACGCGATCATCGCCGCCAATACTCTGGCTCAGGCATTGCCGAGCTTCGTGCGCAACGCCCTCGGCATGCTCGGTCAGGTCAGCGCGAAACCGGTGCCGAGCAGTTTCCCCCTGCCCGACCGGTTGCTGCAAAGTCTGGAGGGCGAAGGCGATCTGGAACATTTGCTGCGCCTCGCCGCAGCCGCCGTGTCGCGCCTGCAAAGTCATCAGCTGTCGAGCCTGGAGCAGACCGGCGTCACCGACGACGGTCGCCTGCTCAGCACCTGGCAACTGGAAATCCCGATGCGCAACCTGCAGGACATCGTGCCATTGCAGGTCAAGTTCCAGCGCGAGGAAGCGCCGGAGAAACAGCAAGCGAACGAGCAGCGCCGCGATGAGCGCGAGCCGAAACAACAACTGTGGCGCGTCGATCTGGCGTTCGACATGGAACCGCTGGGGCCGATGCAGATTCAGGCGCAATTGATCAGCGGCAGCCTGTCCAGCCAGTTGTGGGCCGAGCGGCCGTACACCGCGAGCCTGA
Organism: Pseudomonas sp. 22082; assembly: GCF_052046055.1. Classification (NCBI taxonomy): domain Bacteria; kingdom Pseudomonadati; phylum Pseudomonadota; class Gammaproteobacteria; order Pseudomonadales; family Pseudomonadaceae; genus Pseudomonas; species Pseudomonas sp. 22082. Next base: position 104,926 of record NZ_JBQEQB010000009.1, read on the forward strand.
TCGAAAGCAATCTGACCGCCCTGCGTCAGCGCCTGCTGGATTCCGGGCTGAACGTCGGCGACCTCGACTGCCACCTCGGCACCCCGCCGCAAGGCATCCAAACCCGCCTCGAACACCGCTGGGTCGACGAAACCGCATGAATGACACCACCGCTCCACGCCAGGCCATCGCCCTCAAATACGACGGCAGCCACGCCCCGACCCTTACCGCCAAGGGCGACGAAGAACTGGCCGAAGAAATCCTGCGGATCGCCCGCGATTATGAAGTGCCGATCTACGAAAACGCCGAACTGGTGAAAATGCTGGCGCGAATGGAACTGGGCGACAGCATCCCCGAAGAGCTGTACCGCACGATCGCGGAGATCATCGCTTTCGCCTGGAACCTCAAGGGCAAGTTCCCGGCCGGACACGACCCGGATGCACCAATGGTCGAGAAAGACATCACCGAGCGCGGCGACGATTACTGAGGTTTTAAAGACCCCTTCGCGAGCAAGCCCGCTCCCACATTTGTCCTCGATCCTATTGAAGGAATCCAGCCAAATGTGGGAGCGGGCTTGCTCGCGAATAGGCCATCAGCCTCAACGCAAAAATCAGTTCTTGTGCAGCTTGCGCATCAACTCCGCCTCAGCCTGGGTCAACCCGCAGGACTGGGTCAGCTCATCGACACTCGCGCCCATCCCCACCAGTTTCGCCGCCTGGGCGAATGACAGGCTGGAAGGATCGCGCTGTTCGAGCTGGGAGAGTTTGTCCGGGATCGGACTGACCACCGCGCGCAGCTCGTGCAGGGCTTCGCCCATGCGCACGTTGCCGTTCTGGTAATCGTCGACACGTTTGGCCAGGTCCCTGATGCGCTGATCACGCAGCGCATCGCCCTGGGCCTGTTGCGCAGCGATGACCCGCTGCGCCTTGATGTACGCCAGAAACATCGCCAGCGTGCCTGCCCAGAACAGGAACAGGACAATGACCGCTACCTCGAGAATCAATCAGATGTTCTCCAGTTCCGACCACTCTTCTTCGCTCATCATCTTGTCCAGCTCGACCAGGATCAGCAACTCGTTGTTCTTGTTGCACACGCCCTGGATGAACTTGGCCGACTCTTCGTTACCGACGTTCGGTGCGGTCTCGATTTCCGACTGACGCAGGTAAACCACTTCAGCCACGCTGTCGACCATGATGCCGACGACCTGCTTGTCGGCTTCGATGATGACGATACGGGTGTTGTCGCTGATCTCACCGCTCATCAGGCCGAAGCGCTGACGGGTATCGATCACGGTCACCACGTTGCCGCGCAGGTTGATGATGCCCAGCACGTAGCTTGGCGCGCCCGGAACCGGAGCGATCTCGGTGTAGCGCAGGACTTCCTGAACGCGCATCACGTTGATGCCGTAGGTTTCGTTGTCCAGCTTGAAGGTCACCCATTGCAGGATCGGATCTTCGGAACCCTTTGCCGCCGTAGCCTTGTCGTTCATACCCTAGCCCCTCGAAAAACCGCGCCTGGCGGTGTGTGTTTCGTTCGCCGGCATTTGAATGCCGGTACTGTCTTTATGTCGGTTTGTGGTTCGGCTTACTGCCGGACATGTGCTTTGCCCCACCGCTGGCGATCAACTCGGCCAGCGCGGAAACATCGAGCAAGGCGCACATGTGTTCAATCACCGTGCCGGCGAGCCATGGCCGCTGACCTCGGTGACTTCTCCATTTGATTTCATTCGGGTCCAGACGCAACGAGCGACTGACCTGATGCACCGCCAGGCCCCACTCGTAACCCTGCACCGAAATCACGTATTGCAGGCCCTGACGGAAATCGTCGCGATAGCGATCCGGCATGACCCAGCGTGCGGTGTCCAGCACTTTCAGGTTGCCGGCCTGGCTCGGCAGGATCCCGAGGAACCATTCCGGCTGACCGAACAGCGGCGTCAGCTCATGGCCGGCCAGCGAATAGATCGAGCCCAGACACACCAGCGGCACCGCCAGCGTCAGCCCGGCGACGTCGAACAGCAGGCATTCGAACGCTTCCGAAGCCCAGGCCGGACGGCCGTCGGTTTCCACCGGTGGCGGCGTGTTGCTGGGTGGCAGATGCACTTCCACCAGCGGCGCAACCAGGGTTGGTTCGACCGGGGCTGGCGCAGGCGCTTCAGGTTCCGGCTCTGGTACTACGGGAGCCGGAGGCGTTTGCAGAAGTTGGGTTTGCAGCAGCGGTGCCAGGGTCGATACCACGCGCACCGGCTCAGGCTCTTTGATCAACGTCGCAGTTGCCTTCGCTACTACAGCGGCAGGCGCTGCAACCGGGGCCACCGGCCGGGCGGCTTTTTGCGCATCCCGGGCCTGCTCTTCGAGCACGGCAGCCTGGAATTCATCGAGCGCCGCAGCGGTCTCGACCACCTCGACCGGCGCTGCGATTTCCTGCTCGACCTCGTCCGTCACTTCCTGCAGCAAGCCGTCCAGATAGGACTGCAGCGCCAGTTGCGGCTTCGACGTCAGCTTGATCGGCCGATTCATGCTCAAGCCACCTGCGGAACGAGTTGCTGCGCCAGCAGATGCTTGAGCAGCGCGCGGTAGGCCAGCACGCCACGGCTCTTGCCGTCGAACTGCGAAGGGGTGACACCGGCACGACTGGCGTCACGCAGACGGGTATCGACCGGGATGTAACCCTGCCAGATCTCCTCGGGGAATTTGTCGCGCAGCACGCGCAAGGTGCCCATCGACGCCTGGGTGCGGCGGTCGAACAGGGTCGGCACGATGCTGAACGGCAGCGCCTGTTTGCGTGAGCGGTTGATCATCGCCAGGGTGTTGACCATGCGCTCCAGGCCTTTGACGGCCAGGTGCTCGGTCTGCACCGGGATCACCAGTTGCTGACTGGCGGCCAGCGCGTTGACCATCAGCACGCCGAGCAATGGCGGGCTGTCGATGATCGCGTAATCGAAGTCCTGCCACAGCTGCGCCAGACTCTTGGCGATCACCAGACCCAGGCCACTCTGCCCTGGCGACTGGCGCTCGAGGGTGGCCAGCGCGGTGCTCGACGGCAACAGGGAAATGCGTTCATCGCTGGTCGACAACAGCAGCTGGCCCGGCAGGCCTTGCGGCACGCCGCCCTTGTGCAGAAACAGGTCGTAGTTGCTGTGTTCCAGGCTGTCGGGGTCGTAACCGAAATAGCTGGTCATCGAGCCGTGCGGATCGAGATCGACCACGACCACGCGCTTGCCCGCCTCTGCCAGCAAACCGGCTAAAGCGATGGAAGAAGTGGTTTTACCAACACCACCCTTTTGATTGGCGACTGCCCAGACTCTCATTCGGATCGTTCCTCCCGGCCGGGATACTCGGCCGAGACATGGTTCAGCGTATTAATGCGGGCGACGGAGAATTGACGGCACTCTCGCGTCCCGGCGTCTTGACCGGGGTCGGTGCAGTTTGTGTGCCAGCACGCTTCAACGCGGCATCCGGTTGCGCATGAGCGGTTCCGGTGCCGGTGAGGCTGCGGCGCACATCGAGATTGCGCGACACCACCAGCACCACACGACGGTTTTTCGCCCGGCCTTCAGCGGTGGCGTTGTTGGCCACCGGCTGGAATTCGCCGTAGCCCACCGAGGCCAGGCGGCCAGGATTCACACCCTGCATCGCCAGCATGCGCACGATGCTCGCCGAACGCGCCGAGGACAGCTCCCAGTTGGTCGGGTACTGCGCGGTGCGGATCGGTTGATCGTCGGTGAAGCCTTCGACGTGAATCGGGTTGTCGAACGGTTTGAGGATCGCCGCGACCTTGTCGATGATGTTGAACGCGATGTCGCTCGGCATCGCATCACCACTGCCGAACAACAGGCTGGAGTTGAGTTCGATCTCGACCCACAGCTCGTTGCCGCGCACGGTCATCTGGTTCGAGGAGATCAGGTCGCCGAACGCAGCGCTGATGTCATCGGCGATGCTTTTCAGCGGATCGCTGGCTCCGGCGATACCGGCATCGACCTGTTCGGCGTCCTTGACCAGCGGCTTGGCCGGGGTCACGGTCTTCGGTCGTTCTTCACCGATCGGAATCGGCTTGAGCGCGCGGTCGGAGTCGGTGAAGACCCCGATCAGCGCTTCGGAGATGATCTTGTATTTGCCTTCGTTGATCGACGAGATGGAGTACATCACCACGAAAAAGGCAAAGAGCAAGGTGATGAAGTCGGCGTAGGAAACCAGCCAGCGTTCATGGTTTACGTGCTCTTCATGCTGGCGACGACGTGCCATGAGGTCAGTCCCTTAATCCATGAAGCCCTGAAGCTTCAACTCGATGGAGCGTGGGTTTTCACCTTCAGCGATCGACAAAATACCTTCCAACAACATTTCGCGATAACGCGACTGTCGCAACGCGATTGACTTGAGCTTGGCGGCAACGGGCAACAGGATCAGGTTGGCACTGGCCACACCGTAGATGGTGGCGACGAACGCCACCGCAATCCCGTTACCCAGTTGCGACGGATCGGCCAGATTGCCCATCACGTGGATCAGGCCCATTACCGCACCGATGATGCCGATGGTCGGCGCGTAGCCGCCCATGCTTTCAAACACTTTGGCCGCTTCGACATCGCGGGCTTCCTGAGTGTAGAAATCCACTTCGAGGATGCTGCGGATCGCTTCCGGCTCGGCGCCGTCGACCAGCAGTTGCAGGCCCTTGCGCGAGTAGGCGTCGGGCTCGGCATCCGCCACGCCTTCCAGACCCAGCAGGCCTTCCTTGCGGGCGGTGAGGCTCCAGTTGACTACGCGGTCGATGCCGCCGGCCAGGTCCACCCGCGGCGGGAAAAAGATCCAGGCCAGAATCTGCATGGCGCGCTTGAACGCGCTCATCGGCGATTGCAGCAGCGCGGCACCGACGGTGCCACCGAGCACGATCAGCGCCGCCGGGCCGTTGGCCAGCGCGCCGAGGTGACCACCTTCCAGGTAGTTGCCGCCGATGATGGCGACGAACGCCATGATGATCCCGATAAGGCTTAGAACATCCATCAGACGCATGCCTCGACGATGTGCTTGCCGATATCGTCCAGACTGTACACCGCGTCGGCGAGGTCAGCTTTGACGATGGCCATCGGCATGCCGTAGATCACGCAACTGGCTTCGTCCTGAGCCCAGACCGTGCTGCCGCCCTGCTTGAGCAGTCGTGCACCTTCACGGCCGTCGGCGCCCATGCCGGTCAGTACCACCGCCAGAACTTTGTCACTGTAGGATTTGGCTGCGGAACCGAAAGTGATGTCCACGCACGGCTTGTAGTTCAGACGTTCGTCGCCCGGCAGGATTTTCACCGCGCCACGGCCGTCGATCATCATCTGCTTGCCACCCGGTGCCAGCAGCGCCAGGCCCGGACGCAGGATGTCGCCATCCTCGGCTTCCTTGACGCTGATGCGGCACAGCTTGTCCAGACGCTCGGCGAAGGCCTTGGTGAAGGCCGCCGGCATGTGCTGGATCAGCACGATCGGCGCCGGGAAGCTGGCCGGCAACTGGGTCAGAACCCGTTGCAGCGCGACCGGGCCGCCGGTCGATGTACCGATGGCGACGAGTTTGTAGTTCTTGCGTTTCGGGGCCGGCGACGAAGCGCTGGCCGCTGGCGCGCGAGTCGGTGCCGGCGCAGGTGCCGGACGGGCCGGAGCGCTGCTGTGACTGCTGAAGCTCGACGGTGCAGGAGCAGCCGGCGCAGGCGTCGGTGCAGCGGCAGGCGCCGGCGCACTGTAGGCACTGAAACGACGGTTGCTGCGCGAGATGCTGTGAACCTTCTCGCACAGCAGTTGCTTGACCTTCTCCGGGTTGCGGGAGATGTCTTCGAAATTCTTCGGCAGGAAATCCACCGCGCCGGCATCCAGCGCATCCAGGGTCACCCGGGCGCCTTCGTGCGTCAGCGAGGAGAACATCAACACCGGCGTCGGGCAGCGCTGCATGATGTGCCGCACGGCCGTGATGCCATCCATCATCGGCATCTCGTAGTCCATGGTGATCACGTCCGGCTTGAGGGCCAGGGCCTGATCGATCGCCTCTTTACCGTTGGTTGCCGTGCCGACAACCTGGATGCTCGGATCCGCTGAAAGAATTTCCGAGACGCGGCGGCGGAAAAAACCCGAATCGTCCACCACCAGGACTTTGACTGCCATAAACACTCCATTAGGTGCGGCGGGACGTTGTCGCCCCGCCACCCCGGATTCAAATACGCCGTGCGGCGTAACGCTTGAGCATGCTCGGAACATCGAGAATCAGTGCAATGCGGCCGTCACCGGTGATGGTGGCGCCGGACATGCCTGGAGTTCCCTGGAGCATCTTGCCCAATGGCTTGATGACCACTTCTTCCTGGCCGACCAGTTGATCGACGACGAAGCCGATCCGCTGGGTGCCCACCGAAAGGATCACCACATGGCCTTCGCGCTGCTCTTCGTGAGCGGCGGAGCTGACCAGCCAGCGCTTGAGGTAGAACAATGGCAGCGCCTTGTCCCGCACGATCACCACTTCCTGACCATCCACCACGTTGGTGGTCGACAGGTCGAGGTGGAAGATTTCGTTGACGTTCACCAGCGGGAACGCGAATGCCTGGTTGCCGAGCATCACCATCAGGGTCGGCATGATCGCCAGCGTCAGCGGCACCTTGATGACGATCTTCGAGCCCTGGCCCTTGGTCGAGTAGATGTTGATCGAACCGTTGAGCTGGGAAATCTTGGTCTTCACCACGTCCATGCCGACACCGCGGCCGGACACGTCGGAGATCTCGGTCTTGGTCGAGAAACCCGGGGCGAAAATCAGGTTGTAGCACTCGGTGTCGCTCAGACGATCGGCGGCATCCTTGTCCATCACACCGCGTTTCACGGCGATGGCGCGCAGGACGTTCGGGTCCATGCCTTTGCCGTCGTCGGAGATCGACAGCAGGATGTGGTCGCCTTCCTGCTCGGCCGCCAGGATCACCTTGCCGCCACGGGCCTTGCCCGAGGCTTCGCGTTCTTCCGGCGACTCGATGCCGTGGTCGACGGCGTTGCGCACCAAGTGGACCAGCGGGTCGGCCAATGCCTCGACGAGGTTCTTGTCGAGGTCGGTCTCTTCGCCCACCAGTTCCAGGTTGATCTCTTTCTTGAGCTGGCGTGCCAGGTCGCGAACCAGACGCGGGAAGCGGCCGAAGACTTTCTTGATCGGCTGCATCCGGGTCTTCATCACCGCGGTCTGCAAGTCGGCGGTGACCACGTCGAGGTTCGACACGGCCTTCTGCATAGACTCGTCACCGCTGTTCAGGCCCAGGCGCACCAGACGGTTACGCACCAGCACCAGCTCGCCGACCATGTTCATGATTTCGTCGAGACGTGCGGTGTCCACACGCACGGTGGTCTCGGCTTCAGTCGTCGGTTTTTCCGGTGGCGGCGTCGCGGGGGCACGGGCCGGAGCCGGTGCTGCGGCGGCAGCCGGTTTGGCCGGTTCGGCTTTAGGCTCAGGTGCTTTCGCGGCGGGTTTTGCCGCAGCGGCCGGGGCCTTCGCAGCAGGCGTTGCAACCGCCGAAGCATTGCCGGCAGTCACGACGGCACCGGTGGCAACGTCAGTGAACTTGCCTTTGCCGTGCAGATCGTCGAGCAGCGATTCGAACTCGTGGTCGCTGATCAGATCGCTACCGGCCGCAGCGGCTGCCGGAGCAGCCGGCGCAGGCACCGAAGCAATCGCCGACTCCAGCGCATCGACGGCAAAGTTGCCCTTGCCGTGCAACTGATCGAGCAAGGCTTCGAATTCGTCGTCGGTAATATCCGAGCTGTCGCCCGCCGCCGGGGCAGCAGGTGCAGCGGCCGCCGGAGCTACGGCGTCGGCCGCGAACTGGCCTTTGCCATGCAACTGGTCGAGCAGCGACTCGAACTCGGCGTCGGTGATTTCATCGCTGGCCGCTTCGGTGGAAGCAGGCGCAGCGGCAGCCGCCGGGGCTTCGGCTTCGGCCTTGACGGCGTTCAGCGAGTCCAGCAACTGTTCAAATTCGTTATCGGTGATGTCGCCCGAATCGCCTTCGACGACCAGCTCTTCGATCATCTCGGCAACCGGCGAAGCCGGGGCTTCATCCGCCGATTGCGGTTCGGCCAGACGCGCCAGGGCAGCCAGCAGTTCCGGGGTGGCGGCGGTGATCGGGCTGCGATCGCGGACTTCGCTGAACATGCTGTTCACCGCGTCCAGCGCTTCGAGCACCACGTCCATCAGTTCTGCATCGACGCGTCGTTCACCCTTGCGCAGGATGTCGAACACGTTTTCGGCGATGTGACAGCACTCCACCAGCTCGTTGAGCTGAAGGAAGCCGGCGCCCCCTTTTACAGTGTGGAAACCGCGAAAAATTGCGTTGAGCAGATCTGCGTCATCCGGGCGGCTTTCCAGCTCGACCAGTTGTTCGGACAGTTGCTCAAGAATCTCGCCGGCCTCAACCAGGAAATCCTGAAGGATCTCTTCATCGGCGCCGAAGCTCATTAATGGGGTGCTCCTACAGGTCTAAAAACCCAAAAAACCTATAATTCCAAAACTCTAGAATCCAAGGCTGGATAACAAATCGTCCACATCGTCCTGACCGGACACAACGTCTTCTCGTTTATCGGCATGAATCTGCGGACCTTCACCCTGCGAGAGATGTTTTTGTGGATCTTTTTCAGCAAGCATCGCCGCACGGTCATGTTCGATGCCCGCAAAGCGGTCCACCTGGCTGGCCATGAGCACGAGCTTGAGCAGGTTGCTTTCGACTTCGGTGACCAATTGGGTCACGCGCTTGATCACCTGGCCGGTGAGGTCCTGGTAATCCTGGGCGAGCAGAATGTCATTCAGATTGCTCGACACCGCGCGGTTGTCCGCGCTGCTGCGTGCCAGAAAACCGTCGACCCGGCGCGCCAGTTCACGGAACTCTTCAGCCCCGACCTCACGACGCATGAAACGGCCCCAATCGGCGCTCAAGGCCTGGGCTTCGTCAGCCAGGCCATTGACCACAGGGGTCGCGCTTTCCACCAGATCCATGGTGCGGTTGGCGGCAGCTTCGGTCAGTTTGACCACGTAGCCCAGGCGCTCGGTAGCGTCGGTAATCTGCGACACTTCCTCAGCCTGCGGCATGTGCGGATCGATCTGGAAATTGACGATCGCACTGTGCAGTTCACGTGTGAGCTTGCCCACTTCCTGGTACAGGCCACGGTCACGGGTCTGATTGAGCTCATGGATCAGTTGCACCGCGTCGCCGAACTTGCCTTTTTCAAGGCTTTCGACCAGTTCGACCGCGTGTTTTTTCAGGGTCGACTCAAAATCGCCCTGTGAAGATTCGTTATGCTCCATAGCTCCCCCGCGCGTTCATCAGCCGATGCGTTCGAAAATCTTCTCGATTTTTTCTTTCAACGCCTGGGCCGTGAAAGGTTTGACCACATAGCCGTTCACGCCGGCCTGGGCCGCCTCGATGATCTGCTCGCGCTTGGCTTCAGCGGTCACCATCAGCACCGGCAGGTGCTTGAGCTTTTCATCGGCGCGCACGTGGCGCAGCAGGTCGATACCGGTCATGCCGGGCATGTTCCAGTCGGTCACCAGAAAGTCGATGCTGCCGCTGTTGAGCACCGGAATGGCAGTGGTGCCATCGTCGGCTTCAACGGTGTTGGTGAACCCCAGATCACGCAACAGGTTCTTGATGATCCGCCGCATCGTTGAGAAGTCATCAACGATGAGGATTTTCATGTCTTTGTTCAATTCGACCTCCAAGCAGTCTTAAACGCGCCCAGCACCTGGACGCGCCATTTCAATCAATCCGGCAAAACACTCGATGACTGTCTGGAGCACAACAGATCGAGACCGGTGCCGTTCACCACCGCACCAGCCTCGTTCGCAGTGTCCCCACACTGCCTTCAGCGCGCTCGCCACTCCCCCAAACGCCCCCGCAAGCGGGCCGCGCACTGGCTGTGTAACTGGCTGACCCGCGATTCACTGACGCCAAGGACTTCACCGATCTCCTTGAGGTTCAGCTCTTCGTCGTAGTACAGCGCCAACACCAGTCGCTCACGCTCCGGCAAATTGGCAATCGCGTCCGCCAGCGCGGCCTGGAAACGTTCGTCTTCCAGATCGCGCGACGGCTCCAGATGAGCACTGGCGCCATCCTCGTGCAGCCCTTCGTGTTCGCCGTCCTGCAACAGGTCGTCGAAACTGAACAGCCGGCTGCCCAGGGTGTCGTTCAAAATCCCGTAGTAATCGTCGAGACTCAATTGGAGTTCGGCCGCAACTTCGTGATCTTTAGCGTCACGGCCGGTTTTAGCTTCAATCGAGCGAATTGCGTCGCTGACCATACGGGTGTTGCGGTGAACCGAGCGCGGTGCCCAATCCCCTTTTCGGACTTCATCGAGCATCGCACCGCGGATCCGGATGCCCGCGTACGTTTCAAAACTGGCGCCCTTGCTGGCGTCGTATTTGGTCGAGACTTCGAGCAGGCCGATCATCCCGGCCTGGATCAGGTCTTCGACCTGCACACTGGCCGGCAATCGCGCCAGCAAGTGATAGGCGATGCGTTTGACCAGTGGCGCGTAACGCTCGATCAGCTCGTACTGCGCGTCACGCGCCGACTTTTTGTAAAGGTTCATACCGCTGGCGGTCATAGCACAGGTCCTGCCGTTTGCTGCACGAGGCGCTCGACGAAAAATTCGAGGTGGCCGCGCGGGTTGGCGGGCAGCGGCCAGGTGTCGACCTTCTGTGCGATCGCCTTGAACGCCAGCGCGCACTTGGAACGCGGGAAGGCTTCATAGACCGCACGCTGCTTCTGCACCGCCTTGCGCACGCTTTCGTCGTACGGCACCGCGCCGACGTATTGTAGGGCGACGTCGAGGAAGCGATCCGTGACCTTGGTCAACTTGGCGAACAGGTTGCGACCTTCCTGCGGGCTCTGGGCCATGTTGGCCAGGACGCGGAAGCGGTTCATGCCGTAGTCGCGGTTGAGCAGTTTGATCAGCGCGTAAGCGTCGGTGATCGAGGTCGGCTCGTCGCAGACCACCAGCAACACTTCCTGGGCTGCGCGAACGAAACTGACTACCGAGTCACCGATACCCGCAGCGGTGTCGATCACCAGCACGTCGAGGTTGTCGCCGATGTCGCTGAACGCCTGGATCAGGCCGGCATGCTGGGCCGGGCTCAGGTGAACCATGCTCTGGGTGCCGGAAGCGGCCGGCACGATGCGGATCCCGCCGGGGCCCTGCAACAGCACGTCGCGCAGCTCGCAGCGGCCTTCGATCACGTCGGCCAGAGTGCGTTTGGGGGTGAGGCCCAGCAGAACGTCGACGTTCGCCAGCCCCAGGTCGGCGTCCAGCAGCATGACCCGACGGCCAAGCTCTGCCAGCGCCAGGGACAAGTTCACTGACACATTAGTCTTGCCGACGCCACCTTTGCCGCCGGTCACCGCGATCACCTGTACGGGATGCATGCTGCCCATGTTATTTCTTTACCTTGTCTTGCATAGACGGAGGCCACATTACTGGCTGCGCGTTCACAACCGGAACAATGCATGGCAGACCATCGATGTAGGTACAAAAACGGTTCATTACCTCAGCCAACCTGCTTGGTCGGACTGTGGTAGATATCAGCGAACATGTCAGCCATGGCTTCTTCGCTGGGTTCTTCCTGCATTTGCACACTGACGGCGCGGCTGACCAGTTGATGACGGCGCGGCAGATGCAGATCATCCGGAATACGCGGCCCATCGGTCAGGTAGGCGACCGGCAGTTCGTGACTGATCGCCAGGCTCAGCACTTCGCCAAGACTGGCCGTCTCATCCAGTTTAGTCAGGATGCAGCCGGCGAGCCCGCAACGCTTGTAACTGTGATACGCGGCGGTTAGAACCTGTTTCTGGCTGGTGGTTGCCAGCACCAGATAATTTTTCGACCGAATGCCACGACCGGCCAGGCTTTCCAGCTGCATGCGCAGCGCCGGATCGCTGGCTTGCAGGCCGGCGGTATCGATCAGCACCACGCGTTTGCGCAGCAGTGGATCCAGCGCCTGCACCAGGGACTGGCCCGGATCGACGTGGGTCACCGAAACGTTAAGGATGCGGCCCAGAGTCTTGAGCTGCTCCTGCGCGCCGATACGGAAACTGTCCATGCTCACCAGCGCGATGTTCTGCGCGCCGTACTTGAGCACGTAGCGGGCGGCCAGTTTGGCCAGGGTGGTGGTCTTGCCCATGCCGGCCGGGCCGACCATGGCAATCACCCCACCCTCTTCCAACGGCTCGACTTCCGGTACGGCAATCATTCGTGCCAGGTGCGCCAGCAACATGCGCCAGGCCTGACGCGGTTCGTCGATCTCGGTGATCATCGACAGCAGATCGCGGGACAACGGGCCGGACAAACCGATGCGTTGCAGACGACGGTACAGATTGGCCTGAGCCGGACGGCTGCCTTGCAGCTGGTTCCAGGCCAGGGTGCCGAGTTGCACTTCCATCAGTTCGCGCAGGCTGTTGAGCTCGAAGCGCATCGAGTCCAGTGCACGCGGGTCGACGCCAGCGGCGGCCGGTGCAGGCGCCGGGGCTGGGCGGGCCGGCGCCTCGTAAGTGGGTTCGGTCAGGGGTTCAGCAGCGGTCAGCGGCAGGCCGGCCGTCAACGGCAGCCCGGCGAACAACTGGCGATTGGTGTTGCCGTCGGCTTCGCCACGCAGGCTCAGTTCGGCCTGGGCGGTGACGATGCGCGACTGGGTCTTGCGCAGCTCATCCTCGAGTTCCATGTTCGGAACGCGCGGGGCCAGCGCCGACAGTTTGTAATCGAGCGCCGCCGTCAGCTCGACGCCGCCGGCGATGCGGCGGTTGCCAATGATGGCGGCATCAGCGCCCAGCTCATCACGAACCAGCTTCATGGCCTGACGCATATCGGCGGCGAAAAAACGCTTAACTTGCATAAACCACTACCTCAGCCGTTGGGCCCTACTGTCGCAACGATGGTCACTTGCTTGTTGTCCGGAATTTCCTGGTAGGCCAGCACGTGCAGTCCGGGAACTGCCAGGCGACCGAAGCGCGAGAGCATCGCGCGTACCGGGCCTGCTACCAACAGGATCACCGGCTGACCTTGCATTTCCTGGCGCTGCGCCGCTTCGATCAGCGAACGCTGCAGCTTCTCGGCCATGCTCGGCTCCAGCAGAACGCCCTCTTCCGAGCCTTGTCCTGCCTTCTGCAGACTATTGAGCAATATTTGTTCCAACCTTGGCTCCAGCGTGATAACTGGCAGCTCCGACTCAGTCCCTACAATGCTTTGGACGATGGCGCGAGATACGCCGACCCGCACAGCGGCCACCAAAGCGGCGGTATCTTGACTCTTGGCGGCATTGTTGGCGATGGCTTCGGCAATGCTGCGGATATCGCGCACCGGCACGTGTTCGGCCAGCAACGCCTGCAATACCTTGAGCAACTGCGACAGCGTGACCACGCCCGGCACCAGCTCTTCAGCCAGTTTCGGCGAGCTCTTGGCCAGCAATTGCATCAATTGCTGCACTTCTTCGTGGCCGATCAGCTCGCTGGAGTGCTTGTACAGAATCTGGTTCAAGTGAGTCGCAACCACGGTGCTGGCATCGACCACGGTGTAACCGAGCGATTGCGCCTGCGCGCGCTGGCTGACTTCGATCCACACCGCCTCCAGGCCGAAAGCCGGATCTTTGGCGGTAATGCCGTTGAGCGAGCCGTAGACCTGACCCGGGTTGATCGCAAGTTCGCGATCCGGGTAGATCTCGGCTTCGGCCAGGATCACGCCCATCAGGGTCAGGCGATAGGCGCTCGGCGCCAGGTCGAGGTTGTCGCGGATGTGCACGGTCGGCATCAAAAAGCCCAGATCCTGCGAGAGCTTCTTGCGCACGCCCTTGATCCGCGCCAGCAATTGCCCGCCCTGGTTGCGGTCCACCAACGGAATCAGGCGGTAGCCGACTTCCAGGCCGATCATGTCGATCGGAGTCACGTCGTCCCAGCCCAGCTCCTTGGTTTCCATGGCGCGGGCCGGCGACGGCAGCAGTTCCTGCTGGCGCTTGACCTCTTCCAGCGCGATGACCTTGGCCACGTTCTGCTTCTTCCAGAACAGGTAAGCGCCACCGGCCGCCAGTGCAGCCATGGTCAGGAACGAGAAGTGCGGCATGCCCGGCACCAGGCCCATGACCGCCATCAGACCGGCAGCCACCGCCAGCGCTTTGGGCGAGGCGAACATCTGGCGATTGATCTGCTTGCCCATGTCTTCCGAGCCGGAAGCACGGGTCACCATGATCGCCGCCGCTGTAGATAACAACAGTGATGGCAATTGCGCCACTAAACCGTCACCGATGGTCAGCAAGGCGTAAACCTTGCCGGCGTCGGCGAAAGTCATGTTGTGCTGGAAGATACCGACGGCCATGCCGCCGATGAGGTTGATGAACAGAATCAGCAGGCCGGCGATGGCGTCACCGCGCACGAACTTGCTGGCACCGTCCATCGAACCGTAGAACTCTGCCTCCTGGGCCACTTCCTGACGACGGGCCTTGGCTTGGGCCTGATCGATCAGACCGGCGTTGAGGTCGGCGTCGATCGCCATTTGCTTGCCGGGCATCGCGTCGAGGGTGAAACGCGCGCTGACCTCGGAGATCCGGCCCGCACCCTTGGTCACCACGACGAAGTTGATGATCATCAAGATCGCGAAGACCACGATACCGACCACGTAGTTACCGCCGATCACCACCTCACCGAAGGCCTGAATCACCTTACCGGCAGCGGCGTGGCCGTCCTGACCGTGGAGCATCACCACCCGCGTCGACGCCACGTTCAGCGCCAGTCGCAACAGCGTCGCTACCAGCAGGATCGTCGGAAACACCGCAAAATCCAGCGGCCGCAAGGCGTACACGCAGACCAGCAGCACGACGATCGACAGGGCAATGTTGAAGGTGAAGAACACGTCGAGCAGGAACGGCGGCACCGGCAACATCATCATCGCCAGCATCACCAGCAGCAACAGCGGCACACCCAGATTGCCTCGACTGAGGTCGGCAACATTCGAGCGAGCAGTGTTGAATAACTGAGAGCGATCCACCGGTTTTCCCCGTTCCTTTAAAGCAAACTTTTGACGCCCGAAGCAGGCGCACGGCGGCTACTGCAAGAAGCCTTCCAACTTTTGCCAAGGCTTGAAACAGAGGGGTGATGAATGCACAAAGGGGCGGCACGCACGTCGTGCGCCCGCCCCTGTTCAGCGATGTTCACTGAGATGAATTCCCGATAGTCAACTGGCTACCAGAATGTGCGCCGAAGTGATCGGTCCGAAAGAGAGGGCTGCATTATCCAGATAGCGCGCGCCCCTGAACACGCTGTGACCACCAACATCGACAACGTCCTCCTCCGTATACATCAGTACCACCATGGTGACAGGCGCGACATCAGTGGACTTCGCATGACCTTCCATCAGATTCAATGCCCATTCGAAACGCATGAATGGCAGGTCGCTGATTTCAATCGGAGGAGCCCCCGCATCCAGCCGAAAGTACTGCCGCGTCGTGATGCGCAATTGGTTGCCGACCACCGTGAACGAGGGTTTTCCATATCGTTGCTCTACGGGCCCGCCATCACTCGCCCATTGGTCCATGTAGTAACCAGGGTCGGTGAAGAGAGCGAACAACGACGGGTTATCGCTGATATTACCGGCCGCACCAAAGAAGTAGTTGTAGGAGTAGTGATACGCAAACCCGGCCAGTTCAGGCCGAATCGCATTGATGGGCTTATCCAGATAATTCGCAATGAACTGATTAGCCATGACCAGAAAGTTGAGAAAGTCCAGCTTCAGGTCGAACGTCGCCTCATAGAAGATGGCCCGCTCGCCTGCGTCCCTTTCCAGTTTCCCTGAAACGAACTCCATCTCCATGCCCGGCAGTTTTCGGTAAACGCGCCTTGTCATGTTCTATCCCCGATTTCAAGTGAATGAGTTATCAACCACTGCGTTCGCGGAGTGCGAATAGGCAACGGCGTGAATTCCGGATTTATAAGGCGCCCGGGCACAACACGCGTCTACTGTCAGAACTAACAGGTCGCGGGACGTTTCAGACCGACGGCACCCATTGTCTTTTAAACTCTGGCGTTTAAAAGACACCTCAAGACACGCCTCCGAGGCCACGAATCCTTGCGCCATTGCCTACAGCTACGCCAGAATCCGCCGGCTTGTGCGCCTTGGGGTCGGGTTCTATTGTGGATCGGTCGCTGACGAATCAGCGATCGGGTTTAGCGACTCGGCTCAATTTAAAGGTGCACCAGCGTTCCTGGCTTCGTTGCGGATCCGTATGTCTGCAATTTCGTTATGGTGGCTGTATGCGGGAGACCCTTGCGGTCTGCCGGGTGCCTTTGACCGGTTCGCTAACCTGCGTACAGCCGCCACCCTTCCTGTTTAGCGACTCGATTTGGCGGCTCCACCCAAAGGAGCTTCACCATGATCAAACCCACACCCAACCCACCCGAAACCGATCCCGCCTCGCCCTACGAATCCGCCGATTCCAGAAAGCTTCACGAAGCCGCCGACCGCGCCCTCGATCACTATCTCTGCCCGCCCGGCTACACGCCACCACCGCGCAAGACCCGCAGAATGTACGCCGTCACCGCGGACTTCAAAAACGAAGAACTGCTGGCCGATGCCTGCGAAACCCTGGCTTCAGCCAGAACCATCGTCAATGACTTCACCCACCTCATGCCCGCCTCGCAGCGCAGGACGCTGGTGGGGATTGGGCAACTGATCATGCTCGGGGAGCTGGCAGTGAATCGGGTGCTGGATAATCTGGAGATACCGCCGTCGCAGACTTCCGCGTAAAGGCTTGATAGATGTGCCGTGGCGATTGACGCCTTCGCGGGCAAGACCGCTCCCACAGGTTTGGCGTCGCTCGGAAAATATGAGCACACCACAAATCACTGTGGGAGCGGCGGTGCGACGATTCGACTTGCCCGCGAAAGCGACCGCACAAGCAACACAGGTCATCAGGCATGAAAAAACCGCCACCAGTTTCAACCGGAGGCGGTTTTTTTTGCTTCATCACAATCAGGAATCGCGCCGCAGATCCGGCGGGATCGGCAGATCGTCCTTGAGCGGTTCCGGGAATTTGCCCTTGCCCGCGCGGTGCTGGCGGATCTGGTAGACGTAGGCCAGGACCTGAGCGACCGCCAGGTACAGGCCACCGGGGATTTCTTCTTCCAGCTCCGTGGAGTAGTAGATGGAACGCGCCAAGGCTGGCGATTCGAGGAGCATGACGTTGTTGGCCACGGCGATTTCGCGGATCTTCAGCGCCAGGAAGTCGCTGCCCTTGGCCAGCAGCATTGGCGCCCCGCCCTTCTCGGCGTCGTACTTGAGCGCCACCGCGTAGTGGGTCGGGTTGGTGATGACCACGTCGGCATCCGGGATCGCCGCCATCATCCGGCGCTGCGACATCTCGCGCTGGAGCTGGCGAATGCGTTGTTTGACCTCTGGCCGACCTTCCTGGTCCTTGTGCTCGTCGCGCACTTCCTGCTTGGTCATCTTGAGCTTTTTGATGCTCTCCCAGATCTGCACGGGCACGTCGACGGCGGCGATGATGATCAACCCGCAGGCCAGCCACAGGGAACTCCAGCCCACCAGTTGCAAGCTGTGAATGATCGCCCGGTCCAGCGGCTCGTGAGCGATGCGCAGCAGGTCGTCGATGTCCGCATTGAGCACCACCAGCGCCACGCCCAAGGTGATGAGAAACTTGGCCAGCGCCTTGAGCAGTTCGACCACAGCCTTCATCGAGAACATCCGCTTGAGGCCCGCCGCCGGGTTCATCCGGCTGAACTTGGGGGCCAGCGAACCGGCGGCGAACAGCCAGCCGCCCAGCGCGATCGGCCCGAGGAAAGCGGCCAGCAACAGGGTGATCATGATCGGCTGAATCGCCAGCAACGCCTGCAATCCGCTGCTCATCAGGAACGTCGCCATGGAGCGCTCGTCCATGATCACTTCCCGCGACAGCGTGAAGTTCTGGCGCATCAGGTCCATCAAATCCTGCGCCAGCATCCCGCCAAAGATCAGCAGTGCGGCAGAGCCGGCGAGCATGATCGCCAGGGTGTTGAGCTCCTTGGAACGGGCAATCTCACCCTTTTCCCGGGAGTCCTTTTTGCGCTTCTCCGTGGGGTCTTCTGTTTTGTCCTGACCGCTTTCGCTCTCAGCCATGACTCAGCGCGCCTTTGCCAGTTCGCGTAAAAACTGCAAGGCCTCGGTGGCCAGCGGTTGATACTGATTGAGAATGTCCGCCAGCCCGACCCAGACGATGAACAGGCCGAGCACCAGGGTCAGCGGAAAGCCGATGGAGAAAATGTTCAGCTGTGGCGCAGCGCGGGTCATCACGCCAAAGGCGATGTTGACCACCAGCAGCGCGGTGACTGCCGGCAGCACCAGCAACAACGCGGCGCCCAGCACCCAGCCGAGCTTGCCGGCCAGCTCCCAGTAATGCGTGGTCATCAGCCCGCCGCCGACCGGCAGCGTGGTGAAGCTTTCCGTGAGCACTTCGAACACCACCAGGTGCCCGTTCATCGACAGGAACAGCAAGGTCACCAGCATCGTGAAGAACTGCCCGATCACCGCCACCGACACGCCGTTGGTAGGGTCAATCATCGACGCGAAGCCCATGCCCATCTGGATCGCGACGATCTGCCCGGCCACCACGAAGGCCTGAAAGAACAATTGCAGAGAGAAACCCAGCACTGCACCGACCAGAATCTGCTCGGCGATCAGCAGCAGACCGCTGAGGTCCAGAGGGCTGACCGCCGGCATCGGCGGCAGGTTGGGCGTGATCACCACGGTGATCGCAAAAGCGAAGTACAGACGGATCCGCCGGGGCACCAGCGTGGTTCCGAAGACCGGCATCACCATCAACATCGAGGCGACGCGAAACAGCGGCAGCATGAACGTCGCCACCCAGGTACTGATCTGGGTATCGGTCAGCTGAAGCAGCGATTGCATGGCTTAGCCGATGACCATCGGAATGTTTTTGTACAGCTGAGTGATGTATTCCATGAACGTCTGCACCAGCCACGGGCCGGCGACGATCAGCGTCACCAGCATCACCAGCAGACGCGGCAGGAAGCTCAGGGTCTGTTCGTTGATCTGGGTGGCGGCCTGGAACATCGACACCAGCAGGCCCACCAACAGGCTCGGCACCACCAGGATCGCCACCATCATGGTGGTCAGCCACAGGGCCTCGCGAAAGATGTCGACCGCTACTTCTGGCGTCATGGCGATACACCTCCGAAACTGCTGGCCAGGGTGCCGATGATCAGCGCCCAGCCATCCACCAGCACGAACAGCATGATTTTGAACGGCAGCGAGATGATCAGCGGCGACAGCATCATCATACCCATCGCCATCAGCACGCTCGCGACCACCAGGTCGATGATCAGGAACGGGATGAAGATCATGAAGCCGATCTGGAACGCGGTCTTCAGCTCAGACGTCACGAAGGCCGGCACCAGAATGGTCAGCGGCGCAGCATCCGGCGTCGCGATGTCGGTGCGTTTGGACAGGCGCATGAACAGCTCCAGGTCGCTGGAGCGGGTCTGGGCGAGCATGAAGTCCTTGATCGGCACCTGAGCCTTTTCCACTGCCTGCTGGGCCGTCAGCTTTTCCGCGAGGTACGGCTGCAAGGCATCGTTGTTCACGCGATCAAACACTGGCGCCATGATGAATAGCGTCAGGAACAGCGCCATGCCGGTGAGGATCTGGTTCGACGGTGTCTGCTGCAGGCCCAGGGCCTGACGCAGGATCGAGAAGACGATGATGATCCGGGTGAAACTGGTCATCAGGATGACGGCCGCCGGAATGAAGCTCAGCGCCGTCATGATCAGCAGGATCTGCAGGCTGACCGAGTACTCCTGCGCGCCCTCGGCGTTGGTGCCCAGGGTGATCGCCGGGATCGACAACGGATCGGCGGCGAATGCCAGCGGCGCGGCCAACATCAACGCCAGGGTCAAGACGATGCGCAACGCACCCATTACTTCTTATCCTTCTGATCCTTGCCGAGGATCTTCAACAGATGCTGGGCAAATTCCGGAGTCGCTTTGTCGGCGGTGCTCGGCACCTCGACCGGCTCTTTGAGCACGTGCAACGCAGTGATGGTTCCGGGGCTGAGGCCGAGCAGAATCTGCTCGTTACCGACCTGCACCAGCATCAGACGGTCACGCGGCCCGAGCGCGCGGGAACCGATCAACTCGATCACCTGGCCCTTGCCGGCGGGACCTGCCTGCTGCACCCGGCGCAACAGCCAGGCGAGGAAGAAGATCAACCCCAGCACCAGCAACAGCCCCAGCACCAGCTGCGTCAACTGCCCCGCCACGCCGCTGTTGACGGCTGGCGCAGCCGCCGCTGCCGTGGTCGCCACCGGCTCGGCCGCCAGCACGCTGAACGGCAACGCCAGTGCCAGGCCGAACAAAGCCCCCAGAACCTTTTTCACTCAGCGCAGCTTCTTGATGCGTTCGCTCGGGCTGATCACGTCGGTCAGACGGATGCCGAACTTTTCGTTGACCACCACCACTTCACCGTGAGCGATCAGGGTGCCGTTGACCAGCACGTCCAGCGGCTCGCCGGCCAGACGATCAAGCTCGATCACCGAACCCTGGTTGAGTTGCAGCAGGTTGCGGATGTTGATGTCGGTGCTGCCCACTTCCATCGAGATCGACACCGGAATGTCGAGGATCACGTCCAGGTTCGGACCGTCGAGGGTCACCGGGTCGTTGTTCTTCGGCACGCTGCCGAACTCTTCCATCGGCAGACGGTTGGAGCTCGAAGTACCTGCGTCGGCGGCCAGCAGCGCGTCGATGTCGGCCTGCCCGGCTTCACCGGTTTCTTCCAGGGCGGCAGCCCATTCATCGGCCAGTGCCTGATCGTCCTGCGTGTTCATATCGTCGTTCATCATTTGTCCTCGGCGGGCAAAAAACCGGTAAAAGAATCAGGGAGTGAGGGCGCCGCTTCAGCGGCGCTCGATCGGCTCGATCACCTGCAACGCAAGGTTGCCTTTGTGCGAGCCCATCTTGACCTTGAAGGCCGGCACGCCGTTGGCGCGCATGATCATGTCTTCCGGCATCTCGACCGGAATCACGTCACCCGGCTGCATGTGCAGGATGTCGCGCAGCTTCAACTGGCGGCGGGCCACGGTGGCACCGATCGGCACGTCGACGTCGAGCACGTCCTGGCGCAGGGCATTGACCCAGCGTTCGTCCTGGTCGTCGAGGTCCGACTGGAAACCGGCGTCGAGCATTTCGCGCACCGGCTCAATCATCGAGTACGGCATGGTCACGTGCAGATCGCCGCCACCGCCGTCGAGTTCGATGTGGAACGTGGAAACCACGATCGCTTCGCTCGGGCCGACGATGTTGGCCATGGCCGGGTTCACTTCCGAGTTGATGTACTCGAAGTTGACTTCCATGATCGCCTGCCAGGCTTCCTTCAAGTCGACGAACGCCTGCTCCAGCACCATGCGCACCACGCGCAGCTCGGTCGGGGTGAATTCACGCCCTTCGATCTTGGCGTGACGGCCGTCGCCGCCGAAGAAGTTGTCCACCAGTTTGAACACCAGTTTGGCGTCGAGGATGAACAGCGCGGTGCCGCGCAGGGGTTTGATCTTGACCAGGTTGAGGCTGGTCGGCACGTACAGCGAGTGCACGTATTCGCCGAACTTCATCACCTGTACGCCACCGACGGCAACGTCCGCCGAGCGGCGCAGCATGTTGAACATGCTGATGCGGGTGTAGCGGGCAAAACGCTCGTTGATCATTTCCAGAGTCGGCATGCGTCCACGGACGATGCGATCCTGGCTGGTCAGGTCGTAGCTTTTGACACTGCCGGGTTCGGCAGCGTTATCGGTCTGTACCAGACCATCGTCGACACCATGCAACAGCGCGTCGATTTCATCCTGGGACAGCAGATCCTGCACGGCCATGTCGTGTTCCTACTGCAGTACGAAATTAGTGAAAAGCAACTGTTCGATCACCACTTTGCCCAGCTCTTTCTGCGCCACTTCCTGGACGCTGGCTGTGGCCTTCTGGCGCAACATCTCTTGACCGACCGGGGTCGCCAGCGTGGCGAAATCCTGACCGGAGAAGAGCATCACCAGGTTGTTGCGGATCACCGGCATGTGCACTTTGAGCGCTTCCAGATCCGCCTGATTGCGCGCCAGCATGGTGATGCTCACCTGCATGTAGCGCTGACGGCCGTTCTGGTTGTAGTTGGCCACGAAGGCCGGCGCCATCGGCTCGAAAATCGCCGCCTGCTTGCCGACCGGGGCCGCTTCGGCGGCCGCCGCAGGCTTGCTCTGGGCACTGTGCATGAAGAACCACGTCGCCCCCACGGACGTACCGATGGCCAGCAACAGACCCAACACGATCATGATGATCAGCTTGAGTTTGCCTTTGGTTGCGGGGTCTTTTACTGCTGCAGCTTCGCTCTTCGCCATGCCAATAATCCGTCACTAATCGGGTTTTCACAGTCGCACGGCAAGGCAAGAGCAAGTGTTATGCCAGAAGTGTCGGAGCATCGTGGAGAGCACCACAAACCAATGTGGGAGCGGCGGTGCGACGATTCGACTTGCTCGCGAATGCGGTTCAACATTCAACAGATGTGTTGTTTGTCTTACCGATTTCGCGAGCAAGCCCGCCCCCACAGGAGTACAGCGTCGTGTCAGGCGTAGTAGTCGACGGCACTGCTGCCTATCACGCTAGTGGTCTGAACAGCGGATTCAGCCACAGCAGTCGGCGTCAACTCTTCTTCAGTCGAATCCAGGCGACCGCCGGCAGCGCTGGTGCGACCACTCTGCCCCTGCTGCGCCTGTTCCTGACCCTGGCCCTGCCAGCCACGGTTCTGGTCGGAAACGTTGACATCGACCTGCCCCATGCCTTGCTGGTTGAACATGTCGCGCAGGCGGTGCATCTGACCGTCGAGGGCTTCACGCACGCTCGGATGCGCGCTCATGAAGGTCACCTGGGTCTGCTGGTCCGGCACCATGTTCACCCGGATATCCAGACGCCCAAGCTCGGCTGGCTGCAACTGGATGTCGGCGGCCTTCAGGTTGTTGCTCGACAGGTACATGACCCGGTTGACTACTTCTTCGGTCCAGCCGTTCTGGTGCATGGCGATCGGCTGGTTCACCGGCACCGCATTGGCGGTTTTCGGTGTGGCAGCCTGGGTCAGTGCCGCCAGACGGTTGGCGAAATCATCCACGCGGGTGTCGCTGGTGGCGGTCTTCAGATCTTTCAGGCCGTCATCGATCAAACCGCTGAACGCCTTTTCACCGCCCTGACTGGTGCTGTCCTTGTCCGCCTGCACATCCAGCATGCTGGCCATGCCGGCAGCGAAATTCTGCGCCGAGGTCAATTCACCGTCGGCCTGAGCCTGGGCCGGGGTGGCCTTGGGCTGGGACTGGCTGGAAGCGGAAATGTGACCGCTCTGCTCCATCGCCAGGCGCACGGCGGGAAGCGAATCCAGCGGATCCGCCTCGGGGTCGAAGGCCGGGTCAGTGGCCGGCGCCGGATCCTTGACCATACCCGGCAATGCCGCCACGGCAGGTTTGTCGGTTTCCGGTTGCGCAGCTGTCTCGACGACCGGCGTGTCCACCACCGGTGCCGTGACGACGGGCTCCACCGCCGCCACCAGTGCCGGGTCCACCGGCGCCGTTTCGGCAACGGGGGCCGGCGCTGTTTCAGCCGTTTCGTCATCGGCCGTGGTCTTGTCGTCCGTTGCCGCCGTCGCCGGTTTGTCGGCGGGCAAGGCTTTGCCGCTATCGGCAACCGCCGGCGTCGGGGCGGCAGACTGATCCTTGCCGAGGTCTTTCTTGCCGCTGTTGTCGGCAACCTTGTCACGGGCAGGCTTGACCGAATTGTCGACGGTCACCGAGGGCTTGTTCGGGCCTTGATCGGCGAACACCTGAGCGAAGCTGGAGGCCTTGTCCCCGGGCTCTGCGGCCACTGCCGATGACTTGGCCGAGGCAGCTTGCGCCTTGGCCTGGGCGGCGGTCTGAAGAAGAATGTTGGGGCTTGCAGGCATGGCACGGTCTCCGCTGCACTGGGATCGTAGGTACAGTTGGGATAGATGACTGCAAGTGCCGGGCCAGTTTCGCCAGGAAACCTGCAAAACCGCCCGACGGCAGAATCAGTGCGTCAGCGAGCGCTGCCGCTCGGCGACATATACGGGCCGCACATCGTCGAATTCGCGATGAATATCGGCGACCAGCTTGATGATTTCAGAAGGGCTTTTGTCTTTGGCATGCTGTTCCAGCTCCTGGCACAGCACCGCAAGACGGGTCGCCCCCATGTTGCTGCTGCTGCCCTTGAAGCTGTGCGCAACGCGAGACAATGCGTCGGCATCGGCAGTCTGCTGCAACTCCCGCAGGCGATTTTCGGAATCGGCGAGAAAGGTATCCAGCAGTTCCGGATAGCTGTCTTCCATCACTTCCCGCAGCGCGCTCAGCGCTTTGTGGTCCACCTGTGTATCAGCCACTTGTTCACTCCTTGATCAAGAATGCGCGGATTATGCCAGAGCCTCCCAGAAAAATTCCACGCGGGCACTGCGACCATCGTCTGACCAGCTTGGATTTTTGCTCAATTGGCGGATCAGACTGACACCGCGCCCTGACAGACGGACTTCGTCGAGCGGCCGCTCCATCACGCGCGCGACGTCAAATCCCTGACCGCTGTCTTCGACCCGCACCACCAGACAACCGCCCTCGCCTTCCGGCCGCACCTGCAAATGCACGCGCACGTAACCGTCCTGCAGGGCCTCAAGTCGCGCATTGCGCTGCTCGTAATAATGGGCGAAACCCGAGGCATCGCGCTTGAGGCTCGAGTCCAGGCCCAGTACACCATGCTCCAGCGCATTGGAATAAAGCTCGGCCAGCACGCTGTACAGTGCGCCACTCTGCGCCCGCAAGCCATGCACCTCAAGCAGCAACTGCAACAGGTAAGGCAGCGGATTGAAACGCTTGAGCGTGGCACCGCGAAATTCGAAGCTCACCGACCAGTCCAGCGGACAGGACTGGCCACTGTCGGAATACACCGGCGCCGATGGATTGATCTGCTCGGCCTCCAGCAGGCTGACCTCGACCATGCTCACATCGTCCCGGGCCTCACCGCGAAAGTCCTGCAACGCCTGCTCGATGTCCTCGAACAGCCGATCCGGCTGGCGATTGGCAGCGAACACCTTGTGCAGGCGCTCGACACCAAACAACTGATCGTTGGCATCGCAGGTGTCGATGACCCCGTCCGAGAGCAGGAACACGCGGTCGCCCACCGCCATCGGGTGAACTTCGGTGCGGTCATCGAAAGTCTGCGGGCTGAGCACCCCCAGCGGCAGGTGGCGTGCCGCCAGCGGCGTGCGCTCCCCGGTGGCGAGGCAATGCAGATAGCCGTCCGGCATGCCGCCGTTCCAGACCTCCACCGAGCGTCGCTGAAAACTCAGGCACAACAGCGTCGCGCAACAGAACATATCCACCGGCAGGATGCGCTTGAGCTTGGCGTTCATTTCCCGCAGGGTCTCGGCCAGACCGTAACCCTTGGCGGTCATGCCATAGAACACCTCGGCAAGCGGCATGGCGCCGACCGCCGCCGGCAAGCCATGCCCGGTGAAGTCGCCAAGCAACACATGCATGTCGCCGGCCGGGGTGTACGCGGCCAACAGCAGATCGCCGTTGAACAGCGCATAGGGTGATTGCAGGTAACGGATGTTCGGTGCGCTCAGGCAACCAGAATGCGCGACCTTGTCGAACACGGCCTTGGCGACCCGTTGCTCGTTGAGCAGATAGTCGTGGTGCTTGGCGATCAGGTCGCGCTGCTGAAGAACCGTGGCCTGTAAACGTCGCAAGCGATCCATCGCCTTGATTTTGGCGGCGAGGATCACCTGGTTGTACGGCTTCGCCAGAAAGTCGTCACCGCCGGCTTCAAGACAACGGGCCAGGGCTTCACTTTCCGTCAGCGAGGTGAGGAAGATGATCGGCACCAGGTTTTCACCCGCCAGCTTCTTGATCTGCCGTGCAGCTTCGAACCCATCCATGACGGGCATCATGGCGTCCATTAACACCAGATGCGGTTTTTGCCGGATGAATGTCTCGACCGCCTCCGCACCGTGGGTGGCCGTCAGCACCTCGTGCCCCTGGCGACGGACGATGGTCGACAACAACAACCGGTCGGCGGCGCTGTCTTCGGCGATCAGGATCGTCAGCGGCTCTAGCGGCTGCATGGCCGTCAACTGATGTCGAACAATTTGTCGAAGTTGGAGATGGCGAGGATTTTTTTCACGTCGGAACTGCTGTTGACCACGCGAATTTCCGAGTCGTCACCGCCGACGTGATCACGCAGCAGAAGCAGCATGCCGAGCGCCGAACTGTCGAGATAGGTCGCCTCCTTGAGGTCGACAATCACCGATTCGGGCTGCTCTTTTTCGTAGGATTGGCGAAATTCCTGATGCTTGGCGAAATCGAATCGCCCCTTGACCGAAATCGTCAGTTTTTTCTTGTCCGCAGAGACTTCTGTAACGACTGACATGTACTGGCTTCCTTGTCATTGACGAACTTGTACAAGGTTTAGCACTTGGAGGGGCCATGGGCAAGGCGCGATAGCGTCGGGATCTGTCAGAGATCGGCTCGTCAAAACGCCTCATGACGCGGCAAACGCTGGGACAACTCGTCCAGCAGCTTCTGTTCGCGCTTGTCTTCAGCGCGCTGGGCTTCATCGCGATAGCGTTGTACAAGTTTGCGCAAACCTTCGACCCGGGCGAATGCCTGTTGCCAGGCGTCACGGGCCTTGTCCAGGTTGTTCTGGTGCCATTGCAGGCTCTGGCGCTGCTGATCGACGGCGGTGTCGAGTTGCGCCAGGAAGCCCTGAAAACCCAGCAGCCATTGGCCGGTCACGCCGGTGCTGCCGCGCACGATCCACTGCTGCGAATAATCCAGACGAAAGGCGTTGAGGTCGGCGAGTTTGCTCTCGGCGACTTTCACCTGCCCCTGAAAGTAGCCCAGGCGTTGCACGGCGGTTTTCTCGGCCTTCTCGGCCATGTCCACCACCGGCGCCAGACGCGCGGCTCGACTCAGGGCCATGACCGGTTACCCGCCGGCCGCCGGGGCGAAAATCGTTTCGAGGTACGCCTCGCTTTCACCCAGGCTGATTTTGTCGTTGAGCCCCTGACGCAGGTATCTGACCAGTTGCGGTTGCAGATTGATGGCAAGGTCCGTCTCGCGGTCACCACCAGCGACATAGGCGCCGACGCTGATCAGGTCGCGGCTCTGTTGATAGCGCGACCACAGCTGCTTGAAGTATTGCGCGCGCTGCATGTGTTCCGGCGCCACGACTGCCGGCATCACCCGGCTGATCGAGGCTTCGATATCGATGGCCGGGTAATGCCCTTCCTCAGCCAGCCGCCGGGACAGCACGATGTGCCCGTCAAGTACACCCCGCGCGGAGTCGGCAATCGGGTCCTGCTGGTCATCGCCCTCGGACAGCACGGTATAGAACGCTGTGATCGAACCACCGCCCTTCTCCGCGTTACCGGCGCGCTCCACCAGTTTCGGCAGTTTGGCGAATACCGACGGCGGATAGCCCTTGGTCGCCGGCGGCTCACCGATGGCCAGGGCAATTTCCCGCTGGGCCTGGGCGAAACGGGTCAGGGAATCCATCAGCAACAGGACGTTCTTGCCCTTGTCGCGGAAATACTCGGCGATCCGCGTGCAGTACATCGCCGCGCGCAGACGCATCAGCGGCGCATCGTCCGCCGGCGACGCCACCACCACGGAACGCTTGAGGCCTTCTTCACCGAGGATGTGCTCGATGAACTCTTTAACTTCCCGACCCCGCTCACCGATCAGGCCGACGACGATAATGTCGGCCTCGGTGAAGCGGGTCATCATGCCCAGCAACACCGACTTACCGACACCGGTACCGGCGAACAGGCCCAGACGCTGACCGCGACCGACCGTCAACAATCCGTTGATACTACGGATGCCGACGTCCAGCGGTTCGCTGATCGGGTCTCGGTTGAGCGGGTTGATCGTCGGGCCGTCCATCGGCACCCAGTCTTCGGCCTTCATGCCACCCTTGCCGTCCAGCGCACGTCCGGCACCGTCCAGCACGCGACCGAGCATGCTCATGCCCATCGGCAAGCGACCGGTGTCGGCCAGCGGCACCACGCGGGCGCCCGGGGCAATGCCGGCCACACTGCCGACCGGCATCAGGAACACCTTGCTGCCGGAGAAGCCCATGACTTCGGCTTCCACCTGGGACGGGTGATAGGTGTCGTCGTTGATCACCATGCAGCGGGTGCCCATGGCGGCGCGCAGGCCTTCAGCTTCGAGCGTCAGGCCGACCATGCGCAGCAGGCGCCCTTCGAGGATCGGCGCACCGGCGATTTCGGTGGCTTCGGCGTAAGTGCTCAGGCGCTTGGCGAAACTGGTGCGTTCAAGGCGCATCGGGGGCGTCCGCGAGCGGCTCGTCAGTGACAGGTGCCGGTTTCGGCGTTTCCGGCAAGTCCAGGCTCAGGTCCGGCGCGGCCGGGTGCAGGGCCTGCTCGTGCAACTGGTCGAACAGCTTGGCCATGACCTGGCTGACGCGGGTTTCGATACTGGCGTCGATCCGGCTGTGGTCGGTCTCGACCCGGCAACCGCCCGGCAGCAAGGTTTCGTCCTCGACGATGCGCCAGGTTTCCTCATGACGTTCGCGCAGGGCTTTGACCTGTTCGAAATCCTGCGGATTGACGTACAGCCGCACATTGCCCACGCCCAGCGGCAACAGCTTGAGCGCGTCGCGCATGACGTGTTCGATCTGCGTCGAGTCGATGGCCAGTTCGCGCTGAATCACCTGACGGGCGATGTGCTGCACGAGGTCGACCAGCGACTTTTCGATCTGGGTGTCTTGCTCGGCGATGGGCTCAAACAGGTGCGCCATCAATTGCTCAAGGCTGTCGACCTTGGCCGACAGGACCACTTCGGCTTCCTGGCGCACCTTGAGGGTGGCGCTGTGAAAGCCTTCCTTTTCACCGATGGCGAAGCCCTCGTTGTAGGCCTCCTGACGGATGCTTTCGAGTTCTTCCAGCGTCAGTGGCTGGACTTCTTCCAGCGGCACTTCTTCCATTTCCGGCGGTTCGGGCTCCGGTTCCGGCTCGGGGTCCGGTGCCGGCGGATCGAAGCTCGGGATTGCCCAGGTTTCGAAACCGCGGACGTCCCGGGCACGGATCAGGTCCGTCACATCGTCGTCATGCTTGTCCATGGGCTTAGATCATTTCCTCGCCGCCCTTGCCACCGAGCACGATTTCTCCGGCTTCGGCCATACGGCGGGCGATGGTGAGGATTTCCTTCTGCGCGGTCTCCACGTCGCTGACGCGCACCGGGCCCTTGGCCTCGAGGTCGTCGCGCAGCAGTTCGGCGGCACGCTTGGACATGTTCTTGAAGATCTTCTCCTTGACGCCTTCGTCCGACCCCTTGAGGGCCAGCACCAGCACATCGGAAGAGACTTCGCGCAGCAGCGCCTGGATACCGCGGTCGTCGACATCGGCCAGGTTGTTGAACACGAACATAAGGTCTTCGATCTGACCGGACAGGTCTTCGTCGACTTCGCGGATCGAGTCCATGAGCTGGCCTTCGATCGAGCTGTCGAGGAAGTTCATGATGTCCGCCGCCCGCTTGATACCACCCAGGGTGGTGCGCGAGGCGTTCGAGTTGCCGGAGAACTGCTTCTCGAGGATCTGGTTCAATTCTTTCAGCGCGGCCGGCTGCACGGTGTTCAACGACGAGACGCGCAGGATGATGTCCAGACGTACCTTGTGGTCGAAGTTGCCCAGCACTTCACCGGCCTGATCCGGATCGAGGTACGCGACCACGATCGCCTGGATCTGCGGGTGTTCGTAACGGATCACGTCGGCAACGGCGCGCGGCTCCATCCATTTCAGGCTGTCGAGACCACTGGTGTTACCGCCCAGCAGAATGCGGTCGATCAGGCCGTTGGCCTTGTCTTCACCCAGGGCCTGGGTGAGCATTTTGCGCACGTAGTCGTCGGAGCCGACGCCCAGGCTGGTCTGGTCGCCGACGATGTCGACGAACTCGCTCATGACCTGCTCGACCTGCTCACGGTGGACGTTGCCCATCTGGGCCATGGCCACGCCAACTCGCTGGACCTCTTTGGGGCCCATGTGGCGCAGCACTTGTGCGGCATCGGTCGAACCCAGGGACAGCAGCAGAATCGCGGCTTTATCGACCCGGGACAGTTTGGCGACGGCGGCTCGGTTATCACTCATCTGCGTTAATCCACTCTTTCACGACCTGGGCCACACGACCCGGGTCTTCTGCCACCAGACTCTTGATTGCGTTCAACTGAGCGTCATAACCCTCGCTCGGGCTCGGCAGCAGGATGCTGGTCGGGCCGCCGAGGCTGACGCGATCGTTGGACAGTTCACCATCCAGACCGCCCATGCCACCGAGTTCCATGTCGCCGCCCAGACCGGCCAACTCCTTGCTTTTGCCGCCACCGGTGATGTTGTTGAGCACCGGACGCAGCACGCCGAACACCAGCACCAGGATGAACAACACGCCCAGCACTTGTTTGACGATGTCCCAGAACCATGGCTGGGAGTAGAACGGAATGTCAGCGATCACTTCGCCGCGCTCGGCGGAGAACGGCATGTTGATCACGCTGACGCTGTCGCCACGGCTGGCGTCGAAGCCGACGGCGTCCTGTACCAGACGGGTGAAGCGCGCCAATTCGTCGGCGCTCCACGGCGCACGGGTGGTTTCACCATTGGCCGGGTTGATCTTGACCTGATCGTCCACCACCACCGACACCGACAGGCGATTCAGGCGACCCTGCTGCTGTTTGGTGTGGCTGATGGAGCGGTCGAGCTCGAAGTTCTTGGTGGATTGTTGACGCTTGTCCGCCGGATACGGCGCGAGCATCGGCTGGCCGGTG
Organism: Pseudomonas sp. 22082; assembly: GCF_052046055.1. Lineage (NCBI taxonomy): Bacteria > Pseudomonadati > Pseudomonadota > Gammaproteobacteria > Pseudomonadales > Pseudomonadaceae > Pseudomonas > Pseudomonas sp. 22082. Next base: position 135,793 of record NZ_JBQEQB010000009.1, read on the forward strand.
GCCGGGTCCATGATCTGCTGACCGTTGGCATCAACCAGTGGCTGGCCTGGCTGCACCATGCTCGCCGGGGCGGCTGCACCACCGGTGGTCTGCGGCGCCGAAGCCGGCGAAGGTGGCTGGTTGCTCAAGGCACCCGGCACACCTTGCGGGCCATTGCTGGCAGTGCGTTGTTCGTTGACCGACTGTTCGCTGCGCAGGGCCGGTTGATCCGGGTTGAACTGCTCGGCAGTCGACTCGACGGCACTGAAATCGACGTCGGCCGAGACTTCAGCCTTGTAGCGATCGTTGCCCAGTACCGGTTGCAGAATGTTGTGCACGCGCTGGGTGAGCATGCTTTCCATGCGGCGGCTGTAGTCGAACTGCTTGCCGGCCATGGTCATTTCGGAGTTTTCCGCCTGATCCGACAGCAGGTTGCCCTTCTGGTCGACGACGGTGATCTGCGACTTGCTCAGCTCGGGAACGGAGGTCGCCACCAGGTTGATGATGGCAACCACTTGGCCTGGCTCCAGCGAACGACCGGAGTACAGCTCGACCAGTACCGAAGCGCTTGGCTTGCGTTCGTCACGCACGAACACCGAGCTTTTCGGGATCGCCAGGTGAACGCGCGCGCCCTTGACGTTGTTCAGGCTGGAGATGGTGCGGGCCAGTTCGCCTTCGAGGCCGCGACGATAACGGGTCGCTTCCATGAACTGGCTGGTGCCCAGACCCTGTTCCTTGTCGAGGATTTCAAAACCGATGTTGCCGTCGCTGGGAGTGACACCAGCGGCCGCGAGCTTGAGCCGCGCACGGGACAGGTCATCGGCCTTGACCAGCAAGGCGCCGGAATTCGGTTCGACGGTGTAGGGAATGTCGGCGGAGGCCAGGGTGTCCATGACCTGCTTGGCGTCCATGCCGGCAAGGCTGCCGTACAGAGGCCGGTAGTCCGGTTGCTGCGACCACAGCACCACGGCAAAGCCAATCGCCACGCTCGCGGCCAGGCCGACCAACAGGCCCACCTGACGCAGCACGGTCATCTCGGAGAGGTTTTCCAGGAAGGACAGGCCGAACAGCGGCGGTTTGCCGTCTATCGGGGTGGCCTTGGCCGGAACGTTATCGGCGACTGCTTCTGCCATGACTCAATCTCGTCCTTAAACCGGCATCTGCATGATGTCTTGATAAGCCTGAACCAGCTTGTTGCGCACCTGGGTCAGGGCCTGGAACGATACGCTGGCTTTCTGCGAGGCAATCATCACGTCCGTTAGATCGACGCCGCTCTTGCCGATCTCGAACGCGTTGGCCAATTGGCTCGACGCCTGCTGGGTATCGTTCACTTTGTTGATGGCTTGACCGAGCATGTCGGAAAAGTTGCTGCCTGCCACTTCCGGGACAGCGGAAGTCGATTTCGGCTTCGACATGGCGTCCATTTGCATGGCCTTCATGTCCATCATCAACCGATTAAATTCAATACCTTGGCTCATGGTCTACTCTCTTGGGCGGCCCGCAATTTTTTGACACTCACTCGGCGGGTACTCAGGTGTTAGCAACAACGGTGCCAGCTCATGGGCACCGCTTTCATAAAAGCCGTTTCAAACGTTTGCGCCACCCGTCAGGTGGCGAACAGGTAGCCTTCGACATCCATGCCCGCATCGCGCATTTGCGCCAGTTTGTAACGCAGGGTGCGCGGGCTGATGCCGAGTTTTTCCGCGGCTTCCTTGCGCCGGCCGCGCTCGGTACGCAGGGTGTCGATGATCATCTGAAACTCGCGGCGACGCAGGTCATCGCCCAGTGCACCGGCCGAATCCGCCTCGATTTCGACTTCACGAATGACCGGCGCAACCGGAACGGCCGCCGGCAATGGCGCGAATAACGCAGGCCCGGAGAGGCAGAAATCCTGTGGCTGGATCAAGCCGCCCTGCTGCAGAATCAAGGCCCGCTGGATCGCGTTATCCAGCTCGCGCACATTGCCCGGCCACGGATAACCGATCAGGCACGCTTGCGCCTCGGGCGAGAACTTCGCCATCGCATGCTTCATTTTATTGACGTGTTTGGCCAACAGACGCTCGGCCAGCGGCAGGATATCGGCGGTGCGCTCGCGCAGCGGACGCCAGGCCAGCGGAAATACCGACAGACGATAATAGAGGTCTTCACGGAAGCGCCCCGCCGCCACTTCGCCGGCCAGATCACGGTTGGTGGTCGCTACCACGCGGATATCCAGGGTGATCGGCTTGCGGGCGCCGACCCGCTCCACTTCCCGCTCCTGCAACACCCGCAGCAGTTTGGCTTGCAGGCCGAGGGGCATTTCGGAAATTTCATCGAGCAGAATGGTGCCGCCGTCCGCCTGTTCGAACTTGCCGGCCTGGGCCGCAATGGCGCCGGTGAACGAGCCTTTTTCGTGACCGAACAGGGTGGCTTCGAGCATGTTGTCCGGGATCGCCGCACAGTTGATCGCAATGAACGGCTGACTGGCGCGATGGGATTGCTGGTGGATGTAACGCGCCAATACTTCCTTGCCAGTACCGGACTCGCCGGAAATCAGCACGGTAGAATCACTGCGCGCGACCCGCGCTGCCAGATCCAGCAATTGCGCACTGGCAGGCTCGACCGCGACCGGGCCTTCGGCATCACTGACGCCAAGGCTGCCCAAGGCGTGACGGGCTACCAGATCCAGCAGAGCCTTGGGTTCGAACGGCTTGACCAGATAATCCGCCGCGCCTTGACGCATCGCATCGACCGCGCGCTCGACCGCACCATGGGCGGTCATCAGAAGCACCGGCAATTGCGGCTGTCGCGCGCGCAGCAGGCCGAGCAATTGATGGCCGTCCATGCCCGGCATGTTGACGTCGCTGACCACCAGACTGAACGCTTCGCGCTCGACGGCGCTCAGCGCCTCTTCGGCCGAACCCACTGCGTGATAGTCGTGACCGGCCAGCAGCAGCGTATCGGCCAGCGCTTCACGCAACGAGCGGTCGTCCTCGACCAGCAGAACCTTGATGCCCATGACCTTCACTCAGCTCCCTGAACAGCAGAAAACAACGGCAGGATGACCTGCGCGCACGTACCGCGCCCGACCCGCGAACGCAGCTGCAATTCTCCCTGATGCGCACGCGCCACGGCCTTGACCACGGTCAGGCCCAGGCCGGTCCCGGTGACTTTGGTGGTGAAAAACGGCTCGCCCAGCCGCGCCAGCACCGCCGCATCAATACCGCTGCCGCTGTCGCTGACACACAAACGCAAGGTGTTGTCGCGGGTATAGCAATGCACCTTCAGACGCACCTCACCGGCACTCGCCTGAATGGCGTTTTCAATCAGATTGAGCAGCGCCCCGACCAGCGTGTCGCGATTGCACAGCAACTCGCCGGCATGGCTGTCGCATTGCCAGCGGATCGGCAGATCCTGCACATGGGTCAGCGCCGCGGCCTGCAACGACAGCATCAAGGCATTCGGCGTGACACGGTCGGTCAGCGGCAGCTCGCCACGGGCGAAGACCAGCATGTCGCGCACCTGATGCTCCAGCTCATGCAGACGCTCCTTGAGGCGACCGGCAAAACGCTGCTGGGTCGCGACCGGCAGTTCCTGCTCGGTCAAATGACTGGCGTACAGCAACGCGGCAGACAACGGTGTGCGGATCTGGTGAGCCAGGGACGCGACCATCCGCCCCAGGGACGACAGGCGCTCGTGGCGCGCCAGCTGATCCTGCAAGTGACGGGTTTCAGTCAGGTCGTTGAGCAGCACCAACTGCCCGGGCTCGGCATCCAGCGAGCGGGTGGCAATCGACAGGCGTCGACCGTTTTTCAAGGAAATTTCGTGACCGTCATCTTCACGGGGCGCGAAGCAACGGGTGATGACGTGGCGCCACAGCTCGCCTTCCAGCGGCAGGCCAAGCAATTCGATAGCGGCAGGATTGGCCTCGCACACAATGCCGTGACCGTCGATGACGATGACGCCACCGGGCAACAGGTCGAGGAGGTTTTGCAGACGGTTGGCCAGGCGTTCTTTTTCCGCCAGTTCCTGCATGCGCTGGGCACTGACCACGGCCAGCTCGCCCTTGAGCTCGGTGACCCGGGCTTCGAGCATGCTGTAGGAGTCGGTCAACTGGCTGGACATCTGGTTGAACAGGGCGAATGCCTGCTCAAGCCCCTGGCGGCTCGCCTGCTCTACGGACGGCAGTTGCCCCGAGGACTCGGGAACAGAAGACATCTGGGAGGCTTGGGGCATTGTGCTTTCTCGCTTGGCTGACCGTCAGTTAAACGGAACGTTGCGAGGGACATAGCAATACCCGTGCCTAAAAAAAACCACTTATAAATGAAGCAGTTGAAAAACAGGCGTCAATCATCCGCCTGTTCATCACCTTCACGACGGCTCATGCCGTACTTGCGCATCTTCTCCACCAGCGTGGTGCGGCGAATGCGCAGACGCTCGGCAGCACGCGCCACGATGCCATTGGCATCGTCCAGCGCCTGCTGGATCAGGCCCTGCTCCAGACCACCGAGGTAGTCCTTCAGGTCGAGACCTTCCGGCGGCAACAGGGCGTTGGCGCTGAAGTCCGGCGTATGGCCGTTGATCGCCACGCGCTCTTCCAGGTCGCTGCGCAGGCTGTCGACCATCTGCTCGTCTTCGTCGTCGACGTAGCGGAATTTCTTCGGCAACTCGACCACGCCGATCACCCCGTACGGATGCATGATCGCCATGCGCTCCACCAGGTTGGCCAGTTCGCGGACGTTGCCCGGCCAGCCGTGACGGCACAGGGACATGATCGCGGCGGAGTTGAAGCGGATCGAACCGCGCTTCTCGTGCTCCATGCGCGAGATCAGCTCGTTCATCAGCAGCGGAATATCTTCGACGCGCTCACGCAGCGGCGCCATCTCGATCGGGAACACGTTCAGGCGATAGTAAAGGTCTTCGCGGAAGGTGCCGATCTCGATCATGCTTTCGAGATTCTTGTGGGTCGCGGCGATGATGCGTACGTCGACGCTCTGGGTCTTGTTGCTGCCCACGCGCTCGAAGGTGCGCTCCTGCAGCACGCGCAGCAGCTTGACCTGCATCGGCAGCGGCATGTCGCCGATTTCGTCGAGGAACAGCGTACCGCCGTTGGCCAGCTCGAAGCGGCCGGCACGGCTGGTGATCGCGCCGGTGAAGGCACCCTTCTCGTGGCCGAACAGTTCGCTTTCCAGCAACTCGGCCGGGATCGCCCCACAGTTGACCGGCACGAACGGCGCGTCGCGGCGCTTGGAGTGGTAATGCAGGTTGCGTGCGACCACTTCCTTGCCGGTACCGGACTCGCCGAGGATCAGAACGCTGGCGTCGGTGTCGGCCACTTGCTGCATCATCTGACGCACGTGCTGGATCGCGCGGCTGGTGCCGACCAGGCTGCGGAACAGGTTGGGTTCGCGATGCCGACCACGCTCACGGGCCTGGTCGTACATCTCGCGATAGACCTGGGCACGGTGCAGGGAGTCCAGCAGTTTGCTGTAGCTCGGTGGCATTTCGAGGGTCGAAAGCACCCGGCGGCGTTGGTCTTCGGGCAGGTCCACCGAAGAATTATCGCCCATCAGCAAAACCGGAAGGAACTCATCCCAGGTTGAGAGTGTCTTTAGCAAGCCCAAAAGCGCACCAGGAGCATTAACCGTCCCGATCAGTACGCAAATGACCTCACGACTAGACGACAAAGAGCCGACTGCCTGCTGCCAGTCATGGCTTCCGCAGGGTAAATTTTCTTCGCCAAGAAAATTTAAGATCACCGCCAGGTCGCGGCGGCGGACGCTATCGTCATCGATCAGCAGAATTTTGGTTTCACGCCACATGCAATAGCAACTTCCCTAGTCAACTCAATGCCCAAAATGAGGGGCAAGCGAGACGCTTGCAGGACACCTTGTGCCTGTAGACGCCTGAAATCTGAAAACAGCCACTAGTTAAGTCAAAAAACCGTGCACAGTCAAATTTATGGCGCACATGTCTGGATTAACTGGGGGTTAATTAACCAAACAGATGGTAAACCTTTGCCGCGTTCTGCGCTTGGGTGATCTGCGACATCTCGTCGACTATCGCCTGACGCTCACCCATCGCCACTTCCAGAAGCTGCTTGTAGACATGCAGCAACTCTTCAAGGTTATCGCGCAAGGCGACCTCGTCCACCGAGGCTTCACTCAATACATCTTCCATGCAGGAACGGCAATCCAGATCCAGTTGACCGATCGCCTCCCAGTTGCGCTCGGCCAGGGCTCCGACCAAGGCTGCTCGGGTTTCTTCAATTCGCTGCAAAACAAGACTCATGGTGATCTCCTCAGAACTGCGGAGCGGGCGCAGGTGCGATCGCATCCCAGCCTTCCTTGACGGTGCTCAGCAAGCCGGCAACCTCATCAAGAATGCGCGGATCGCTGCTGATGTTCGCCTCGGCGAGACGCTTCATCATGTAGATGTAAAGACCATCCAGATCAGCCAGCGTATCCGCGGAATTTTCCAGATCCAGGCCTTCGCGCAGTCCGCTGACGATGCCGATGGCCTTGCTGATCGACGTGCACTTGGCAGGAATATCCTTGCGCTCGATCGCACCTTTGGCCTGAGCGATACGGTCCAGGCCGCCTTCCATCAGCATTTGCACCAGGCGATGAGGGCTCGCTTCAGACGTCTGAGCGTGCGCGCCTACTTTCTGGTATTGCCGAAGGGCTAACATCGGATTCATGTTCTACCTCATTTGCCACAATGACTCGTATGAACAGTGTATCGCCAGCGAGTCGAAAAACTTTAGACCACAAGACAAAAACCCGGCGCACGCTCAAAAGCGTAGCCGGGTTTTTGTCGCTCTTGCATGTTACTTCGCGGATTGCTGAGCGTTGAGCGAGGCGAAGAAAGACGTGATGTTGCTCGCCGTAGACTTCATCTGACCTACCAGCAAGTCCATGGCGTTGTATTTTGCAGTCAACGTCTTGGTCAGGTTGGCAACACGCAGATCGAGCGCCAGTTGCTGACTGGTCAGGCTCTTGGTGTTGTTGTTCAGGATGGCCATGCGCTGATCAAGCAAACCTGTAGCAGTAGGCAGACTACCGGCAGGAGGCTTCAGGTACGGATCCACCGCCTTGCTCATACGCGCCAACAGACCGTTGGTGTCGTTGGTACCAGTAAACATCTGCTGGACCTGACCGGTCATGCCCGGCGTGGACATGGCCTTGTTGAAAGCCGTCGTATCGAGCGACAGGTTGCCGGTGAGCTTGTCGGTCATCACACCCAGCTGCGACAGATAGGCCATAGGACTCCCCGCAGCAGCTGCACCCGGAGCTGTCAGCTGCGCACGGATATCGGCGATCAACGAACGCGGCAGGGAGTCACCGGTGAAGGCCGCCTGAACGGTCAGCTTGCCATCCTCATCCGGTGTTGCCTTGGACAAGGTGTCAATGGTGCTCTTCAAGGTATTGTAGGCATCAACGAATGCCTGAACCGAGGTCTGCAAGCCCTTGGTGTTGGTATCGACAGTCACCGTGACAGGCGTCCCGGGTATCGCCGGAACAGTCAGGAGGTTCAATGTCAGACCACTGATTGCACCGGTTACCGTGTTGCTCTTGCTGGTTACCGCCAGACCGTCAATGGTCAGCGAGGCATCCTGAGCGAGGCCGCCGACCGATCCGGACGCACCTGCCGCCGGAGTGGCGCCCATCACCTGGGTGCCATCGATTTCCAGACCGGCAATACCGCTGACGGAAAGGTCGGAACCCGAACCGGTCTTGCTGGAGCTGATCACCAGCCGCGAAGCGCCAGTACTGTCGGTGACGATGTTGGCGGAAATACCGTTGGAGCCCTGTGCCGTGTTAATGGCGTCACGAGTGCTCTGCAAGGTCGCATTGGCCGGGATCGTGACATTGTAATCAGTGCCATTCTGACTGATTTTCAGGGTACCACTCGGAATGGCACTGGCCGCACCGCCGGCAAAGGATGCACTGGCAACTTTCGAACCGGTGGCCAGCTTACTCACGACAACACTGTAAGTACCGGAAACTGCAGTGTTATCCGAAGTCACACCCAAAACCGCAGGTGTACTCGATGTGGCGGTGTAACCGGCAAATGCAGGATTGGTCTTGCTGCCCAGATTGGTCATCGCGGTCTGGAATGCCGTCAGCGCACTCTTCAGCGTACCTACACCGGAAATCTTCAGCGTGTTGGTTTTCGTCGCATTGTCGATCTGCGTCTGCTTCGGCGACTTGTCGGCGTTGACCAGCGCAGTAACGATCGCACCGATGTCCAGGCCGGAACCCAGGCCAGAACCCGGTAAAATTGGACTTGCCATGTGCATCTCCCTTGGGTTGTTGCCAGTCTTTTGACCATTACCTGCATCTAAAGAACTTCAAACATTATTCATGCCAGCTATCAGACTTTGGCGTCGAACAACACGTGACTTGCGTTGGCGAGGCTGTCTGCCAGCTTGAGGGCCTCTGCGGAAGGGATCTGTCGTACGACCTCGCCCGTCTCGCTTGCGATCACCTTGACGATGACCTTGCCGGAATGCTCGTCAATCGAGAACTCCAGATTGCGCTTGATCGACTGAACGAACTTCTCGATCTCCTGCACCGCCAGCTTCAGCTTGGTCTCATCTGACTCCTGACTCTTTTTCGAGGCAGGAACAGCATCAACGGTCTGAGGCTTGGTTTCCGACGGCTTGTCGGCAACGGTATTGGCTGGCTTGGGAGCCGGATAAGACACGTTAAGCTTGACGCTCATGTCCATGCTCATCACCTCATAACGTAAAAAGCGAGAGAGCACGCAAGCGCACTCCCCCGCCAAAACTCATTCCGAAATTACTGAAGCAGCTTCAGTACAGCGGAAGGCAGTTGGTTGGCTTGAGCCAGAACAGAGGTCGAAGCCTGTTGCAGGGTTTGCTGCTTGGTCAGGTTAGCAGTCTCTGCGGCGAAGTCGGTATCTTGTACGCGACCTTGTGCAGCAGTGGTGTTCTCGGTGATGTTCTGCAGGTTCTGGATGGTGCTGGTCAGACGGTTTTGCGAAGCACCCAGGCTGGCACGAGTTGCACCGATTGCAGCGATAGCGGCGTCGATTGCAGTGATCGCGTTGTCGATGTTCTGCGAAGCAGAACCAGCGCCAGTACCGGTAGTACCGGTCAGAACTACAGTACCGCTACCTACGGACAGGCTGACGGCGTCGAACTTGGAGCTCAGTACCAGGTCGATGTGGTTAGCCGAACCGGTGTTCGCGCCCACTTGCAGGGTCACAGTACCAGCCGAACCGTCCAGCAGGTTTTTGCCGTTCAGGTTGGTAGCAGCCGAGATACGGGTGATCTCGTCGGACATCTGAGCGAATTCAGCGTTGGTAGCGGTCTGGTCAGCAGTGCCGTTGGTACCGTTACGTGCTTTAACAGCCAGTTCACGCATACGCTGCAGAATGTCGGTCGAAGCTTGCAGAGCGCCTTCAGCGGTCTGGGCAACGGAGATACCGTCGTTGGCGTTCTGGATTGCCTGGGTGTTACCGCGGATCTGGGAAGACATACGGTTGGAGATCTGCAGGCCAGCGGCGTCGTCTTTAGCGCTGTTGATTTTCAGGCCGGAAGACAGGCGCTGCATCGAAGTCGACAGAGCGTCGGAAGCGCGGTTCAGGTTTTTCTGAACGTTCAACGACGTGGTGTTGGTGTTTACTGTTAAAGCCATGACGAATTCCTCGTTGGTTGGGTACTGCGGCTTCCGGCCCTGGCAACCGCCGGGTATGGCCTAGAGAACCTTCGTAATAGTTATCGTCGGGTTTGCAGGTTGCTTGAGGGCTTTTTTGAAAAAATTTGCCATCACCCTGCCACCCCCTAGAAAACAAAGACTTAGCAGCACTTTACCTTCGAAAAAATGACGTCATAAAACCGTCCGTGGCGCAAACCTGCGAGCCAGCGCCTTCGCTCCTCTTCAGGCAGACGGTTCCTCCAGCAATTGAATCAACTCGTACTCCATGAAATCGGCAAGTCCCAACCAGTCCTGACGCTCCTGGCACTCGAGCATTTGCGTGAGCAACTGCGCCCAGACTTGCTGCGTCGGTGCGCCTGCCGTCAGCAATAACTGCTGCGCGCCCTCGAACACATCGACCATGGTCAACGAGGCCTCGACATCACGCCCCAGGCGGAACAGCCCGGCGCACTGGTGGCATTCATCTACCCATGATTGCAGTGCAGTCATTGCACGAACTCCTGATTGAAACCCGTCCCGGCAATCTGTGCCCCCGCGCGGCTGCTGTTGAAAAACGCCACCTGCGGCTGACTGGCGATATAGCGCTCCAGCACACACAGATAACCGCGAAAATTAAGCTGGGTACTGACACGCTGGCCATACCCGTCACGCACCCAGTGCCGCGCCTGATTCACCGACGGCCCCAGGTCACCGTCATTCCAGCCGGCATGGGTCTTGTTCATCGGAAAGGCAAAATCGGCACCGAACAGCGTGATGCGTGCAGCGCCCATCTTCACCGCCAGGTCCACGGCCGGGTGAATCACACTGCCACCCACATGCAGCAGCGCCCTCGGGTGCTGTTCACGCAATGCCGCATAGACCGGACTGGCCGAGTAACCGCCATAACGCTTGCCCTTCCAGGCCCTCAGCACCTCGGGGTCACTCATGGGCAGATACACCAGCGGGATGCCGTCGGATTCCTCAAATGGCAAATGCCGGAAGCTGATGCGCTGATCGATACTCACCACATAGTCGGGCACGATCCCGTGCTCGCGCAGCGGCCGGTACGCGGTATCGACACAAATGATCAACGGACGCCCGGCCCGCTCGCGGATCGCGGCCAGACGTTCGAAATGCTGTTCCAGCGTCGGGCCGGTGCCGATCACATAGATCTCCCGACCGGCACAGGTGCCGAACAGCGTTGCCACATCATCGTCAGCCAGCAGTACCGGCAAGCAGTCCTGCAGACGCTGTTGAATGAACGGTGACTGCGGATCGAATTCACGATTGTTGAAGCTCAGGTGCACTTCGCTGACCAGCCGATCGCGGATCTTCGCGTTGTAGTCATCGGCCAGCAACATCTCGGCAGGCAATGCGAAAAACGGCGTGCAGATGTCGGGCAGGTCGCCGGCGTAGAGCAATTCAACCCGCTTGTCCTGCAACCACTCCCGTTGATCGATCAATTGCAGCACCAGGGCAAACAACGCGCCGTTGAGGATGTGCACATACAGGCGCTCGAACCCGGTGCGTTCCAGCAGCACCGTGGGCAAGTCCCCGAGGCCGGTGCCGTAGACATGCAGTTGCGGCTTGTCCGCCGGCAGGCTGGCAGCCTGAATCTGCGCCTCGCGGACACGGTCATGCCGGCTGGTGAGCTGAATGCCGCCAATGCTCAGCGTCGAGCCCAGCCCCTGCGTCAGCTCAGCCTCGATCGCCGAACTGTCTTCGTTCAGCAATCGTGCGAACAGCGCCGGCCAGCGTCGCTCGACGACTTCAGCATTGGCCTGGAAAAACTCACTCATGGCGCCTCGCACTCCTTTCAGGCAAAAAAATAGCGTTCAAGGTTAACCCTTGAACGCTATTTTTGTATCCGCCGTTTTTAACCGATTCAAGGACGATAAATAATCGCCGAACCCCACGACAGACCGACGCCGAAACCACTGATCGCGATGCGGTTCCAGTCGGAATCCATCACGTGTTTTTCCAGCAGCAGCGGCACACTGGACGACACGGTGTTGCCGGTCTCGACCATGTCCTTGATGAACTTCTCCGGCTCGCCTTCGAACCGCCGCGCCACGGCGTCGACAATCGCCGCACTGCCCTGGTGAATGCAGAAGGCATCGATGTCATCGGCCTTCAGACCGGAATCGTCGAGCAGTTCGTGCAGATGCGCAGGCACCTTGAGCAGTGCGAAGTTGAACACCTGACGGCCGTTCATGAAGAACACGCCATCGGTGACTTTCAGGTGCGGTGCGCCGGAACCGTCGGTGCCGAACTTGGCCTTGCCCAGCGCCCAGACAGGGTCTTCGCCCATCCAGGTGGCAGTGGCGGCATCGCCGAACAGCATGGTGGTGTTGCGGTCTTCCGGATCGACGATCTTCGAATACGGGTCGGCGGTGATCAACAGACCATTCTTCAGGCCGGCGGCTTCCATGAAGCCTTTGATCGCATAGATGCCGTAGACGTAACCGGAGCAGCCCAGGGAAATATCGAACGCCGCGACATTGGTCGGCAGGCCGAGTTTGTCCTGGACGATGGCCGCGGTGTGCGGCAGGCCTTCTTCGTCACCGTTCTGGGTGACGACGATCAGCGCATCAATGGATTCACGTTTCAGTTCAGGGTTGTTGGCAAACAGCGCATTGGCCGCTTCAACGCACAGATCGGAGGTTTCCTGTTCCGCGTCTTTGCGTGGAAGGAAGGCCGAACCGATCTTGCCGAGGATGAATTCTTCATCCTTCTCGAATTTTGCACCTTGTGCGTAATTGTCCACGCCGGCTACAGGAACGTAGCTCGCAATGCTTTTTATGCCAATCATTACGGCTTCCCAATAATAAACAGCCCAATACCACCGCTCGCAAGGATTCGAGGGGCGCCGACAAACAGAAAACGGCCGCCACAACGGGCAGCCACGGGGAGCGCAAAGGGCTATCACTGGAACCGAAAACGGGCCAGGCGCCATCTCCCCCTTCATTACAATACAGTGAAGATGCGCGTTATGACTCGCAGGTCACGCTATTTTGCCGAATCGATGACAGATCGGGTCATTCGACCAATGACCAGTTCAGCGGCGTACCGCGTTTGATCGGCTGGCGCGCACGGCGCCCGAGGACGGCATCGGTGTGCTTGGGCGGCAGACCGAGACCGGGACGAATGGCACGTACATTGGCCGCCGTGAAGGGCTCACCGGCCGCCATATCGGCCGTGACGTACAGCGACCGACGGTAAACCAGCGACTTTTGCTCAGCCTCGGTCACGCCGTAATGCACCTGGCCCATGGCCTGCCAGGCGCGCTCGGTCTCGACCACCAGACTGGCCAGTTCCGCCGGTTCCAGCGAGAAACTGGCGTCCACCCCACCGGCAGAACGGTCGAGGGTGAAGTGTTTTTCCACCACCGTCGCGCCCAGCGCCACCGCCGCCACCGACACGCCGACGCCCATCGAGTGGTCTGACAGACCGACCTCACAACCGAACAGCTCACGCAGATGCGGGATCGTACGCACATTGCTGTTGATCGGGGTCGCCGGGTAGGTGCTGGTGCACTTGAGCAGCACCAGATCCTTGCATCCCGCCTCACGGGCGGCGCGCACGGTTTCGTCGAGTTCGGCGATGCTGGCCATGCCGGTGGAAATGATCAGCGGTTTGCCAGTCGCTGCGACACGGCGGATCAACGGCAGATCGGTGTTTTCGAAACTGGCGATCTTGTAGGCCGGCACATCGAGGCTTTCAAGGAAGTCCACGGCACTGTCGTCGAACGGTGTCGAAAACGCGAGCATGCCCAACTCCTTGGCCCGGGCGAAGATCGGCGCATGCCACTCCCAGGGCGTGTGGGCCTTTTCATACAGGTCATAAAGCGAGGTGCCCGCCCACAGACTGTTCGGATCCTTGATGAAAAATTCGCCTTCGGCCAGATCCAGGGTCATGGTTTCGGCGGTGTAGGTTTGCAGCTTCAAGGCGTGTGCACCGGCCTTGGCCGCCGCTTCGACAATCTGCAAGGCGACGTCCAGCGACTGGTTATGGTTGCCGCTCATTTCAGCGATGATGAACGGCGGCGCATCGGCACCGATCTGGCGGTTGCCGATCTTGAAACTGCTCATTGACGGGATTCCTTCAAAACCTTGGTGAACGCGCAGGCACTCTGAGTGAACCCGGCGTCACGGAAAACATTCATCGAGGGCTGATTGGCCGGCAACACCTGGGCGGTGATGGCGGTCATTTGCGGCCAGTGCGCAGCCACGAAGACTTCACCCTGCGCCAGCAGCGCCCTGCCCCAGCCGAGGCCGAAACGCCCCTCAAGCAAATACAGCGAAACCTCTGCCTCGAAGCCGCGCAGATCGTAGCGCAGGACACCAACCGGGCCGTCATCTGCCTCGGCCACCAGCAGCAACCGCTGAGGATTGCGCAGACTCGCGCCCAGCCAGTTCACATGTTGCGTCCAATCAATCGCCCCGCTGTCCAGCGACCAGCGGCGCACCGCCTCGGCATTGCGTCCGTCGAACAGCAACTGCGCGTCATCCGACGTCGCCGGACGCAATTTGAGCACCGCGCCGGCCAGTGCCGCCGCCACCCGCAGCGCGCCGCGTCCATCGACCAGTTGCCGTGAACGCTCGGCCAGGCTCTGGCGCAGATAACAGTTGCCCACGACAAAGCCGATGGCATCGCGCAGTTGTTCGACACTGACCTGCTCCCGAGCGCCCATGAACACATGTGCCCCGGCCGCCGCCATCGCTTCGCCGTTGGCCTGTTGGTTGTTCGACACCGCAATGCAGATCGTCGGCAGGCCCAGGGCCGCGCGTTCCCAACTGGTGCCACCGCCGGCGCCGATAAACAGGTCGGCCTCGGTCATGCGCCGATGAAAATCACTGACGAAACTGTGCAGCCGCCAGTGCGGCCGCGTTTCGGCCAGTGCCTGCATCTCTGCCCAGGCCGGGTTGTCGGCACCGGCGACGAAATCCACTTCAAGCGCCGAAAAATCCGCCAGCGCCAGCATCGCGTGATGAGTCTGGCGCGCCGCATCGAAGCCGCCGAAATTCACCAGCACCCGGCGCGCCACCGGTTTGATCTCGATGGCCGGGGCACTGAACTCTTCGCGCAGCATGGCGAAGCGCGGGCCGAGCAGTGTTCGGCAACCGGCCGGCAGCAGCGGCTGATAATTTTCGCTGAGCCCGGAGAGGTTCTGATTGAGCAACAGATCCACGCTGTAGCGACGGGTCGCCAGATCATCGACGGCGGCGATCCGTGGTGCGAAGCGACGAGCTGCGGTCTGCCAGTGATGGTCGAGGCCGTAATGGTCGGCGATGACCCAGTCAAATCCGGGCTGCCCTTCCAGTTGCGCCGCCAGTGCATCGATATCCGCCTGCCACGGCAGCATCGACTCGATGGCCTGATCGGGATCTTCATCCACATAGCGATCCGGCAACGCGAAGGTCTCGAAGCCTTCGCTCTGCAACGCATCGAGCCGATGCCCCGGCAAACGACGGCAGGCAAACGCGACATGACTGCCTTGCGTGCGCAGTACTCGCGCCAGTGTCATGCACCGGGCGATGTGGCCGCTGCCGATGGTCGGCGAGGCGTCGGCGCGGATCAGCACTCTCATTGCAGCTCTCCACCAGCCTTGAGCGCGGAGTAAAGGTATTCGGCACGCTTCCAGTCTTCGACGGTATCGATGTCCTGCACCAGATACCGGGGCAGGATCACCGGCAGACTGGCCGGCGAATACAGCACCTCTCCACCCAGCCACGCCTCGCGGCGGCCCCAATAGAACTGGCCGGCATCCTGAAAGGCAGCCGGCAGATCCTGCGAACGGGTATTACGAAACTCGGGGTACAACGCCGTCAGTGCGCCCTGCCCGTCCAGGGTCAGGGCGCGCTGCACCGGAAAGCCGAAATCGGTGACTGAAAAAGCAAAGGACTTGTCCGGATGCTGCGCCAGCAACTCCAGGCCCTGACGCAGAAACCGCGCCTGTAACAGCGGCGCCGTAGCGTACACACAGCAGGCGTATTCGAAGGCCGGCAGTTGCTGCAAGGCATGCACGATCACTGCCGCAGTGCCGGTGAAATCATCGGCCAGTTCCGCCGGACGCATGAACGGCACGTGAGCACCGTTGGCTCGCGCCACGTCTGCGATCTCTGCGTCGTCGGTGCTGACCACCACCTGCTCGAACAAGCCTGAATCGAGGGCCGTACGAATCGAACGGACAATCATCGGCACACCGTCGAACGGCTTGAGATTCTTGCGCGGGATGCGTTTGCTGCCCCCGCGGGCCGGGATGATTGCGACGTTGTTCAAGGACGTTTTTCCAGCAGGAACCAGGTGATGTCGTCCACCGGAAATTGCGGATCGCGGTGATAACCGAAGCCGTAATCCAGCAGTTGCAGATCGGGATAGCGATCGAGCATTTCCCCGGCGAAATCACGCTTGAACAGCTTGCCGCTATTGCCGCGATAGGACACTTCCACTGGCGACGGATTGTAGTACTCGGCGATCAGGATGTAGCGCGAACTCAACGCATACAACTGCGCATACGCCGTCGCCAGTAGTTCCGGCGCCAGATGGATCAGCACGCCTTTGCTCAGGGTCAGGTCGTATTGGCGTTCACGGGGAAAGTCGAACAGCGAACCGTGCCAGATGTTCGCAATCTCCAGCGCACGCGCCTGGGCACAGGCACTGGCATTGATTTCGACCCCGAACAGCTCGCAGCGGGGCAACAGCTGACGCAGCGCCTGCAAGTTGTTGCCGGCGTTGGTGCCCAGCTCCAGCAGGCTGTCGATCCGCCCGGCCCGAGTCAGCGCCTTGGCGAACAACGCCAGATTGGCCGCCACCAGTGGCTGGCCGACGTTGCGCTCAACGTACTGATTGCCGAATTCGCCCTGCCAGAATTGTTCCTGCTCGCTCAGATCACGCATTACCGTTTTCCATCCACCGCCACGGCGGCAATCATTCAGTCAACCGACGCAATTGTTCGACCACGTAGTCCTGCTGCTGATCGCTCAGCAACGGGAACAGCGGCAGGCTGATCGCTTCGGCGTAATAACGCTCGGCTTCGGGAAAGTCGCCCTCGGCAAAACCCAGATCACGATAGTACGGCTGCAGATGCAGCGGAATGTAGTGCAGGTTCACGCCGATGCCGGCGGCGCGCAAGCCTTCGAACACCTGACGGTGACTGAGGCTGATGCGCTCGGTCTGCAAACGCACCACGTAAAGATGCCAGGCCGATTCGGCCTCCGGCTGGAGGCTCGGCACGGTGACCGGCAAGTACGCCAGCAGACGGTCGTAACGCGCGGCCAGCTCCCGGCGACGGGCGATGAACTCGTCCAGTTTGCTCAGCTGTGACAGGCCCAGCGCGGCTTGCAGATCGGTGATCCGGTAATTGAATCCCAACTCGACCTGCTGGTAGTACCACGGGCCGTGGCTGGGTTCGGTCATCTGCTGCGGATCGCGGGTCATGCCGTGGCTGCGCAGGCGTTGCAGGCGCTCGGCCAGTTCCGGGCGATTGGTCAGCACCATGCCGCCTTCGCCGCTGGTGATGATCTTCACCGGGTGGAAGCTGAACACGGTCATCGCGGCAAATTCACCGCAACCCACCGGGCGCCCAGCGTAACGGGCGCCGACCGCGTGGGAAGCGTCTTCGATCACGGTGAAGTTGTAGCGCTCGGCCAGTTCGGCAATTCGCCGCATGTCGCAGCTCTGCCCGGAGAACGCGACCGCCACCAGTACTTTGGGCAAGGTGCCGTCGCGCTCGGCAGCATCAAGTTTGCTCGCCAGAACTTCAGCATCGAGGTTCCAGGTCAGCGGGTCGATGTCGACGAAGTCAACGTCGGCACCGCAATAACGGCCGCAGTTGGCCGACGCGAGAAAGGTGTTCGGCGTGGTCCACAAGCGGTCGCCCGCGCCGAGCCCCGCCGCGAGACAGGCAATGTGCAGCGCCGCCGTGGCGTTGCACACCGCCACGGCGAAATCGGCCTGGCAACGCTCGGCCATCGCCTGCTCGAAGCGTTCGATGGTCGGCCCCTGGGTCAACCAGTCGGACTGCAACACCTCGACGACCGCGTCGATGTCCGCCTGGTCGAGGCTTTGCCGACCGTACGGAATCATACCGACAGCTTCGCGTGCAGCTCGGCGATCTGCCCCACCGAAAGGAAGTGCGGGTTGGTGTCGGAGCGGTACTCGAAGTCTTCGCCGACCGGCACCCCACGCTCACCGAGTTTGTCCTCGGCGAAATCCACGTCGACGCTGGTGAAACGGATCGACGGCTGGATGGTGTAGTGATCGGCGAACTCCAGGGTCATCCGCGCATCGTCCAGCGGCACCATCAATTCGTGCAGCTTCTCGCCCGGACGAATGCCGACGTTCTTGTGCGGCAGGTGTTCGGCCATTCCCCGCGCGAGATCGACCACGCGGATCGACGGGATCTTCGGCACGAACACTTCACCGCCGTGCATCCGCGCAAAGCTGTCGAGCACGAACTGCACGCCGTGATCGAGGGTGATCCAGAAACGGGTCATGCGCTCGTCGGTGATCGGCAGTTCAGTCGCACCGTCGGCGATCAGTTTGCTGAAAAACGGCACCACTGACCCGCGCGAACCGGCGACGTTGCCGTAGCGCACCACGGCAAAACGCGTTTGTTGCTCACCGGCGATATTGTTGGCCGCGACGAACAACTTGTCCGACAGCAACTTGGTGGCGCCGTACAGGTTGATCGGGCTCGCGGCCTTGTCGGTGGACAGCGCGACGACTTTCTTCACGCCGTTGTCGATGGCAGCCGCGATGATGTTTTCCGCGCCGTTGACGTTGGTGCGGATGCATTCGGTCGGGTTGTATTCCGCCGCCGGCACCTGTTTCAACGCCGCGGCATGCACCACGTAATCGATGCCGCGCATGGCCTGACGCAGGCGATCGGCGTCGCGCACGTCACCGAGGAAGTAACGCATGCACGGCGCGTTGAACGTCTGCTGCATTTCGTATTGCTTGAGCTCATCCCGGGAGAACACCACCACGCGCTTGGGCTGGTATTGCTCGAGCAGGCGCGCGATGAACTTGCGCCCGAACGAGCCGGTGCCACCGGAGATGAAAATCGATTTACCGTTGAACATGTCTTGAGTTCCGTTCCTTGTACGCCAGGCCTAGGCGATCAATTGCGCCCAGTTCAGCGAAGCGCTGTCGTTCAGCACAAAGCCTTTGCCAGTCAGGCTCAGGTTGGCGTTGTACGCCTGATCCTGGGCGAACGCCGCCGCCCATTTTTCCTGCAATGCAGCCAGTGCCTGATCAGCCTGGGCGATATCGCCCTGATGGATGACTTGCACCGATGGCGTCCAGACAGTCAGGTAGCCGGCCTGACCGGCCTTCAGGCACAGGTCGACATCGCTGAAGCCGGCAGCGAACGTGCTGTCGTCCAGACCGCCCAACGCCTCGAACAATTCTTTGCGCACCATCAGGCAAACGCTGGAAACCGCCGAGTAGTTCTGGTCCACGGACAACCGGTACAGATAGCCTTCGGCGTCGTGTTTCTCGCCGACGAATGCCGAGCCGACACCACCGTTCATGCCCAGGATCAGACCGGCCTGGCTGACCTTGCCGTCGCGGTCGACCAGTTTGGGACCGACCACACCGATTTCCGGACGCATTGCATGGTTGAGCAGCGAGTCGAGCCAGTTCGGATTGACCACTTCCGCGTCCGCCGCCAACAGCACCAGAAACTCGCCTTGAGCCTGCTGGCTGGCCGCGTTGCACAGCGCGGCCGTGCTGAGCGATTGATCGGCGCGCAGCACGCTGACTTTCGGATGCTGATAAGTCCCGAGCCAGTCATTGACCTCGGCCGATTGCGAAGCCGTGGTTGCAATCAGGATTTCGTACTTGTGATAGCGGGTGCGCAACAGCACGCCTTCCAGGCAGCGTTGCAGAGCAGACAGATCGTCCCCGGCCGGGATAACGATCGAAACCAGAGGGCGATCACTATGGTGATAATCGATCTGGTAGACCCCCGGCACCGCCGACGTGACCTTGGCCTTGTAACCGCGATTGCCCAGATGACGCAGCAATGCCAGACGCTCATGCGGATTCTCTTCAAGCTCCGGCGCCTGAGTGATCAGCAGCGGCTCATCGAGGTGCGCCAGGCTGTTCAGGCCACCCTGTTCAATGATGCGCAACAGCAGATCGAACTCCAGCGCCTTGCTGAAATCGGCGCGGTACCCGTCAACTTCCAGCAACACTTCACGCCGGATCAGCCAGTGCCGTGCCATCAGGCCCGGCAGGCTCAACAACAGGTCGAGATTGAAGCCCGGACGGAACACATCCATCAGCGCACCGTTTTCCCGGCGCTGAATCTCGTCCGTGGAAACGGCGCTGATACCGCCAGCGTTCATCAGCTCCAGGCTGGCGCGCAACAGGCCGCCGGCAGTGAACTCATCCCCCGCCTCAGCCAGAAGCAACCAGTCGCAAGGCGACTGACGAGCACTCTGGTTGAGCTTGTCGACCAGATTGTCGGGAGTCACGCGGACAAAGTGCAGCGTGTTCTGCGCAGTGGTCGCCGCCGGTGCTTCACCGGTGGTGAACACGACAATGCGAAACGCCTTGCATTGACCTTCGAGCAGGCTGTCGAGGCTGACCTGCAACTTGTCGATGTCGTCATCCATATCCAGCAGGAAAATGCCGAATTGCGGACCACCACCGTTCACGGCCAGATGTTCGGCAATCGACCCGATCTGCACCGCATCGGCTTGACGCGACTCCAGCCACTTGAGCAGACGCCCGGATTGCATCTGGTCGAACACCTGATGGTGATCGGCGACGGTCAGCGTTTCCAGACGTGCGATCCAGTCACGCATCTTCAGCGCTTCCTCACTTTCGCCAGACAGCTCCAGTTGCTCGGCCAGGCGCTTGGCTACGGTGCGGTTGAACGCATTGAGATCATGGGCCTGCCACAGACGGTCGAGCACGCTGGCCGGGGTATCGTTGTTGCGCGCCTGGATCAGGTGCGCCTGACGCGTCCACACACCCTCGAGTTTTTCCAGTTGAATGCGCCCGGCCGGCATCGCGTGCAGCATGAATTCGAACTGCTCCAGACGATCGAAGAATGCCTGGTTGTAGAACGGCATTTCGACGTACTGCAGGGGGCCGAAGCGGCGGTCCGGCCGCTTGAGCTCCTGGTTCCAGGTCGACTGGATAATCAACTCCGCCGTCAGGGCGCGGCCGCTTTGCAGACTGTCGACCATCGCCTCGAAACTTTGCAGGGCAAACGCCTTGCCCTGCTCTGCGTTCAAGTCTTTGATACCGGTTGGCAGACCCGCGAGGAACTCGGCGAAGGCTTCGCGTTCGGCCACGGATTTCGCATCGATATAGGTCAGCGAGTGGTAGACCTCTGTGCTGTGCTCAGAGTTGCCATAGTTGATCTCACGAACCACATACGGGATCGGCAGGATTCGCGCCTTGGCACTGGCCAGCAGGAAATATACATGGCCGATTTCCTGCCACTGGAAACTGGTGCCCGGCGGCAATGCCGAATGCCAGGTTTTCATCAGGTCGGTACGGGTGACCGCGTAGAACGGCGGGATGTACTGACTCATGTAGTCGACGACGCGGTCCTGCGCCCGTTCGGACGCATAGTCTTCCTGCACTTTCTTGTCGCGGCGGTAGTAGCTCACGCCACCGCCCAGCGTCAGGTACATCATGCAGTAACCGTGGCACATGCCGTAATCCGGATTCGCCTGCAGGAAGCCCACCGACTCGGCCAGCGAATCGTGCAGGATGAAGTCGTCGTCGGCCGCCAGCACCATGTACGGCGTGGTCAGTTGCTCCACGCCATAGGCCAGCTTGGCCTGCATGCCCCAGTAGGCGAACTGCGGCACGTGGTGGTAATCAACTGCGGAGAAGTCGCCTTCCGGCCGCTCGGCCGTGGAGTCCAGCACCATGATTCTGCAGGGCAGGCTGCTGTAATACTTCACCGCCCGACGCAGGAACGCCGGACGATTGTGCGTAATCAGCACCACGGTCAACAGCTCGCTGAGCGGTAGCGTCAATTCAGAACCGAACTTGCCTTGCATAACTTCTCTCCACAACCGGCGACTCGCCGAGACAACGCTTTGGTGATGTTGCGAATTAACGAACGCGACGCAGATAGCCGTCCGGCGCCACGGTGATCAACAGCTTGTTCTGCAACTGCACATCGATCTCGAAATCCTTGTTCTCTTCCAGGTATTTCCACACGGCGGTCTTCGGGTTATCGCCCGGACCCCATGGACGATCCGGGAAGAAATCGGCCGGCATGTCTTCAACCACGGTGTCCATCACCACGCAGTAGCTGTCGACCGAAACCAGTGGCGCGTAGAGGCGCAGCTCTTCGAGCACGTGGTCGTGGGTGTGGTTGGAATCGAGCACCAGAATGACTTTCTTGCCTTCGGCGGCAGCGCGAACCTGGGCGGCGATGGCCGGGTCGATGCTCGAACCTTCGATCATCTTGATGCGCTTGCTCATCGGGTGGCTTTCGATGGCTTCGCGGTTGTGCGCACGGATGTCCAGATCGATGCCCAGCACTTCGCCGTGACCTTGCAGTTCCAGCAGGGAGGCGTAGTAGATGATCGAACCGCCGTGGGCGATGCCGCACTCGATGACCAGATCCGGTTTCACCTGCCAGATGATTTCCTGCATGGCCATCATGTCTTGCGGCAGCTGGATGATCGGACGGCCCATCCACGAGAAGTGGTAGCTGTACTTGTGCTTGGCCGATTCGTTGAAGAAATCGCGGGCCAGGCCGGTGAGTTTCTGGTCGTCACCCTGTTGGGCGATCTGCTCGCGGCATTCGGCTTCAAAAGCTTTGTTGATGCTGTTGTCGGTCATTTTCAAAATCTCAAGGGTCACTGGAACGAAGCGCTGTCGACGGCGTGATAGACGTAACGTCCACCGGTCATCCGCTTGATCTCTTCGAGGTAATTGGAATTCATCACAAACAGGTTGGCGCCCTCGGGCAAGGCGTCCATCGCCTCTTGCGGCGAGGACACCCGGGCGCCGCTCAGGGGCAGGTAACGCCCCTGTTTGGCCGGGTTGATATCGACCACGCGATCCACCGCCACGCCGGCGCGTTGCAGGAACAGCGAATAGATCACGCCTTTGGACGAGGCGCCCCAGATCGCCGAACCCTGCTCGGGTGCGCCCTGGATGATCTGCACCGCGCGCTCGAGGCTGGCGGTGAAATCGTCCGGCAACGCCAGGCGTGGCACCGGTTGTTCCGGGGTCAGGCGCAACGTGGCAAGGTCAGCGACGATGTACAGGTATTGGCCACCGAACAGGTGACCGGCCTCGTGCACGGTGCCGAACATCCGGCGCAGGTCATCGAGACGGAAGTAATTGACGTGCTCGTAGAACAGATCGAACCAGGCGCGGTGTTCGAGGATCCAGTCGAAGCACGGCACTTCGATGTAGATCTGCCCGCCACCCTGATTGGCTTCGGCGATCACTGCCAGAAAGCTCAGCGGATCCTGAATGTGTTCCAGCACATGACGCAGCACGATGGCGTCCGCCTCCAGGCCCAGGCCTCGGGTGAACGGGGCCTTGATCACGTCGGCGTTCTCGCCTTCGTAGGCCGGGTCGATGCCGGTGATGCGATAACCCAGGCCCTTGAGCAGCTCCAGGAAATAGCCTTTGCCGCAGCCGACTTCGATCAGTTCCTGACCCTTGAAGTGCCGGGCAATGATGCCTTCGACATCGCTCAAGTGCTTCTGGAACTGACCGGAATGCGCCTGCTCGTTCTGGTAGTCGGCGTCGTAGCTGAGCTTGTCGGCGTCGAACGCCGCATTGAAGATCAGACCGCTGCGCTCATCCTGCACCAGCAACATGTCGGCGCTGGCCGACGCCTTTGCCGATTCGGGATCGGCAAAGGTGCGGTTCTGCAGCACCGGCAGGTCGGTGACCCGATACAACTCGTGCCTCATTGCGGCTCTCCCAATAACTGTTGCAAGCGCTCGGTCACCGCCCAGAACGCCAGCGGTTCGTGGGTCGGATACGGGTAATGGCCGAGGTTCAGGCCGATGGTCGCGCCGCGTTCACGCACGTGCTGTTCGACCAGTGCCCGCACCGAAACCGGCTGGCCGCTGGCGCAGTTGATCGTGCCGTCGAAGTCGCGTTTGTGCAGGATCGCGGCGAGGTACGCGGTAGCCGTTTCAATCGCCAGGAAGTCCCGCAACTGTTCACCCGCCGACATGTTGAACGTCGTATCGCCGGCGTCGATTGCCCGGTCCAGCGCCGCCAACAGACTGTTGGGGTTCTGCCCTTCACCGTGCAGGTAGAACAGCCGTGCCCATTGCAGGGTGAACGAATGCTCCTGCTGCAGATTCTGCAAAAACCGGTGCAGCGTGTGCTTGGCCAGACCGTAAGGATTGGCCGGCTGCGCGTCGTTCTTTTCGCTCAACGGGCCGCTCTGCATGCCGTACTCGAAGCAAGTGCCGGTCACCAGCACCTGCTTCACGCCCGCCTCTACCGCGCCTTTGATGAAGCGATAGTCGGCCATCAGGTTGTGCTCGAAATGGAACAGCGCCCGATAGTTCGGCAACCCCGGCCAGGCCAGGTGCGCGAGTGCATCGACGCCCTTGGTCAGCGCCGCGACATTCAGATCCGCCGCGTGAATATCCGCGCTCACGAACTCGACGTCTTTGATCCACGGCATGTCCGCAGCTTTCTGCACATCGCGCGCAACCGCCCGCACCGTGCAGCCACGGGCCAGCAACGCCGCGACCAGATGACGACCGACGAAGCCGGTGGCCCCGGTAACCAGCACCTTCACAGCACGCTCAACTCAGGCACGGCGATCACGAAGCGACCGTCCCACTGACGCACCTGAACCAGTTGCTGACTGACTTCATGCAGCAGGTTCCATGGCAGCACCAGCACGTAATCCGGTTTCTCGATATCGATCTGCGCCGGCGCGACAATCGGGATACGGCTGCCCGGCAGAAACTTGCCCTGCTTGTGCGGGTTGGCATCGGCGACCCAGGCCAGCAGATCCGGTTTGACCCCGGCGTAGTTGAGCAAGGTGTTGCCCTTGGCAGCGGCGCCGTAGCCGACCACACGTTTGCCGTCGGCCTTGGCCTGCAACAGGAAACGCAGCAGGTCATGCTTGATGCGCTCAGCAGCCGGCGCCAGCGTCGCGTAGTACCCGGTGGTTTTCACCCCGGCGTCGAGCTCGGCCTGCAACTGCTGCTGCACGGCAGGCTGCACGGCGCGGCGTTCGCCGTCCTTGCGTTGGACGAACACCCGCAGCGATCCGCCATGGGTGGTCAGCTGGCTGACGTCGAACACTTCCAGACCATTGCGCTCGCACAGCGTCTGCACGGCGGTCAACGACAGGTACGAATAGTGTTCGTGATACAGCGTGTCGAACTGCGCGCCGGCCATCAGCGTCAGCAGTTGCGGGAATTCGAAGGTGGCGACGCCGGTCGGCTTCAGCAGCGTTGCGAAACCGCCGAGGAAATCGTTGATATCCGGCACGTGAGCAAGCACGTTGTTGGCGGCCATCAGGTCGGCGGCCCAGCCTTCGCTTTTCAGCTGGGCGGCGGTGTCGCGACCGAAGAACAGTTCACGAATCTCCAGACCTTTTTCCCGTGCTGCCTGCGCGGTGCTGCGGGTCGGCTCGACGCCCAGGCACTGGATGCCTCGACCGGCCACGTATTGCAGCAGGTAGCCGTCGTTGGCGGCGACCTCCACCATGCGGCTGTCGGCGGTCAGGCCGAAGCGCTCGACCATCTCGGCCACGTAGCGCTCGGCGTGAGCCAGCCAGGTACTGGAGAACGAACTGAAGTAGGCGTACTCGGCGTCGAACAGGCTGTCGGCAGAGGTGTAATCCTCGGTCTGCACCAGCCAGCATTGCTCGCACACGGCGACCTTCAGCGGTACCCATTGTTCGGCCTGCTCCAGCCGATCGGCATGCACGTAGGCGTTGGACGGTGGCGAGGTGCCGAGATCGATCAGCGGCAGGCTCAGCGGTGCAGCGCACCCACGGCAGTTCATAGACGCACTCCAGCAAAGTGTTGATCGAGCGCGGGATGGCTGGAATCACGCGCTGACAAATTATTGACAGGCAACGGCCAGGCAATCGCCAGCCGTGGATCGTTCACCGACAGACCGCCCTCGTGCTCCGGCGCGTAATCAGCGCTGTGCAGGTAAAGCAGCTCGGCGTCTTCGGTGAGGGTCTGGAAACCGTGGGCGAAGCCGGCCGGAATCAGCAGGCTGCGTCCGTCGCCGGCCTTCAGGTGCTCGGCGTGCCAGTGCAGGAAAGTTTCCGAGTCCGGGCGCAGGTCTACCGCCACGTCCCACACTTCACCGCGCAGGCAGGTGATCAACTTGGCTTCCGGCGCATTGGCATTCTGGTAATGCAGACCGCGCACGCTGCCCTTCTCGCGGGTGCAGGAATGGTTGATCTGGCGGATGTGGAATTCGCTGCCGAACGCTTTCAGGCTGCCTTCGCAGAACAGCCGGGCGAAGTGCCCGCGCTGATCTTCGAAGCGTCTGTGCTGGACGCTGAACAACCCGGCCAGCGGCAACGGTTTCAAGGAAAACTCGCTCACAGCGCGCCCCGGTACAGGTTCAGTTGGCCGAGGGTCACGGTGCGCATGTCGTCGCCGTTCTGCCACGCCAAGTGCCAGTCGAGGGTCTGGGTCAGGCATTGCTGCAACGTCCAGCGCGGTTGCCAGCCGAGCACCTGACGGGCGCGGCTGCTGTCCAGGCGCAGCCGACCGGCTTCGTGCAGGTCGCTCTTTTCGAGGCGCAGGCCACGGGCCTGAGGCCAGCGGTTGGAGAGCAGTTCGACCACTTCGCCGACGCTGCACATGTCCGCTTCACCCGGGCCGAAGTTCCACGCTCCGGCGTATTCCGGGCCTTGTTCGTAGAGCCCGGCGGCCAATTGCAGGTAGCCGGCCAGCGGCTCCAGCGCGTGCTGCCACGGGCGCACGGCTTGCGGGTAACGCAGGGTCACCGGCTCGTCTGCCGACCAGGCTTTCAGGACATCGGGAATCAGGCGTTCTGGGGCGAAATCACCGCCGCCCAACACGTTGCCGGCGCGCGCGGTGGCCAGGGCCAGACCGTGCTCGGCGTACTTGTCGGCCGGGAAGAACGATGCCGCGTAAGACTGCGCCAGCAACTCGCAGCAGGCCTTGCTGCTGCTGTAAGGATCGTGGCCACCGAGGGCTTCGTCCTCGCGGTAGGGCCACAGCCATTCCTTGTTGGCGTAGACCTTGTCGGTGGTCACCAGCACGCAGGCCCGCACGCAACCAACCTGACGAATCGCTTCGAGCAGGTTGAGGGTGCCCATGACGTTGCTGGAATAAGTGCCGAGCGGATCGCGATAACCTTCGCGCACCAGCGGCTGGGCCGCCAGGTGCAGGACGATCTCCGGCTCGGTGTCGGCGATGATCTCGAGCAAGGCGCCGAGGTCACGCAGGTCGCCGCGCTGGTCGTTGATGCCTTCGCTCACACGCGCCAGTTCGAACAGGCTTGGCTCGGTCGACGGGTCGAGGGAAAAACCGCTGACTTGCGCACCGAGGCTTTGCAGCCACAGGGTCAGCCAGCTGCCCTTGAAACCGGTGTGACCGGTGACCAGAACCCGCTTGCCGCGCCAGAATTCCGGACTCAGTCCCATTGCTTCCATGGGGCCTCCCCGCTCTGCCACAGCGCTTCGAGGTGGTTCTTGTCGCGCAGGGTGTCCATCGGATGCCAGAAGCCTTCATGCTCGAAGGCTTTCAGTTGTTCGTCCTGGGCCAGGCGAGCCAGCGGCTCCGCTTCCCAGGTGGTTTCGTCGCCAGCGATGTACGACAGCACTTTGGGCGACAGCACGAAGAAGCCGCCATTGATCCAGCCACCGTCGCCGCGCGGTTTTTCGGTGAAGCCAAGGACCTGATCGCCATGCCGCTCAAGGGCGCCGTAGCGGCCCGGCGGCTGCACGGCGGTGACGGTCGCCAGACGGCCATGAGCCTTGTGGTAGTCGACCAGTTGAGCAATGTTGATGTCGGAGACGCCGTCGCCGTAGGTGAAGCAGAACGCCTCTTCATCCTTGAGGTAACGGCCGGCACGCAGCAGACGGCCGCCGGTCATGGTTTCCTCGCCGGTGTCGATCAGGGTGACGCTCCACGGCTCGCTGTAGTTCTGGTGAACGTCCATGCGGTTGTTGCGCATGTCGAACGTGACGTCGGAGGTGTGCAGGAAGTAGTTGGCGAAGAAGTCCTTGATCGCGTAGCCCTTGTAGCCGAGGCAGATCACGAAGTCGTGGATTCCGTGGGCGGAATACTGCTTCATGATGTGCCAGAGAATTGGCTTGCCGCCGATCTCGATCATTGGCTTGGGCTTGAGGTGCGACTCTTCACTGATGCGCGTGCCGAGGCCACCCGCCAAAATAACTGCCTTCATCGTCTCCCCTCTTCTACGTCACAGGGCTTGGCCTCGCTGTTGCAGGCCTTTGCGGCTGAACCTTTGCCAGTCCGGGCGCAGGTGAATGACCGCGAGCGCTCGTTTTATGGCGATTTGAGGGGGACTTGCAGGAAACGCGCCAGCTCCACAGGCCCGGCGTCGGCGGGAAAATCCGGGCATGAAAAAAGGGATGAATCCGTTGCCGGATTCATCCCTTTCACCGCATTACGTCAATGACGCGAATGGATCAGCCAAACATCGCAAATCCGTCGACAGTCGCCGGCAGATCGTAGACCTGGCCGTCAGCGGTCTGCAGGTGTTCGATGTTGTTGAAACCGGCGTACCAGCCCTGCAGCTTCACGCCGCTGTCAGGAACGCCAGTGCTGCCGTCATTGGCGCTATGCAGATAGGCGTCGTCACCGATGCGGGTGACGTTCAACTGGCTGATATTGGCGAGGGTGTTCAGGATCAGGGTGTCATTGATATCCCAGCCCTCGTCCTGAATCGATACCAGCCCGGTGGTGTTCACGATGTAGGTATCGTCACCCATACCGCCCAGTGCGATGCCGCCAGTGCCCGATTGCCCCGGGAGATTGAGGTTCAGCACGTCGCTGCCGCTGCCACCGGACAACAGATAATGGTTGCCGGTACCGGTGAGCACATCAAAACCGTCATCACCAAAGGCACTGCCGTTGTGAACCGTGATGGTGTCACTGCCCTGGTCACCGTGGGCCACTGTACCCAGGTCATTCACAGCGCTGACGATAACATCATCGCCCGAGCCGCCAGACAGCATGTCGGCCTGCGCGACATCTCCGTCGAGACCGGATTTCAGTCCGCCGTAGAGGTGATCGTTGCCATCGTTGCCGTTGATCACATCGTCGCCGCTTCCACCTTCCAGGATCGCGTCCTCGCGGCCGGCATCCATCACGTCATTGAAACGACTGCCGCGCAGACCTTCGACGTCGTAATACATGTCCCCTTCAGCTGTACCGTTCTGGCCAATCCTCCACAGATTGACCACCACACCCGTATCGCTGTCGTCATAGCTGACGATGTCCGTTCCCGCGCCACCGATGAAGACATCCCGCCCGGCGCCACCGTAGAACAGGTCATTGCCGCTGCCGCCGAAGATGTGGTTGTCGGAATCGTTGCCATAACCGGTGAAATCGGCCGTGCCGGTGTAGGTCATTTTCTCGATGAACGGGTCCATCTTCATGACCGACAGGCTGGTGTACAGCTCGTCATAACCCATGCCTGAGTCTGACTCGATGATGGTCACCCCCTCGCTGTTGATCGTGTAGACGTCGCTGCCCCAGCCACCTTCGAAGGTCACGCCACCGGAGTTGGCGGTGAAGTGATCGTCCAGGTTCGTCCCCACAACCTTTTCTACATTGATCAAGGTGTCGCCCTCGGCGTAACCGCCGGAACCGAAGCCCTTGCCATCACGAAACTCGATGCTGACCGCATCGTTGGAAGGGCTGTAATCGACGGCGTCAAAGCCATCGGCACCGTCCATGGCCATCGCGCTTGCGCCGGCGAAGATCACGTCGTTGAAGTTCGAACCCTGCACGGCCTCGATGCTCGAGTAGGTATCGCCCCATGCAATGCCGGTGGCGCCCCAAATGCTGGAGAGCTCGATACTGACGCCTTCAAGGCTGTCGGTGTAGCTGACGGTGTCGAATCCCTCACCGCCAAAGAACTGGTCACCACCGTCACCACCCCAGAGAACGTCATTGCCGGCACCTGCGATAATCACGTTCGCCCCGGCATTGCCGTAGCCCTTGAAGTCGCCGGTGCCGGTGAAGGTCATCTTCTCGAGGAACGGGTCCATCTTCTGAGTATTGACGCTGGTGCGCAGCTCGTCATAACCGCCGTACTCGTCTTCGATAATCGACACGCCTTCGCTGCCGACGATGTACACATCATCGCCGTTATCGCCTGCCAGCGTGACGCCGGCGATCGAACTGGCGAGGGTGTCATTGTGGGCGCTGCCGATGACTTTTTCGATGCCGACCAGGGTATCGACGGAGCCATCCGCCTTGGTGACAGTGGCCAGTCCCTCGCGGAAATCGACGCTGACGCTTTGCGACATCGGCTGATAACTCACCGAATCAAACCCTTCCCCGCCATCCAGCAGATCGGACCCCGTGGTCCCCCAGATCTGATCATCCGACTCCAGTCCGTAGAGTTCGTCATTGCCTTCACTGCCGCCCATGACATCGGCTTCACTCGTTCCATAAAACACTGACATTTGCTACTTCCTTGCGTGGTTGAAAACCGGGTTCGCCCTCTCGGCCGCAGAGCACACACCTGCAACCGCATTGCGATTACAGCTGCCTGGTTCTGCTGTCAGCCGAACATCGCGAACGCATCACCGGACGTCGCCAGATCGTAGGTCTGGCCGTCGGCAGTCTGAATGTGTTCGATGGTGTTGAAGCCCGCATACCAGTCCGCCAGCTTCACGCCGTTGTCAGGGACACCGGTGCTGCCGTCGTTGGCGCTGTGGAGATAGACGTCGTCGCCGACGCGGGTAACGTTCAATTGGCTGGCGTTGGCGATGGTGTTCAGAATCAGGGTGTCATTCAGACTGATGCCACCATCCTTGATCGTCACCAGGCCAGAGGTGTTCACCACATAGGCGTCATCCCCTTCACCACCATCAGCAACGCCACCGGACTCTTGCTGGCCGAAAAGGTTGAGAATCAACCGGTCGTCCCCCTCACCACCGAACAGCGAATAGGTGCTGCCCTTGCCAGTCAATACGTCGTCGCCGACGCCGCCATCGGCGACGCCGTTGACCACGGTCAGGGTGTCGTTGCCAGCCTCACCGAAAGCCTGGGTGCCAAGGTCGTTTTCAGCGCTGACAATCACGTCATTTCCCAAACCGCCATATAACTGATCGGCCTGCGCATCGTCGGCCCCGCCTTCAAGGCTGAACGGTCCGATGTCCGACACCAGTCCGCCGTAGAGCGTGTCGTTGCCGTCACCGCCATTGATCAGATCGCTGCCGCGTCCGCCCTCCAGGTAGTTGTCGACCTCATTGCCGATCAGCGTGTCGTTGAAATGGCTGCCCATCACGCCTTCGATATTGGTCAACTGGTCATCCTGCGCATCGCCACCGATGTTAATGCCGGTTTGCAGGTTGACTTCGACCGCTGTCGCGCTGGTGAGATACCAGAGACTGTCGTGACCATCGCGGCCATCGACCACGTCCCCACCACCCCCACCGATGAAGGTGTCATTGCCGGCGGAACCGATGAAATAATCGAAATACTGACTGCCCTCGATCAACTCGATCCCGTTAAAAACAGGTACGGGATTCCATGGCTGGTAGGCAGCACCACTGAGGTCGAAAACTATCGGCATGTAGGCGTATTTGTAGCTGAGCAAATCCTGACCCGCTCCGCCATCCAGGCCGAGTTCCCAAACCCTGCCACTGGCGTAGAAAGTGTCGCCGAAGTCACTGCCACGGATGATTTCGATGTTCATGTACATATCGCCTTCGGCAATCCCGGAGAACTCTCGGGTCGCCCAGTTCAGCGTCATGGCAACTTTGCTGTCACCGTAGCTGAGCACATCGATACCGTCGCCACCGTCAAAGCTGTCGCCGTTACCACCGCCATACAGCACGTCATTGCCACTGCCGCCGACGATGAAGTTCCAGGTGTCGTTGCCGTAGCCGGTGAAATCACCGGTCCCGGTGTAGGTCAGATTTTCAACGAACGACTCCAGATGCATCGTCGACAGGCTGGTGTAAACGTGATCGGTGCCACCCAAGTAACCCTCGATTTCTTCGATGATTACGCCGGCACTATTGATGGTGTAGACATCATCCCCCCCGCCACCCGCCAAAGTCACACCACCGATGCTGGCTGTGAAGTGATCGGCCAAACCGGAGCCAATGATTTTTTCGATATTCAACAACCTGGAGTTACCGCCGATCTCGATATCCACCGGATAGGAGTATTGATAGCTGACCGTGTCGTAACCCTCGCCACCATCGAGGATAAACGCCTGGTCCTCAGGCTGATTGAAATAGAACACGTCGTCAAAGGCCGAGCCCTGAATGGCTTCGATACCGGTGAAGGTGTCCCCATAAGCGAAGGTCAGCCAGTCGAAGTTGGTGTAGTCATTGAATCTCACGCCCTCCGGGCTATCGCTGTAGCTGACGGTGTCGAAACCATCGCCGCCCACGAAGTGGTCGGCCCCGTCGCCGCCCCACAGCCAGTCGTTGCCGGCGCCACCGACGATCTCGTTGTCGGTGTCACTGCCGTAGGCCTTGAAATCCCCGGTTCCGGTGAAGGTCAACTGCTCGATAGAGGCATTAATCTTGATGGTATTGAGGCTGGTACGCACTTCGTCGTGGCCGCCGTAGCCCTCGTGGTCATCTTCGAGGATGGTCAC
Organism: Pseudomonas sp. 22082; assembly: GCF_052046055.1. Classification (NCBI taxonomy): domain Bacteria; kingdom Pseudomonadati; phylum Pseudomonadota; class Gammaproteobacteria; order Pseudomonadales; family Pseudomonadaceae; genus Pseudomonas; species Pseudomonas sp. 22082. Next base: position 168,201 of record NZ_JBQEQB010000009.1, read on the forward strand.
GCCTTCGCTGCCGACGATGTACACATCGTCGCCCCAGCCTCCGTCCAGCGTCACACCGGAGAGGTTGGCGGTGAAGGTGTCGTTTAGATTGGTACCGATGACTTTTTCGATATTGAGCAAGGTATCGCTCTTGCCGTCGACACCCGTGACAGTCGACGCACCCGCGCCGATCTCGACATTTACCGCCGAAGGAAGCCCGCTGTAGTCCGCCGTATCAAAGCCTTCCCCACCATCGAGCAGATCCGATCCGTCGGTCGCCATCAACTGATCATCCGACTCCAGTCCGTAGAGTTCGTCATTGCCATCGGTGCCCAACAGGATGTCCGCGTCACTTGTTCCATTGATTACTGACATTTGCTTCTTCCTTGCATTGTTGTTGAAACCGGAAACCTGCCTCCCGGGCACAGGCCGATCACGCCAGCAGCAACCGTCCGAGGTCAGCGAATAGAGAAGTATCGACAGGAAAATTCCGATTCTTGAGGCTCTGCGGTGAAAAAAGTATCGACACCGATACAAACAGAATCTTGAAGACGCAAAAAAGGCGACTCGAAAGTCGCCTTTTTTTCAGCAGTGCCGGTCAGTCCGCCAGCCAGCCGTTTTCCCAGTACCGCAGGTTGTCGCCGCGCAGCACGTAGTCGCGCAGTACGACTTCACGCAGCTGATCACCCATGCGGTAACTGGCATCCGGATCAGCCAGGTGCATGCGGATCGCTTGCAGCCACTCCTCGGTGGAGTTGGTCTTGACCCGGGTGCACGGCAGGTAACCCTGATAGGCCTCGGTATCGGTGCAGACCACCGGGTAGCCGCACGCGCCGTACTCCAGCAGGCGCAGGTTGCTCTTGCAGTCGTTGAAGATGTGGAACTCCAGCGGTGCCAGGGCCAGGTCGAGGTTGAGGCTGGCCAGTTTCGCCGGATACACATCCAGCGGGATCACGCCGTGGAATTCATGCATGTACGGACGCAAGTCATCCGGGCACATGCCGAAGAACACCCAGTCGACCTCGTTTGCCAGTTCACGAACCACATCGGCAATCACCGCCAGATCACCGTGGTGGCTGGTGCCGCCGCCCCAGCCGACCCGCGGCTTTTTCGAGGTGCGACGCTGGCTGCGCAAGTCGGTCCACAAGTGCCGCGACAACATGTTCGGTACGACCCGGATGTCGTGATGCATGTCCGACAGAACGTTGGCCAGCGGTTGGGTAGACACCACCACCCGATCGCACAGACCGATCGCCCGCCGCACCAGCCGCTCCATTTCCTGCTTGTTCGGCATGTTGCGAATGTGCGCGTTGCGATGAGGGACATCGATGACATAGTCATCGAGCTCGTAGATCCGCCGGGCGTTGAAAAAGTTTTTCAGCGGTGGAATTTCATCGATGGCACTTTCCGAATAGCGCCCCTGCAATACGATCACATCGGGGGCCTGCCGCTCGATGTCGATGATCGAAGGCAAACCGTAGCAGATCCGCCCCTCGGCACGGTTGGCCGCCTCCAGTTCGATCATCGGTTGGCTGATGCGATAGTGACCAATGGCGGAAGCGTTGATGGGCACCGCCAGCACATTCGGCAACTGTTTGCGCGAAAACGGACTCCAGCCGGTACGCAGGCCCGGCTCCAGACTGAAGCTGGTCGCACCGACACCCTGCACCGCCAGATTGACGTTGAACGCAGGATCGCGCGCAATCAGTGGCAACCAGCGCTTGTAGAACGTTTCGTGCTCCTGAATCTGCAGTTGCTCTTCTTCTGCCGTGGCCTCGGCCGTCGGCCGCGCGCCCAGGGCCAGCATGGCATAAGGAGTCCAGACCACCAGGTAACCTTCCCGGCCGACGCGCAGACACAGATCCGCCACATTGAGGGCCTGCGCCAGATCCTGTTCGTCGAGCCCGTTGACAGCTTCGTAGACAGACTTGCGAATCATCAGGCAATCACCGCCGACCGCACTCAGGTCATGCACCGCCTGCAAGCGGAACATGTACCCGTCCGCCTGCAACGACTGACCATAGAAAGGCAATCCCACGGCGCCTTGCATGCCCAGAATCAGGCCGGCATGCAGCACACAACCGTCCGGATTGTACAACTTGGCGCCGACGACCCCGACTTCCGGACGCTGCGCATGATTGAGCAGTTCGTCCAGCCAGTCGGACTGGGTGATCACCGCAAAGGTATTGAGCATCAGCACGTATTCGCCGCGGGCCTGCCCTACCGCAAAGTTGTGCGTGGCGGCTGCATTGCCCTGTTGCGCGAAGCTCAGCACGCGAACCCGGTCGCTGCCCAGTTGCGCCATGCCGTCCAGCCAGGCCAGCGCTTCGGCACTGGTGCTGCCGTTATCGACCAGGAGCAGCTCGTACTCGGTGTAGGCGGTTTTTTCCAGCAGCGTCTCGACGCAACGCTGCAAGGCGGCGGTCTGGTCCCGGGTCACAATGATGACCGACACCAGCGGACGCCGGGCGTGATGATAGTCGACACGATTGAGCAGCTCGCAGCTGCCACGGCGAATGTCGTGGGCCAGACCCAGACGCTGCAGATGCGCTTCAAGCACGCGCGGATTCTGTTCGAGGACGCCCGGGGCCGCCAGCCACTTCGACAGGTCGAAAGGCGACTCCAGCATGACCTCGGCAATGTGGCCGACAACCTGTGTGCTATCGCTCTCGACCAGACGCCACAACACATCGTGCGGCGCGAGCTGAGCGAAGTCAGGTGCAAAACCACCGAGCGCCAGAAAACGCTCACGCTCGAAAGCCAGTGCCCGGCCCACATAAGGGTAGCTGCGCATCAGGTCGAGGTTGAAATCCGGCTTGAACGCAGGTTCTGCCGACTCCCCGTCACGCAAGCTGCCCTCGTCGCTGTACAGACATTTCAGTGACGGGCAATGCACGATGCGCTCGGCCATGACCAGCAACGCCGGCGCCACCAGCCGATCACCCGCCTGCAACAGGTAGAACCAGTCGGCTCCCGCCAGTTGCGGCAGCAGCGTATTGATCTGCTCCATGCCGTCGTCTTGCAAAGGCATGCGGAACACCCGCCCGTCCAGCTCGGTTTCGGTACACGAGGCGGACAGGACAAGGATCAGCTCCGGCGGATAATCCTGAGCGGCAAGCGATGCCAGTGTGCGTTCGACACTGTCACGACTGCCCTGCCCGTCGATGACAATCGGCACGATCCGTGGTTGATGCGACCAGCCGGCCAGGGTTTCCGGCAGCAACGTGCGCTGACCTTCAGTCAGCACTCGGCAATTGAGCCACTGAGCGTAGAGCTCGGCAAAACTCCAGCTGTCGATGCCGACACTCCACTCCTGACGGCTCTGTTTGGAGCCCAGGGTGCGACTCAGCGGCAGCTCTTCCCAGACCCGCGGAGACTCATCGGCCTTGCTCAGCGGAACATAGCGAACCCATCCCGGCGCCGGCGCGGCTTCGCCGCTGCGCGATTTGAGCATCTGCAGCATCCACTCACGCTCGACCTCGAGCGCGTCTTTCATCGGCTGTTGCGCACTCAGACGTTCCGGGTAGAGCCGCTCGGCGCTGAGCACGTTGTTGGAGACGGCCAGATTGCCGCGCCGCAGCAGGCAGACGTACAGGGCAAAATCCAGCGACGCGACGAAGCAGTGACCTTCCTGAGTCAGCGCCGGCAACAGCTCTTCAACGTCGGCACGCCGGAACAGTGCGTTGGTGAATCCACCGAGGACGTTGACCGGGAATTTCTCGAAGATGCCCAGCAGATCGTCGCCCTTGAACAGACCGCTGTGCGGCGACAACGATGTGTTTTCCAGGCGCGCGGGCAGGATGATGTCCTGCGCATCCCAGAACAGTCGCTGGGCCAGTACCAGCCTGACCTCTTCACGCATCATCTCCTGGGCCTGCTGCCGGATGCAGTCGGCATACAAGTGATCGTCGTCGCACAGGAACTTGATGAACTCGCCCTGCGCCTGACTCAGGCACGCCTTGAGGTTGCCGATCATTCCCAGGGTGCGCGGATTGCGCACGTAGCGCACCTCGACGCCGGACTGCTCGATGACCGACGCGACGATGCGTTCGATCTCGGAACCCCGACTGTCATCGCAGACGATGATTTCCAGAGGGCTGTAAGTCTGGCTGACAGCACTGTTCAATGTCCGCTCGAAGAAGCGCGGATTGAAGGCAGGAATGACGAGGCTGACAAGGGGAAGTGAATTCACGGCGGACTCGCAAGCGGCGGGAACCCGCCCGGAACAGCGAGCCCTTTGAAACCGCAAAAAAAGACGATTGATACAGAGCGGTCAGAGCAAACGGGCGCTTGCGCGCCCGTTCAGGATCAGATCTTGTTGAACAGGCCCAACTGAGAGATTTTGCTGAACGCCAGTTGCGAGGCCTGCAGCATGGTCTGCTGCAAGGTCAGACGGGTCATCACTTCGGCCGGATCCGAATCACGGATCGTGCCCTGGGTGGTGGCGTTCGCCAGTTGCAGGCTCTGGTTGGTGGTGCTCTGGTCATCCAGCGACTGCCCGCGGGCACCGATGGACGTCACCGCACTGCCGATCTGGTTGGCGGCACTGTCGATGTTGCCCAGTGCCGACTCCATTGCCCCCTGGAATTTCTGCTTGGCCACCGGATCACCGTCGATCGGGGTGTTCAGCGCCGTGACCATCTGGCCCAGGGTGTCGAGCACGTTCTGGGTCTGGTGGTTGTTGGACTGGATCGAGAACTGGTCACCGGCCGCGGGCGTGCCGCCGAGGGCGAAGGTCACACCCGCTGCCGTGGCGTTGCCGCCAGCCACGGTACCCGACGAGATCGGCTTGCTGTCGGCAGTGACAGGCGCCGCGTACAGGTCGAACGCAGTGGCGCTGGTGAACTTCAGGACTGCGCCGCCGCCCGACGGGAAGGCCGCGTCGTAGGCTGCCTGGTTGGTCACGCTGGAACCGGTGATGACCGCGGTCGACGGGTTGCCCGGGCTGCGCGAAGTGGTGAACGAGTCCGGCGAAGCCGACAGCTGGAAGCTGTGGCCGGCAATGACCGCGTCCGGGTTGGTGTCGCCGGCCTTGAGGTTGATGTTCAACTTCATGTCGACGCCACGGAAGCTGACCGTCTGGTTCGCGCCGTTGCTGTTGCTGATCAGACCGTTCTGGCTGGCTTCGGCCGTCACATCGTTGCCCAAGGCATCGGTAATCTTCAGCTGAGTGCTGCTGATGAAGTCCACGGTGTACGGCTGGCCGGCCGTGAACTTGGAGTTGTAAGTCGCCGCGCTGCCAACGACACCGTTGGTCAGCACAACGCGACCGTCATCAACGGCCGGAGCCGTCATGTTGGTCTGGGTGCGCGCAGTATTGATGGTCTGCTGGAAAGCATCCCAACCGGTGGTGTTAGTGGCCACCGACAAACCATCGCCAATGCCCAGGTTGATCTGGGTCTGGTCACCGTTGTAGGTGTAGGTGCCATCGGCGTTCTGCGAGTACGGCGCGGTATCGGTTTTCGAACCGGAAAACAGGTAATTGCCGTTGGCGTCCTTGGAGTTCATCAGGCCCAGCACTTGTTGCTGGATCTGGCTCAGCTCGGCGGCGTAAGCCTGGCGGTCCTTGTCGGTGGCGATGCCGTTGTTGGCTGCCAGCCCGATCTCCTTGGCGCGCTGCAAGGCGTCGGTGATGGCCGTCAGCGTAGATTCCTGAACAGTCAGCGAGCTCTTGGTGGTGTCGATGTTGCCTTTGTACTGATCGAGCATCGCGGCCTGCTGACCCAGGCGCAGCAAACGACCAGCCCCGATCGGATCGTCGGCGGCGGTGTTGATGCGCTGCAGGCTGCTGGCTTCGTTGGCGGTCGCGACCGTCTTGCTGTAGTTGCGCTGATATTGGGCAGCTTGTGTCGCGTAATACTGGGCGGTGGAAATGCGCATGAATTACGGCTCCTTAAAGGCTGTTGATCAGCGTGGCGAAGGTTTCCTGCGCAGCTTTGATGATCTGCGAAGACGCTGTGTAGTACTGCTGATACTTGACCAGGTTGCCGGTCTCTTCATCCAGGTTGACCTGGGACAGCGAGTCCCGCGCACCCTGGGCCTGATCCAGGATCACCGTGGTGGCCGCACCGTCGGACTTGCTCTGGGCCGCCTGGGTACCGACGTTGGTCACCAGTTTGTTGTAGGCGTCGGTCAGGCTGATGCCCTTGCTCGCCGTGCCGGTGTCGACGGTCTGTTTGGTCTGCAAACCGACCAGTGCCTGGGCGTTGCGGTTGTCCGAAGAAGCTGCGCCGGTCAGGTTGATGGTGAAGGTTTCGCCGGACTTCGGCGTCGCGCCCACGGTAGTCTGCACGGTGAAGGTCTTTTGCACGTTCGGGATGACCGTGGTGTCCATCACCGGCGCACCGGTGGAGTCGACCATGCCGATCTTCAGGTTCAGGGTGTTCGCCTGACCGGGAACGATGACGCCGGAACCGATCGTGGCACCCTTGGCATCAACCATGTTGTAAGTCTGGCTGCCACTGGTGGTGGCACCGAATACCAGTTTGACCGGGGTCGAATACTTGAGCGCGTTCTGCAGCTCCGCCTGGGACGCCGGGTTGTAGATATCGACGACGTCAGTCAGCGTCGGCTGAGTGTAGGTGCCTGAGTTGTTGGCACTGGCCACGCCTGTCAACGGTGCGGCTGCCGCGATTTTCTTCGGGTCGGTGAGCACGGTCTGGATGCTGGCCGCCGCGTTGCGGGTCGGGGTGACCTTGAACGTGTCGCCGGCACTCAGGGCACCACCGTTCAGGGCCAGGGTAAAGCCGTCGATTACCGGAGGCGGCGTGGTCGTGGTGCTGAACGAACCCATGTCGGTGCCGTCGGAGCGCTTGACCGTGTAATTGGTCGCGCTGGTGAAGGTGACCTGGTAGTCGCTGGTGGTCAGCTTGCCGGTGTCCTTGATGGTGACATCAAGGTTGCCCGAACCTGCGCTGTTGCCGGACTGGGCAATACTGCGCTGGCTGATCAGGGCGGCACTGTTGATGTCGTTGAAAATCGCCGCGCCAAAGTCACCGTTCTTGTCGATGCCCTGGGCTTGCTGGCGGTTGATCTGGTCGGCAACGACCAGTGCCACACGGCCCAGCTCGTTGAGTGCAGGATCGAGTACTTCCTTGCGATAAGTCAGCAGACCGCCGATTTCACCCCCGGTCATCGCCGAGGTGATGTCGATGGTGCTCGAACCACGATCCATCTGGATGCCCATGCGCGATGGGTCACCCTTGAGCGGCACGGTGCTCAGGGTATTGGTGGTATTGCCGATGACCAACGGCTGGCCGCTGCCGATGTAGACGTCGAAGCTGGTGCCACGCTCAACGACTTGCGCGCCGGTCAGCTCGGAGAGCTGACGCACGGCTTCGTTACGGCTGTCGAGCAGATCGTTCGGCTGGCCGCCGCTGGTGGAGATCTCGCCGATCTTCTGGTTCAGCGTGGCAATCGAGGTTGCCAGCTTGTTCACCTGGGACGCCATGTCGGACAGGTTGCCATTGAGCGTGGCGTTCTGATCGTTCATCTGCTTGGCCAGCGCGTTGAAGCGACTGGTCAGGGCCTGCGCGCCGGTCAGTACCGACTGACGGGAAGTGTCGTCGGTGGCCGAGGTCGATACGCCTTGCATCGAGGTGAAGAATTTCTGCAGCACGCCGGTCAGGCCGGTGTTGGTGTCGGACAGCGAGCCGTCCAGTGCGGTGGCCTGCGCACCGAAAGCGGCGGCTTCGCTATTGAGCGACGTGGCGGTACGCAGCTGCGATTCAAGGTAGGAGTTGTACACCCGACGCACGTCGGCGAGGGTCGTACCGGTACCGATGAACACGTTACCGTACTGAATCGAGGACTTGGTGCCCTGCACGGTTTGCTGGCGCGAATAACCGGCGGTGTCGACGTTGGCAATGTTGTTACCCGTCACAGCCAGAGAGGATGAACTCGCGGCCAACCCCGACATCCCGATATTGAGCAAACTCATGATTCAAACCTTACCTTGTGTTTATAAGGGCGTTGTTGAAACGCCGGCCGCAGCGTAGTTCTGATTGACCGTCATCTGCCTGGCAATCTGCGAAATCTTCGTCGCGTAGTTCGGGTCGGTCGCGTAACCGGCCTTCTGCAATTCGCGTACAAACTGTTCTGGGTTATCGGCCGACTTCAGCACATCTTGATAGCGATTATTGCTCTGCAGCAACGTCACCAGATCGTGGAAGCTGTCCTTGTACGAGGCGTAGGAACGGAACTCGGCCGTCTCCTTGACCATCTGCCCGTTGCGGAATTCGCTGGTGATCGCCCGGGCCGAATCGCCCTTCCAGTTGCTGCTCGCCTTGATGCCGAACAGGTTGTGACTGCTGCTACCGTCCTGGGCGCGCATGACCGATTTGCCCCAGCCGGTTTCCAGCGCAGCCTGAGCCACCAGATAACGCGGATCGACGCCAATTCGCGCGGCGGCTTCCTGCGCCATCGGCAGCATGGTGTTGACGAATTCGTCGGCGTTGCCGAACGCTTTCTTTGCCGGTGCCAGCGGGATCTGCGCCATGGCGCGGCCGTAAATCTGCATCTGCCCGCCCGAGGCTTTATCTGCCTCGGCGCGGTCCAGCCAGTCGCCGTTGTACAGCGGGCCGGAACCGGTGGCAGCGGCGGTCGTGGCGCGTTGCGGCAGTTGAGTGGTCGCCGCCGGCGTGGCTGACGGCACCAGACCTGCGAGCAAGCGATCCGCCAGTTTCGGCGGCAACGCCAGACGACGCTGGTTGATCATTTCCATGTCATTGCGATGGGTCAGTTCGGTGCTCGGCGCATGCACCGAACGCGACGCCCACAACGGACGCTCGCCATTGAGTCGCGACAACGGACCATTCGTAGCCACGGTGCCGGCGGCAATCGGCGTGGCCACGGCAGCGGCCTTGGCTTTGGCTTCTTCCTGCTTGGCGGCGGACGCGGCCGCAGCCTCGCCCGGCGCCATCGGTTTGTTCTTCGACATCTGGCGCATCAGCACGTCGGCCAGGCCGATACCCCCGCCCTCGCGGGACATGGAGACCGCCAGTTGCTGGTCGTACATTTCCTGATATTGCTTGGCCGCCGGCGTATTGAGCGGGTTGTCCTGGCCCAGCGCTTCAGTGGCCGAACGCATCGACTTGAGCATTTCACCGAGGAACAGCGATTCGAATTCCTGCGCGACCTTGCGCATGTTCGCATCGCTGTTCTTGTCGCCGACCTTGAGCTGGTTCAGACGATTGAGGTCGGAGTACGAACCCGAATCGCTGCTGCTGACCAGACCGCTTTTGCGCATATCCATGGTCGGCGTCCTCAGATCACGATCAGGTCGGCTTGCAACGCGCCGGCCTGCTTCAGCGCTTCAAGGATGGCCATCAGGTCACCCGGCGCGGCGCCGACCTGGTTCACCGCACGGACGATCTCGTCGAGGGTGGTACCCGGGCCGAACTTGAACATCGGCTTGGCTTCCTGTTCGGCATTCACCCGCGAGCGCGGCACTACGGCGGTCTGGCCGTTGGACAGCGGGCCCGGCTGGCTGACGATCGGGTCTTCGGTGATGGTCACGGTCAGGCTGCCGTGGGTCACGGCGGCCGGCGACACCTTCACGTTCTGGCCGATGACGATGGTGCCGGTACGCGAGTTGATGATGACTTTCGCAACGGCCTGACCCGGATCGACTTCGAGGTTCTCCAGGATCGACAGGTAGTCGACACGCTGGCTCGGATCGAGCGGCGCGGTCACACGGATCGAACCGCCGTCGATGGCCTGGGCCACGCCAGGGCCGAGCATGTCGTTGATCTTGTCGACGATACGCTTGGCGGTGGTGAAGTCGGAACGGTTGAGGTTCAGCGTCAGGCTGTTGCCCTGGTTGAAACCGCTCGGCACCGAACGCTCGACCGACGCACCGCCCGGGATGCGACCGGCCGACGGAACGTTGACGGTGATCTTCGAACCGTCACGACCTTCAGCATCGAAACCGCCGACCACCAGGTTGCCCTGGGCGATGGCGTAGACGTTGCCGTCGATACCCTTGAGCGGGGTCAGCAACAGGGTGCCGCCGCGCAGGCTCTTGGAGTTACCGATGGACGACACGGTGATATCGACCTGCTGACCCGGTTTGGCGAACGCCGGCAGATCGGCACTCACCGACACTGCCGCAACGTTTTTCAGCTGCACGTTGCCCGATCCCGGCGGCACCTTGATGCCGAACTGCGAGAGCATGTTGTTGAAGGTCTGCAGGGTAAACGGGGTCTGCGTGGTCTGGTCGCCGGTGCCGTTAAGACCGACCACCAGGCCGTAGCCAATCAACTGGTTGGAACGCACGCCGGAAATGCTGGCGATGTCCTTCAACCGTTCGGCTTGTGCATTGAAGGCCGCCGACAACAGGAACGCGGCCACCATGAGACTTCTGAAATTCAACGTAGCCACCTAGAAAGGGAACAGCGGGCTGAGGAAGAAACGGTCGAACCAGCCTGGCTGACTCGCATCGGCGAACGAACCGGTGCCCGAGTAGGTGATGCGCGCATCGGCGACCCGGGTCGAGGACACGGTGTTGTCGGTGGCGATGTCATCGGCCCGCACGAGACCGGCGATCCGCACCAGCTCGTCGCCGGTGTTGAGGGTCATCCACTTCTCGCCACGCACGGCGATGATGCCGTTGGGCAGAACGTCGGCAACGGTCACGGTGATCGAGCCGGTCAGGGTGTTGCCCTGGGCGGCCTTGCTGTCACCTTTGGTCGCGCGGTCGCCTTCGTAGCTGGCGCTCAGGCTCAGGTCATTGCTGCCGATCGGGTTGTTGGTGGTCGCACTGCTGCCGAACAGCGATGTCAGGCCGATGCCGGTCTTGCTGTTCTTGGCCACCTGAGAGTTGGCGTTCTTGCTGGCCTGGGTTCTCTCGTTCAGGGTGATGGTGATGATGTCACCGACCCGGAACGCCTTGCGGTCGCTGTACAGGTTCTGCTCGAAACCGGCCTGATAGATCGAGCCGTTGTTGGCGGCCGACGGCAACGGTGTGCGCGGCAACACCGGGGCGTAGTAAGGATCATTGGGCTTGGGCGTCGGAGCGACGCAGCCCGCGAGCGAGACGACCCCGCTCAATGCCACAACAGATACAAAGCGCTTCATGACCCTTACCTCACGGTGTTGCAGGCAGCCTCATGGCCGCCTCATAGACTTGATTACAGATTCTGCGTTACGAACGAGAGCATTTGGTCGGCGGTGGAGATCACCTTGGAGTTCATCTCGTACGCGCGCTGGGTGGTGATCATGTTGACCATCTCTTCCACGGTGCTGACGTTGGAGGTTTCCAGGGTGTTCTGCAGGGTGGTACCGAAACCGTTCAGGCCCGGCGTACCGACTTGCGGCGCACCGGAAGCGGCGGTTTCCAGGAACAGGTTGTTGCCCACCGCTTGCAGACCGGCCGGGTTGATGAAGTCGGCGGTTTGCAGGTTGCCGATCACTTGCGATGCGGCGTTGCCGGCGGTGGTGATCGACACGGTGCCGTCACGACCCACAGTGAAGGTCTGGGCGTTGTTCGGGATGACGATGGCCGGTTCCAGGGCGAAACCGCTGGCGTTGACGATCTGGCCGTTGGAGTCGAGGTGGAAAGTACCGTCACGGGTGTAGGACGTGGTGCCGTCCGGCTGCAGGATCTGGAAGAAACCGCGACCGTCGATGGCCATGTCCAGCGGCTGCTCGGTGGTTTGCAGGCTGCCGGCGGTGAAGTTTTTCTGGGTGCCGACGATGCGCACACCGGTACCCACTTGCAGACCCGACGGCAGTTCGCTGTCCTGGGTCGACTGGGCGCCTGGCTGACGCTTGATCTGGTACAGCAGGTCCTGGAATTCGGCGCGGTCACGTTTGAAACCCGTGGTCGACACGTTCGCCAGGTTGTTGGAAATGGTGGTCAGGTTGGTGTCCTGGGCGGACAGACCGGTTTTGGCAACCCATAGAGCCGGAAGCATTCGATTCTCCTCGTGCGCCTGTTTTACGGCGCGACGTTCTGATAATTAGCTGATCTGCAAGACCCGAGCCATGGCCTGGTCGTCGTCTTTGGCGGTGTTCATCATCTTGACGTGCAGTTCGAACTGCTTGGCCAGGGCCAGCACCGACGTCATCTCTTCCACGGCATTGACGTTGCTCGACTCCAGGAAACCCGACACCAGTTTGACGTTGGCATCGGCCGGCGCAGGCTGGCCGTCCTTGGTGTAAATCGAACCGTCCAGGCCCTTGTTCATGTTCTTGATGTCCGGGTTGACCAGCTTGATCCGGTCGACTTCGGCCATGACGCGCGGCCCCTCGCCCATCGCACGGATACTGATGGTGCCGTCTTCACCAACTTCCACCTGCTGCTCCGGTGGCACGGCGATCGGCCCGCCATTGCCCATGACCGGCATGCCGTTGCCGGCACGCAACACGCCGAGGGCATCGATATTGAGGCTGCCGGTGCGCACGTAACTTTCACCGCCATTGGGGTTCTGCACGGCGATCCAGCCGTTACCCGACACGGCGACGTCGAGGTCACGACCGGTCTGCACCAGCGAGCCCGGCGTGAAGTCGGTGGCGGGCCGTTCGCTCATGGCAAACGCACGCGCCGGAAAGCTGTCACCGAACACCGGCATCGAACGCGCCTGTTCCAGGTCGCGCTGAAAACCGTTGGTGGAGATGTTCGCCAGGTTGTTGGCATGAGCCTTTTGCGCCAGTGCGTTCTGGCTGGCGCCGGTCATTGCCACATAAAGGTACTTGTCCACACTCTTTCCTCTGCATGCCGGACGTTTGCCGCCCACCGCTGTACTGCTGAGCCATAAGCAATTTGCAGACCAACTTTTTTCTGGCGGCCCACGACCCGGTAAACAAAGGACTTGAGGGATTTTGCGGGGAGAAGGGAAATGTATCGAAGACGAAAAACCGGCGGTGTCATGCCGCTTGGCGGCAAACACCCGATCCGGCCGTGATCACTCCGACGCGTCCTTGCCGACTTCGTACTCACGCAACTTGTTGGCGATGGTCGTATGGGAAACCCCAAGCCGCTTGCCCAGTTGCCGACTGCTTGGATGTTCGGAATACAAGCGTTCCAGCACCGCTTTTTCGAAGCGCCCGACAATCTCGTCCAGCCCGCCTTCGAGGGAAAAATCGCCAAGCGGCTGACGCACACCGTAATCCGGCAGGCGAATGTGCTCGGCCTTGACCGTGCCGCCGTCGCACAGCGAAACCGCCTGGAACAGCACGTTCTCCAGTTGCCGCACGTTGCCCGGCCAGTGGTAGTGACTGAGCCGATCCATCGCCGCCGGCGCCAGTTTCGGCAGCGGGCAGCCGATCTGCCGACTGGCCTGATCAAGAAAGTGCTCCACCAGCGGCGTCAAACCGTCGAGGCATTCGCGCAGTGGCGGGATGTGCAGCGAAAGCACGTTCAAGCGGTGATACAGATCCTGGCGAAATTCGCCGCGCGCGCACAGCTCCGACAGGTCGACCTGGGTTGCGCAGATCACCCGCACATCGAGGTAAACCTCTTCATCACTGCCCACCCGCCGAAAGCAGCCGTCCTGCAGGAATCGCAGCAGTTTCACCTGCAAGCGCGGGCTCATTTCGCCGACACCATCGAGGAACAGCGTGCCGCCCGCCGTCAGCTCCAGCAGCCCGAGCTTGCCTTCGGCCCGAGCGCCTTCAAAGGCACCGGGGCCGTAGCCGAACAGTTCGGTCTCGGCCATCGACTCCGGCAACCCCGCGCAGTTGAGCGCCATCAACGGTGACTGACCGCGCGGGCTCGCCAAATGGCAGGCCCGTGCCAGCAATTCCTTGCCGGTGCCGGTTTCACCTTCAATCAACAACGGCGCATCCAGCGGCGCCATGCGTCGCGCTTCACGCACCACCGCTGCCATCACCTTGGAGCTCTGGAAGATACTGTCGAAGCCACGCAACTCTTGTTTGCGCACGTTATAGATGCGCTCGCCGACCCGGTCCGCGCGGTGCAGCGTCAGCACTGCGCCAGCCATGGCCTCGCTGTCGTCGTGCTCCGATTGCAGCGGCGCGATGTCGGCCAGAAAGATGTCGCCCTTGACCTTGACCCGCATGCCGTTGATTCGCGATTTGTTGGCGCGCACCAGTTCCGGCAGATCGAAATCCTCGGCGTAACGCGACAACGGAATCCCCGGCACCTCGTCCACCCGCACCCCGAGCAACTGCGCCGCCGCCCGGTTGGCCGCCACGATGGAGCCGCCCATGTCGATCGACAGCACCGGAAACTCCAGCGCACCGAGCAGCGCATTCAACTCCATGTGCCGCCGCTCGCTGGGCATCAACCCTACCCGCTTGACGCCGAACACCCCGGCAATCGCCTCGAACTTGGGTCGCAGCGCCTGGAACTGAATGTTGATCAGGTTCGGGCAATGCAGGTAGATCGCGTTGCCATGCTCACCGCCCACCTCGCCACGGGCGACGTTGATCCCGTACTCCACCAACAGATTGAGAATGTCGCGCAGGATGCCGATGCGGTTCTGACAATGGACTTTGATACGCATATAAAGGCCCGAAACAGGTGAAGAGCCGGTCTGACGCCGGAATTTTCTGCGCAGCGCGCAAGATAGTCGTCAAGATTATGTGACAGCCATTGGCCTTTTCAAACCCGACAGTCACCGTAAACACGACTTATCGCGCGAAGCGTAACGAAAATTTTACGAATTAAAGAGACTTTTCCTACTCAACCAGTCTTCAACCTGCTGCAACAACAAACGTTCCGGGGTATTTCTCAGTCCATCGCAGGACATAACAAGAACGAAATTCCCCTCGCAGGAGAGCAGTATGAAGCAGACGCAATACGTGGCCCGCGAGCCCGATGCGCAAGGTTTTATCGACTACCCCGCCGAAGAACACGCGGTGTGGAACACGCTGATCACCCGCCAGATGAAAGTGATCGAGGGTCGTGCGTGCCAGGAATACCTGGACGGTATCGAAAAACTCGGTCTGCCCCATGACCGCATTCCGCAACTGGGCGAGATCAACAAGGTGCTCGGCGAGACCACCGGTTGGCAGGTTGCCCGCGTTCCCGCGCTGATCCCTTTCCAGACCTTTTTCGAATTGCTCGCCAGCAAGCAGTTTCCGGTGGCCACGTTCATTCGTACCCGTGAAGAACTGGACTACCTGCAGGAGCCGGACATTTTCCACGAGATCTTTGGCCACTGCCCGCTGCTGACCAACCCGTGGTTTGCCGAATTCACCCACACTTACGGCAAGCTCGGCCTGCAGGCGACCAAGGAAGAACGCGTTTATCTGGCGCGTCTGTACTGGATGACCATCGAGTTCGGCCTGGTCGACACCCCGCAAGGCAAACGCATCTACGGCGGCGGCATCCTGTCCTCGCCAAAAGAAACTGTTTACTCGCTGTCGGACGAGCCCGAGCATCAGGCCTTCGATCCGCTGGAAGCCATGCGCACGCCGTATCGCATCGACATCCTGCAGCCGCTGTACTTTGTCCTGCCGAACCTCAAGCGCCTGTTCGACCTGGCCCACGAAGACATCATGGCCATGGTCAAGCAAGGCATGCAGCTGGGTCTGCACGCACCGAAGTTTCCGCCAAAACCGAAAGCCGCGTGACCCGCGACTTTTGCTTACAAGTGAGTCTGTCCGTCGTCGCCACTTTGGTTTAGCGTGGCGACATTGACGACCGTAACAGCTCTTATAAAAAAGACATCCGATCTCAGGAATCAAACCATGTCCATTTTGAACCAAGCCCATTGCGAAGCCTGCCGTGCCGATGCCCCACAAGTCAGCGATGAAGAACTGCCGATCCTGATCAAGCAGATCCCTGACTGGAACATCGAAGTGCGCGACAGCATCATGCAGCTGGAAAAAGTCTTTCTGTTCAAGAACTTCAAACACGCGCTGGCGTTCACCAACGCCGTCGGCGAGATCTCCGAGGCCGAAGGTCACCACCCGGGCCTGCTGACCGAGTGGGGCAAAGTCACCGTGACCTGGTGGAGCCACTCCATCAAAGGCCTGCATCGCAACGACTTCATCATGGCCGCGCGCACTGACGAAGTGGCCAAGACCGCAGAAGGACGCAAGTAATGCACTTCGACGCCATCGGCCGAGTGCCCGGCGACCCGATCCTCGGTCTGATGGAGGCCTACGCGCAGGATTCCAACCCGCGCAAGTTCGACCTTGGCGTAGGCGTCTACAAGGATGCCCAGGTCCTGACGCCGATCCCCGAGGCGGTGAAAATCGCCGAGGCGCGTCTGGTCGAGAGCCAGGACACCAAGACCTACATCGGTGGCCACGGCAATCCGCTGTTCGGCAAGGTGATCAATGAGCTGGTGCTTGGCGTCGATTCGAAGCTGATCGCCGAGCAACGCGCCGGCGCCACCCAAACGCCGGGCGGTACTGGCGCCCTGCGTCTGGCGGCGGACTTCATCGCCCAATGCCTGCCGGGCAAGGGTGTATGGCTGAGCAACCCGACCTGGCCGATCCACGAAACGATTTTCGCGGCCGCCGGGGTCAAGATCAGCCATTACCCGTACGTCGGCAGCGATAACCGCCTCGACGTCGATGCGATGCTCGCCGTACTCAACGAAGTGCCGAAAGGTGATGTGGTGCTGCTGCACGCGTGCTGCCACAACCCGACCGGTTTCGACCTGAGCCACGACGACTGGCAGCGAGTGCTGGAGGTAGTACGCCGCCGTGACCTGCTGCCGCTGATCGACTTTGCCTACCAGGGCTTTGGCGACGGTCTGGAGCAGGATGCATGGTCGACCCGGCTGTTCGCCGCCGAGTTGCCCGAGCTGCTGATCACCAGCTCCTGCTCGAAGAACTTCGGTTTATATCGCGACCGCACCGGTGCGTTGATCGTCAGCGCGAAAACCGCTGACAAACTCATCGACATCCGCAGCCAGTTGGCGCACATCGCTCGCAACCTGTGGTCGACGCCGCCGGATCACGGCGCGGCTGTGGTCGCCACGATCCTCGCCGACCCGGAGCTGAAACGCCGCTGGGCCGACGAAGTGGAAGCCATGCGTCTGCGCATCGCCCAGTTGCGCAGCGGTCTGGTGGAAGCGCTGGAACCGCACGGCCTGCGCGAGCGTTTTGCGCACATCGGCGTGCAACGCGGGATGTTCTCCTACACCGGCCTGTCGCCGGAACAGGTGAAGAACCTGCGTGAGCATCACAGCGTGTACATGGTCAGCTCGGGCCGGGCCAACGTTGCCGGGATTGATGCGACGCGTCTCGACCTGCTGGCCGAAGCGATCGCCAACGTCTGCAAATAGTCCCAACTGTGGGAGCGAGCCTGCTCGCGATAGCGGTGCATCAGTCAGCACAAATGTCGACTGACAAGCACTCATCGCGAGCAGGCTCGCTCCCACATCTGCCCTGCGTCACCCTGTCGCACTTGTCTAGACAATCCCGCCCGTCGAAACAAATGGATTTAAAAATGAGTTTGTCATTTTTCTTGCTGTATCCTGCGCAGGCTTTCTGAAAGCGCGGATCTACCAGATCTATCAACAGACTTAGCGAGGAGCGCAACCATGCACGAGATTCCGAATCTCCCCTTCCCAAGCCTGCACGAAACTGAGCAGACGACCACGCAACAAGCCGGTGCCCAACAGCCCGAGCCGAAAGAAGCCGCCGAGAGCCGTCCGGCCGACAGCGAAGAGTAAGCAACACCCGCCGTACAGACCGTGTGGAAAGCGCTAACATGCGCTTTCCACACTGCCTGAAACCTGAGTTGCCATGTCCAAAGAATTCGATGAACAACAGGCCGAGACCCTGATCGGTGCCACCGAAAAGATGATCGAGATCTGGAGCCGTCTCTCGCCCGAGAAACAGGCCGCCCTGCTCGCCCGTTTCGGCAGCGAAGAAAACGCGCTGGCCGCCCTGGTCACCACGCAATTGGTCGCCCCGGCCAAATAGTTTTACTTTTCCCCGCCCCGGACGCGTCCGCATCGGTATCATGAGCAGCCTATCTATTCTGCTCTTCCCGTGGATCGTAATTCATGTCGTCCTCTATGCCAGAACCCCAGCGCCCCCTGGCGGTCACGCTGCAAGTCGTTTCCATCGTCCTGTTCACCTTCATCGGCTACCTGAACATCGGCATTCCGTTGGCGGTGCTGCCAGGTTATGTGCACAGCGACCTGGGCTTCGGCGCGGTCATCGCCGGGCTGGTGATCAGCGTGCAATACCTCGCCACCCTGCTCAGCCGCCCGTGTGCCGGGAAGATCATCGACAACCAGGGCAGCAAACGTGCGGTGATGATCGGTCTGGCCGGTTGTGGTTTGAGCGGTGTGTTCATGCTGATTTCGGCGTGGACGCCAAACCTGCCGCTGCTGAGCCTGATCAGCCTGTTCGTCGGCCGCCTGGTGCTGGGCAACGCGGAAAGTCTTGTCGGCTCGGGATCGATCGGCTGGGGCATCGGCCGCGTCGGTGCCGCCAACACCGCCAAGGTCATCTCGTGGAACGGCATCGCCAGTTACGGCGCGCTGGCGGTCGGTGCGCCGCTGGGGGTGTGGCTGGTCAGCCGTTTCGGTCTGTGGAGCATGGGTGTGAGCATTCTGCTGCTCGCCACGCTGGGGCTGCTGCTGGCCTGGCCGAAAACCGCCGCGCCGATCGTGGCCGGCGAGCGCCTGCCGTTCATGCACGTTCTCGGTCGCGTCTTCCCGCACGGCTGTGGACTGGCCTTGGGCTCGATCGGTTTCGGCACCATCGCCACCTTCATCACCCTGTATTACGCCACGCAGCATTGGGATAACGCGGTGCTGTGCCTCAGCCTGTTCGGCGCCAGCTTCATCGGCGCACGCCTGCTGTTCGGCAACCTGATCAACCGCCTCGGCGGCTTTCGAGTGGCGATTGCCTGCCTGTCAGTGGAAACCTTGGGCCTGCTGTTGTTGTGGCTGGCGCCGGACGCGCACTGGGCACTGGCCGGCGCGGCATTGAGCGGCTTCGGTTTCTCGCTGGTGTTCCCGGCGCTGGGCGTGGAAGCCGTGAACCTGGTGCCGGCCTCCAGCCGTGGCGCGGCGGTCGGGGCTTATTCGTTGTTCATCGACTTGTCGCTGGGCATCACCGGGCCGCTGGCAGGGGCGATTGCAGCAGGCTTCGGTTTTGCCTCGATCTTCCTGTTCGCCGCCCTCGCCTCTTTGAGCGGCCTGGCACTGAGTGTCTATCTGTACCGCCACACGGCGAAGTACCGCGAAGACTAGAAATCCACCTTGCCGCGCCCGGCCTTGATGCTGCCGCGCTTGGTCTTCGATTCGAGCCGACGCTTCTTGGAACCCAGTGTCGGCTTGGTCGGCCGCCGCTTCTTCTCAACCTTGGTGGCACTGAGGATCAACTCGGTCAGACGCTCCAGCGCATCGGCGCGGTTCTGTTCCTGCGTGCGGTACTGCTGGGCCTTGATGATCAGCACGCCGTCGCCGGTGATGCGACTGTCGCGCAGCGCCAGCAGCCGCTCCTTGTAGAACTCGGGCAAGGATGAGGCCGGAATGTCGAAGCGCAGGTGCACGGCGCTGGAGACCTTGTTGACGTTCTGCCCACCGGCGCCCTGGGCGCGGATGTACGTCAGTTCGATCTCGGCATCCGGCAGATGCACGTTGTTTGAAATCACCAGCATGGAAAAACGTCCCTGATCAGAACCCGCAGGATACCGCGAAAGCACAAAAAACCCGGCACTTGGCCGGGTTTGTTGTTTTTGCAACGACGCTTACTTGGCTGCGCTCGCTGCGTGCAGTGCCTGTTGCGCACCACGCTTGTTCTTGATCACGTAGCAGACCCACATGAACACCACCCACACCGGAATCGCGTACACCGAGATCTGGATGCCCGGGATCAGCAGCATCACGCCGAGAATGAACAGCACGAACGCCAGGCAGATGTAGTTGCCGTAAGGGTACCACAGCGCCTTGAACAGCGGCTTCTGGTGGGTCTTGTTCATGTGCTGGCGGAACTTGAAGTGCGAGAAGCTGATCATCGCCCAGTTGATCACCAGCGTTGCAACCACCAGCGACATCAGCAGTTCCAGCGCGTGTTGCGGGATCAGGTAGTTGAGCAGCACGGCCACCAGAGTCACCGCCGCCGACGCCAGGATCGAACGCACCGGCACGCCGCGCTTGTCGATCTTCGCCAGCGCTTTCGGCGCGTCGCCCTGCTCGGCCATGCCCAGCAGCATGCGGCTGTTGCAATAGGTGCCGCTGTTGTACACCGACAATGCCGCGGTCAGAACCACGAAGTTGAGGATGTGCGCGGCGGTGTTGCTGCCAAGCATCGAGAACACCTGCACGAACGGGCTGCCGCTGTAGGAATCGCCCGAAGCGTTGAGGGTTTCAAGCAGGCTGTCCCATGGGGTCAGCGACAGCAGGATCACCAGTGCGCCGATGTAGAAAATCAGGATCCGGTAGATCACCTGGTTGATCGCTTTCGGGATCACGGTTTTCGGCTTGTCGGCTTCGGCTGCGGTGAAACCGAGCATTTCCAGACCGCCGAAGGAAAACATGATGATCGCCATGGCCATCACCAGACCGCTGACGCCGTTCGGGAAGAAGCCACCATGGGACCACAGGTTGCTGACCGAGGCTTGCGGGCCGCCATGGCCGCTGACCAGCAGGTAACTGCCCAGGGCGATCATGCCGACGATTGCCACGACCTTGATGATCGCGAACCAGAATTCGGCTTCACCGAAGACTTTGACGTTGGCCAGGTTGATCGCGTTGATCAGCACGAAGAACGCAGCGGCAGTGACCCAGCTCGGGATCTCCGGCGCCCAGTAGTGGATGTATTTGCCGACCGCGGTCAGCTCCGACATGCCCACCAGGATGTACAGGATCCAGCAGTTCCAGCCCGACAGGAAACCGGCGAAACCGCCCCAGTATTTGTGCGCAAAGTGGCTGAAGGAGCCGGCCACCGGCTCTTCGACGATCATTTCGCCGAGCTGGCGCATGATCATGAAGGCGATGAAGCCGCAGATGGCATAGCCGAGGATCATCGACGGGCCGGCGGATTTCAGCACCCCGGCCGAGCCGAGGAACAGTCCGGTACCGATCGCGCCACCGAGGGCGATCAGTTGAATATGGCGATTTTTCAGGCCGCGTTTCAGCTCGCCTGATTGCGAGTTTTGTCCACTCATGAAAAAGGTCTCACGCAAGGTTTGATGATGTTCAGTAGACGTTGCTGCAAGGTTGCGATTTCAGCCAACCTTGATCAAACCCCAGCGCAGGCACCAGGAATTCAGCTTTTTTACAACGGTCATGCGTCACCTGTTTGTTTTTATCTGTGACGAAATCGAACCCGACACGCTTGTGACGCGGCGGAGTGAACAAGGCGGATAAACCTTGAGGTTTGCGCGATTACGCAGAGGGTCACAGTTAAAACGCGGCGCATTGTACACCGCTAACCCCCTGCTGCCAGACCTCGCCGGATCAGCGTGTCGGTTGCCGGGATTGCATGTGTCCACCCCGGGAAGCCCGGGCGGCTGCAAAAATTGAGTCAGGCCTTTGCAGGCCATCGGCGTGGACGATGGAAAATCGGCCCCACGTGGAGAAGTGAAAATGGATTACGGCGTTCATTGCGCCTCCTTCTTGTTATGCACCTGCACGACAGGCATGCCGCGCATCTCACCCTCCAAACGACGCTGAAACAAGCACGCCAGAGCGCTGCGCAAGGCCCGGCGGGCGTGGCTGCGGCAGATTTTCCTTACAGCCTGACAAAGGCAGCCGGTTCACGGGACTGCGGCGGCTTTTTCGTAAACATTCACTGACAGTGCGTAACGTAAAGTTTCCACTCCAGACCCATCGAAGCGGCGTCCGGTCATTGACGTTAGCTGGCTAACTATTTGAAAGGCGTTAAGTTTTTTGTTTTAAACCAAGAAAAACACGCCAAAAAAAGAAATAAAAAGTCCAAAAAAAAACGCCAACCCTGAGGTTGGCGTTTCTGTTTTCAGCTTGAAGCTTGCCGCTCGAAGCTTACAACCGCGTTATTCCGGCTTCTTGCGACCGAAACCCGGACGCTGGCCGGAACCGGCCGGTGCGCCACGGCGCTTGCCCGACGGCTTGTCATCATCAGCCAGCTTGATGCCTGGACGCTTCGGCGATGGCTTGGACGGACGCTTGGTGTCGACTGGACGATCCGCCACCGGCGTACCGCGACCTTCGCCACGCTCGGTACGGCCATTGGCCGGACGCGGCGTGCGTGGACCGCGTTCGCCATCCGGACGCGCTGCCGGTTTGCGACCTGGACGCTCGCCTTCGATCTGCGGCTCGCGAACCGGACGCGGACCGGCGCCAATCGGCGCACCGTTGGCCGGACGCAGGGTACGCACGCGCTCGGTACGGGCCATCGGACGCGACGACTTGCGCTGCATGCGGTCGAGCTTGTCTTTGCTCTTGGCATTCAGTTGCGGCATCGCCACCGGGGTCAGGCCGACTTCGGCGCTCAGCACGTCGACTTCGTACTGGCTCATTTCGCGCCAGCGGCCCATCGGCAGGTCGGAGTTGAGGAACACCGGACCGAAACGCACGCGCTTCAGGCGGCTGACCACCAGGCCCTGGGATTCCCACAGGCGACGCACTTCACGGTTGCGGCCTTCCATCACCACACAGTGATACCAGTGGTTGAAGCCTTCGCCGCCCGGTGCCTGTTGGATGTCGGTGAACCGCGCCGGGCCGTCTTCCAGCACCACGCCGGCCTTCAGGCGTTCGATCATCTCGTCATCGACTTCGCCGCGCACACGCACCGCGTATTCACGGTCCATCTCGTAGGACGGGTGCATCAGGCGGTTGGCCAGTTCACCGTCGGTGGTGAACATCAGCAGACCGGTGGTGTTGATGTCGAGACGACCGATGTTGATCCAGCGGCCTTCTTTCGGACGCGGCAGCTTGTCGAACACGGTCGGACGGCCTTCCGGGTCGTCACGGGTGCAGATCTCGCCATCGGGCTTGTTGTACATGATCACGCGGCGAACCGACTCGGCGGCTTCTTCGCGCTTGATGACCTTGCCGTCAATGGTGATGGCGTCGTGCATGTCGACGCGCAGGCCCAAGGTGGCGTCTTTGCCATTGACCTTGATCCGGCCGGCAGCGATCCAGGATTCGACGTCACGGCGCGAGCCGACGCCGATACGGGCGAGAACTTTCTGCAGTTTTTCGCCTGCTGGGCCGATTTCCTGGTCGTCTTTCTGATTGATGTCACTCATCTGGGCACCTCCCGGTGTGGTCTGTTCAGCGGCGCTGAATTGAGCCGCTGAAACGTTGAAATCTGGGTTTTCGGGCGAAGGGATCGCCGAAGGGTCGCGAATCATACGCGGATGTGGCCGCGCGCGCATCAGAGACTAGTCGATCAGGCCAAGGTTATTTCTTTTTCCGCCGACCGGTGGCCCCGAGCTTGATCAGACGCAGCGCGGCTTCGGCCAATACAGTGCGCTTGTCGTCCTTGTCGAGTTTCTTCCAGGCCCGGATCTCGCGCTTGCTGCGGCCGCAGCCGAGGCAGATGTCGTCGCTGAACTTGCAGACGCTGATGCACGGGTCCTTGGTCGAGCTCATGCTCAATCCTCGAACTCGCGGCGTTCGGCTTCAATGGCTTCGGCCAGGGCGCGGGCCTCGGCCTCTTCTTCGCTCAGTTCTTCCTCAGCGGCGGGTTCCGGCGCGGGCTGTTCCAGCCGGGCGACGGCAGCCAGCAGTTTTTCCCGGGCTTCGGCCACGCCGAGTACATCGTCTTCCTGCTCGGGCTCCGGCTCAAATTCAGACTCACTCTCAGTCTCAAATTCAGGCTCGAACTCAGGTTCTGGCTCACCCTCGTGCGGCGGCTCGACCGGATCGGATTCAAACTCGGTCGGCAGCGATTCGCCGCCCACCCCGTCACGCAGCAAGTCGTCGAAGTCGGTCTTGATCCCCTCCTCCATGCTGTCCAGTTCCAGCAGCAGGGTGTGGAAACTGGTTTCCTCCTTCGGTTCTTCCGGCTCGGCGCTGGCGTCGGCCAGTTCCTGCAAGCCCGGTGGCACCGGAGCGTCGTCGAAGTCGAGCACCGGTTCCGCCTCGATCTCGCGCAGCTCGGCCAGCGGCGGCAGATCGTCGAGGTTCTTCAGGTTGAAGTGGTCGAGAAACGCCTTGGTGGTGGCGAACATCGCCGGTTTGCCCGGCACGTCGCGGTAACCGACGATGCGAATCCACTCGCGCTCGATCAGCGTCTTGACGATGTTGGTGTTGACCGCCACGCCCCGCACGTCCTCGATTTCGCCCCGAGTGATCGGCTGGCGGTAGGCGATCAGCGCCATGGTTTCCAGCAGTGCGCGGGAATAGCGCTGCGGACGCTCCTCCCACAAGCGACCGACCCACGGTGCGAACTTTTCACGGATTTGCAGGCGATAGCCGGAGGCGACTTCCTTGAGCTCGAACGCCCGGCCCTCGCAGGACTTGCCAAGCAGAGTCAGGGCTTTCTTGAAGACCGGCGGTTCCGGGCGCTCGCCCTCTTCGAACAGTTCATACAGGCGCTCGAGGGATTGCGGCTTTCCCGAGGCCAACAGAAAGGCTTCAAGCAGGGACGCCAGCTCGCGGGGTTCAGTCAGGTTCATATCGGGACTCGTTATTCGGCTCGGGCTCGCACGTGGATCGCGGCGAACGGCTCATTCTGCACCAGCTCGATCAGGGATTCCTTGACCAGTTCAAGGATCGCCATGAAGGTCACCACCACCCCGAGCTTGCCCTCTTCGGCGGTGAACAGCTCGATGAACGGCACAAACCCGCCGCCCTTGAGACGCTCCAGCACGTCGCTCATGCGCTCGCGGGTGGACAGCGCCTCGCGGCTGACCTGATGGCTTTCGAACATGTCGCCGCGGCGCAGCACTTCGGCCATGGACATCAGGATTTCTTCCAGCGCCACGTCCGGCAACAGCTTGCGCGCGCGGGCTTCCGGGGCATCGAGCTTGGGCACGATCACGTCGCGACCGACCCGGCTCAGGCCATCGATGCCTTCAGCGGCAGCCTTGAACCGTTCGTACTCCTGCAGACGGCGAATCAGTTCGGCGCGCGGGTCGTCCTCTTCGTCCTCGACGGTTTCGGCCCGGGGCAGCAGCATCCGCGACTTGATCTCGGCCAGCATCGCGGCCATCACCAGGTACTCGGCGGCCAGTTCCAGGCGCACCGACTGCATCAGCTCGACATAGCCCATGTACTGGCGGGTAATTTCCGCCACGGGGATGTCGAGGATGTTGATGTTCTGTTTGCGGATCAGGTACAGCAACAGGTCGAGCGGGCCTTCGAAGGCTTCGAGGAAGACTTCCAGCGCATCCGGCGGGATGTACAGGTCCAGCGGCATTTCCGTGACGGCCTGGCCGTAGACCATGGCAAACGGCAGTTCCTGCTGGGCACCGGCCTGGGGATCAACGGTTTCCACTGCGGACATTCAGGCCTCGACCATGAATGGCGCGGGATCGCCGCAACCGACGCGGATCACTTCCGGATCGTCGCCCGTGAGGTCGATCACGGTGGAGGCCTTGATACCGCCGGAACCGCCGTCGATGATCAGATCCACCTGATGTTCGAGCAACTGGCGCATTTCGTACGGGTCGCTCAACGGGTCTTCATCGCCCGGCATGATCAGGGTCACGCTCATCAACGGCTCGCCCAGTTCGGCCAGCAGCGCCAGCGCGATCGGATGGCTCGGCACCCGCAGACCGATGGTGCGCTTCTTCGGATGCAGCAACAGGCGCGGCACTTCGCGGGTGGCGTTGAGAATGAAGGTGTACGGCCCCGGCAGGTGGGCCTTGAGGATTCGAAACGTCCCGGTGTCGATCTTGGCGTAATTGCCCAGTTGCGACAGGTCGCTGCAGATCAGCGCGAAGTTGTGTTTCTCGTCGAGCTGACGCAGGCGTCGAACGCGCTCGATGGCGTTCTTGTCGCCGATCTGGCAGCCGATTGCGTAGGAAGAGTCCGTGGGATAGACCACCACTCCGCCCTTGCGGATGATCTCGACCGCCTGTTTGATCAGGCGCGCTTGCGGGTTTTCCGGATGAATCTGGAAAAATTGACTCACATTCTCTACCTGTTCAGACGGCGGCAATAACTGGGTCATGTTTGAACCGACCCCACAGGGGTGGAAGGTCCTCCGGCACCGGCCGGTACTGGCCGATCTCGGACCAGCCACCAGGGCCATGGAAATCACTGCCGGCGCTGACCAGCAGACCGAACTCACGGGCAAGGATGGCAAGGCTGCCCACCTGTTCCGCAGGCTGATGACCGTTGACCACTTCGATCGCATGCCCGCCCGCTTGAATATAGTCGGCAATCAGCTTTCGGCGCTTGCTGCGGGTGAAATCGTAGTGCCACGGATGCGCCAGGCTGACCCAGGCGCCGGCGGCGCGCAACGTGCCGACGGTGTCTTCCAGGGTCGGCCAATGCTGCTTGACGTCCCCCAGCTTGCCGGCGCCGAGCCATTTACGAAACGCCTCGGCGCGATCCTTTACAAAACCTTCACGCACCATCCAGTCGGCGAAATGCGGGCGGGCCGGCGCGTTGCCGCTGTCGCCCAATTCCTGCTGGATCTGCCGCGCGCCGTCGAGCGCATTCGGCATGCCCTTGAGGGCGAGCTTGCGGCTTATTTCTTCAGACCGCAGCCAGCGGCCGTCGTGCAACTTCGCAATCGCCTCGACCAACGGCGCGGCATTGACGTCAAAACCATAGCCGAGCACGTGAATGGTCGCCCCGCCCCAAGTGCAGGACAATTCGACGCCGTTGACCAGTTGCATGCCCAGCCCCTCGGCGGCCGTGCGCGCTTCGGCGAGGCCTTCGAGGGTGTCGTGGTCGGTCAGGGCCAGGACTCGCACGCCGTTCTCGAACGCACGCGCAACCAGTGCCGCAGGCGCCAGGGCGCCATCGGAGGCCGTGCTGTGGCAGTGCAAATCAACATTCACGGGGATGTGTTACCTCAAATCAGCTGGCGCTATCGCGCGCCCATATGTTTGTTATTATGCCGCCACATCCAGCTTCTGGCTCTCACTGTGAAACAATTCATCGATTTCATCCCGCTTCTGCTGTTCTTCATCGTCTACAAACTCGATCCACGCACCGTCGACGTTGCCGGCCATGAACTGACGGTAGGCGGCATTTACAGTGCCACCGCCATGCTGATCATCAGCTCCCTGGTGGTGTACGGCGCGCTCTTCATCAAGCAGCGCAAGCTGGAGAAGAGCCAATGGCTGACCCTGATCGCCTGCCTGGTGTTCGGCAGCCTGACCCTGGCCTTTCACAGCGAAACCTTCCTGAAATGGAAAGCCCCGGTGGTCAACTGGCTGTTCGCCCTGGCCTTCATCGGCAGCCATTTCATCGGTGACCGCCTGCTGATCAAGCGCATCATGGGTCACGCGTTGACTCTGCCGGATCCGGTCTGGACCCGCCTTAACATCGCCTGGATCGCCTTTTTCCTGTTCTGCGGGGCCGCCAACCTGTTCGTCGCCTTCACCTTCCAGAGCATCTGGGTGGACTTCAAGGTGTTCGGCAGCCTGGGCATGACCGTGCTGTTCCTGGTCGGTCAGGGCATCTACCTGTCCCGTCACCTGCACGACGCCGATACCACAACGCCAAAAACCGAGGACTGACATGCACTACGCCATCATTGCCACCGACGTCGCCAACTCCCTGGAAGCCCGCCTCGCTGCGCGCCCGGCACACCTTGAACGCCTGCAAGTGCTCAAGGGCGAAGGCCGCATCGTGCTGGCCGGCCCGCACCCGGCGGTCGACAGCAATGATCCGGGCGCAGCAGGTTTCAGCGGCAGCCTGATCGTCGCCGAATTCGACTCCCTGAGCGCGGCGCAAGCCTGGGCCGATGCCGACCCGTACGTCGCCGCCGGCGTCTACGCCAATGTTGTCGTGAAGCCGTTCAAGCAAGTCCTGCCGTAACCTCCCCCGCAAAAGCCCTCAGCGCGATGAACCTTGTCGGTTCATCGCGTTCTCAATCGCTCATTATTCTCGTTTGCCGGCCGACAACCTGCCCAATATCCATTTGGAAACAGGAGTCGCGATGCGCAAGGGTCCGTTGTGTCTGATGTTGGTCACGTTGTCGATCATGGCGCCCGCCCATGGTGAAGAAAGCACCGAAGGCAACAGCTCCACGCCGCTTTCATTGAGCGCCGGCAGCCAGATCACCGAGTTGCAGCAGCGCCTGAAGGCCAGCGAGCAGCAACGGGAAGAACTGAGCAAACAACTGCAAAATGCCGACAACACCCGCGAAAGCGCCCAGCTCGCCCGGTTGCGCCAGGAGAACCAGCGTCTGAAGCTGCAACTCAAGGAAGCCCAGGCCAGCCCGCTGCCGCGCCTGTTGACCGAACAGCAGCAATGGTTCGTCACCGGGGCCGGGGTAGCGCTATTGGCGCTGCTCTGCGGTATCTTTGCCAGTGGAGCAAGCCGAAAACGTCGGCAATGGCTAAATTGAGTGAGTCATGAGCGAGCTGTTACTGATTGATGATGACCAGGAGTTGTGTGAACTCCTGAGTAGCTGGCTGAGCCAGGAAGGCTTTCAGGTCCGGGCCTGCCACGATGGTCAGAGTGCCCGCAAGGCGCTGGCCGAAACCGCGCCGGCGGCCGTGGTGCTGGACGTGATGCTGCCCGACGGCAGCGGTCTGGAACTGCTCAAGCAACTGCGTAGCGATCATGCCGACCTGCCGGTGCTGATGCTTTCGGCCCGGGGCGAGCCGCTGGACCGAATTCTCGGCCTGGAACTGGGCGCCGACGATTACCTGGCCAAACCTTGCGATCCACGCGAACTGACCGCCCGCCTGCGCGCCGTGCTGCGCCGCAGTCATCCGGCCGCCGTGTCGACCCAGCTCGAACTGGGCGACCTGAGCTTCAGCCCGGTGCGCGGCGTGGTCAGCATCGACGAAAAGGAATTCACCCTCACCGTCTCCGAAAGCCGTCTGCTTGAAGCCCTGCTCAAGCAACCGGGCGAGCCGCTGGACAAACAGGAACTGGCGCAGATCGCCCTCGGCCGCAAGCTGACCCTGTACGACCGCAGCCTGGACATGCACGTCAGCAACCTGCGCAAAAAGATCGGCCCGCACCCCGACGGCCGCCCGCGCATCGTGGCCCTGCGCAGCCGTGGCTACTACTACAGCCTCTGATCGTCTGTCAGTTTTGTCAGGTCGGCGCGAAAACGTGTTTACCCAAGCTTTACACAGCGCTGACCGCCGCTGACCTTGATCTCCGTAATCTGTACTCATCCGGAACGTACCGGGAACGAGACAAAGGAGATTCACCATGCGCAAGACTCTTATCGCTCTGATGTTCGCCGCTGCCCTGCCGACCGTCGCCATGGCCATGCCACAGGATGGCGGCCCGATGGGTGGCCCGCTGGACGGCCCGCGCCATGGCGGTCAGATGCACGGCATGCACGGCAAAGGCCCGTACAGCCAGCTCGACTTGTCCCGCGAACAGCGCGAGCAGATCCGCAAGATCATGGGCGAGCAGATGCACGAGCGTAAACAGACGGTCGAAAAATACCTGGAGAAACTCTCGCCAGCCGACCAGAAAGCCATGAAGGACGAGATGGCGGCCAACCACAAGAAAGCCGAATCCGATGTTCGCGCCGTGCTGAAACCGGATCAACAGAAGAAATTCGACGAGATCCAGAAGAAACGGGCCGAACGTCGCGCCGAATGGGCCGAGTTCAAAGCCTGGAAAGCGCAACAGCCGCAAAAGGCGCAATAATGCAGTAACCCCGGACCCGACGGCTAAACGCCGTCGGATCTGTTGCCACTCAATTCAAATGTGGGAGCGGGNATCATCAGTGACTGACACCCCGCATTCGCGAGCAAGCCCGCTCCCACATTAGATTTGTTTTTGTTTGAGGATTTTCTGTGCGTTCATTGTTCTGGCGTATCCTCGCCAGCTTCTGGCTGGCCATCGCTCTGGTTGCAGGGCTTTCCATTCTGCTGGGGCACATGCTCAACCAGGACGCCTGGATCCTCAGCCGCCATCCGGGCCTCAACACCCTGGCTGCCGAATGGACGCAGACCTACGAAGCCCAGGGCGAAGACGCCGCCCAGGACATCCTCGAACAGCGCAAACGCCAGTACCACATCGACGTGCAGGTGCTGAACGAAAGCGGCGACCCGGTAGTGCGCGGCACCTTCCCCCGGCGCGCGGCCGCCTTCGAGGCGCGGCAGAACAACGATGACCGACGCCTGCCCTGGCGCCGACTGACCGACGAATTCACCAGCGACAAAAGCGGCGACACCTACCTCTTCATCTACCGCATCCCGCACCCGGAACTCGACGCCTGGCACCGCGAAAGCCTGCTCTGGCCGTTGAGTGCGCTGGGCATCGCGCTGGTGGTGCTGACCCTGTTCAGCCTGCTGGTGACCTTTTCCATCACCCGTCCGCTCAGCCGTTTGCGCGGCGCGGTGCATGACCTCGGCCAGACCACCTATCAGCAGAACAGCCTGGCGCAACTGGCCAACCGTCGTGATGAATTCGGCGTGCTGGCCAATGACTTCAACCGCATGGGCGCACGCCTGCAAAGTCTGATCGGCAGTCAGCGCCAACTGTTGCGCGACGTGTCTCACGAATTGCGCTCACCGCTGGCCAGGCTGCGTATCGCCCTGGCTTTGGCCGAACGTGCAAGCCCCGAAGAACGGGAAAAACTCTGGCCGCGCCTGACCCGCGAGTGTGATCGCCTGGAAGCGCTGATCAGTGAAATTCTGGTGCTGGCGCGAGTCGATGCCGACAACGCCAGCGCCGAAGAGGTGGATTTGAATGCCCTGCTCGCCACGCTGCAAAAAGACGCTCAATTGGGTTCGCCAGAGCAGACCGTGCGTCTGGAGGCCGAGCCGGCGCTCAATCTGACAGGCTGGCCGACCATGATCGAACGCGCCGTGGACAACCTGCTGCGCAATGCCCAACGCTTCAACCCGGTCGGGCAGTCGATTGAAATGCAGGCGTCACGTCAGGGCGAACGGATCGTGATCAGCGTGCGTGACCATGGGCCCGGGGTGCAGGCCGAGCACCTGAGCCAGTTGGGCGAACCGTTTTATCGGGCACCGGGACAGACCGCTGCCGGCCATGGCCTGGGGCTGGCGATAGCCCGGCGGGCAGCGGAGCGGCATGGCGGGACGTTGGTGCTCGCCAATCACCCGCAGGGCGGATTTGTGGCCAGTCTGGAATTACCGCTGGAGCCAGGGGCTGTTGTTCAGCCCTGATGGAGTCAGGCTTTACCCGACCACGCGCTGACAAACTCCACCAGATCAACTTTCTCCGCCACCCGCGGTTCTTTCTGCGGCGTGCCGAGGTACAGGAAGGCAATCACCTCTTCGTCATCCGTCAGGCCCAAACCCTTGGCGACATGTTTCGAGTACGCCAGATCACCGGTGCGCCACACCGCGCCAATCCCCTGCGCGTAAGCCGCCAGCAGAATCCCGTGAGCCGCACAACCTGCGGCCAGCAACTGCTCGGCCTTGGGGTATTTGACGTGATCCTGCAACTTGGCGATGACCACGACCACCAGCGGCGCCCGCAGCGGGCCGTTGCGTGCCTTGTCGATCATCGCTTCGGTGACTTCGCCTTCCTGCATCTGTGCAGCTTCGGCCAGCAACTCGCCCATCTGCTCACGCGCCGCGCCTTCGACGGTCAGGAAGCGATACGGCTGCAAATGGCCGTGGTCCGGTGCACGGGTCGCGGCGGCAAACAGCACTTCGCGCTGTGCGGCAGTGGGGGCCGGATCGATCAGTCGTGGAACGGAAACACGGTTGAGCAAAGCGTCGAGAGCCTGCATCGGCCACCTCCTGAAAAAAATGTCCGGCTATTCTAGCTGCAAGTGATCCAGACGCGTCGGTTTACATGCCTTGCACCGCAGGTAGAATGGCGCCCTTCCCACATCAGCCCGAGCGGACTTCATGGCGTTGCCGACCTTACGGATCATTGGTTTCATCATCGGCATCTTCCTGATCACCCTGGCCGTCGCCATGGTCGTGCCCATGGCCACCCTGGTGATTTTCGAGCGCACCGGCGATCTGCCGTCGTTCCTCTGGGCGAGCATGATCACCTTCGTCGCCGGCCTCGCGCTGGTCATTCCCGGCCGCCCGGAACACATTCACCTGCGCCCCCGGGACATGTACCTGCTGACCGTCAGCAGCTGGCTGGTGGTGTGCATTTTCGCCGCGCTGCCGTTTTTGCTGACCCAGCACATCAGCTACACCGACTCGTTCTTCGAAAGCATGTCCGGCATCACGGCCACCGGGTCGACCGTACTCAACCATCTGGACGACATGTCCCCCGGCATCCTGATGTGGCGCTCGCTGCTGCACTGGATCGGCGGTATCGGCTTCATCGGCATGGCGGTGGCGATCCTGCCGCTGCTGCGCATCGGTGGCATGCGGCTGTTCCAGACCGAATCCTCGGACCGCTCGGAAAAGGTCATGCCCCGCTCGCACATGGTGGCGCGGCTGATCGTGGCAGCCTACGTCGGCATCACGATTCTCGGCAGCCTGGCGTTCTGGTGGGCCGGGATGAGCCCGTTCGATGCGATCAACCACGCGATGTCAGCGATTTCCACCGGCGGGTTCTCCACCTCCGACCAGTCCCTGGCCAAGTGGACGCAACCGGCGGTGCACTGGGTGGCGGTGGTGGTGATGATTCTCGGCAGCCTGCCGTTCACCCTGTACGTAGCGACACTGCGCGGCAACCGTCGGGCGCTGATCAAGGATCAACAGGTGCAGGGTTTGCTCGGGATGTTGCTGGCGACCTGGCTGGTGCTCGGCACCTGGTACTGGTGGACCACCAACCTGCACTGGCTGGACGCGCTGCGCCACGTGGCGCTGAACGTGACGTCGGTGGTCACTACCACGGGGTTTGCGCTGGGGGACTACAGCCTGTGGGGCAATTTCTCGCTGATGCTGTTCTTCTATCTGGGCTTCGTCGGTGGCTGTTCCGGTTCGACGGCGGGCGGGATCAAGATCTTCCGTTTCCAGGTCGCCTACATTTTGCTCAAGGCCAACCTTAACCAGCTGATTCACCCACGAGCGGTGATCAAGCAGAAGTACAACGGTCATCGCCTCGACGAAGAAATCGTCCGGTCGATTCTGACCTTTTCGTTCTTCTTCGCGATCACCATCTGCGTGATCGCCCTGCTGCTGTCGCTGCTGGGCGTGGACTGGATGACCGCGTTGACCGGCGCCGCCAGCACCGTGTCCGGCGTAGGCCCGGGCCTGGGCGAGACCATCGGCCCGGCCGGCAACTTCGCCAGCCTGCCGGATGCGGCCAAGTGGATTCTGTCGTTCGGCATGCTGCTCGGCCGACTGGAGATCATTACGGTGTTTGTACTGTGTATTCCGGCGTTCTGGCGTCACTGATCGCCTTCGGCGCCTCCAGCAACCGCGCCCGGTAATCGCCGGGCGTGGTGTCGAACCAGCGACGGAAGGCGCGGAAGAAATTGCTCGGATCGGCAAACCCCAGCAGATAGGCAATCTCCAGCAAGGTCATGCTCGGTTGCGCCAGGTATTGCTCGGCGAGTTCGCGGCGGGTGTCATCGAGCAACTGCTGAAAACTGGTGCCCTCCTCCTGCAAACGACGTTGCAAGGTGCGCTGCGACAGGTGCAGGGTCTGCGCCACCGTATCGCGCTTGGGTTCGCCCTGCGGCAGCAGGCGGCACAACACCTGACGCGCCTTGTGGGTCACGCGGCTTTCGGAAAAACGCGCCAGATATTCCCCGGCAAACCGGTCATGCAGCAGCGCCATCGCTTCGTTGGCGGTGGGCAGCGGCGCTTCCATGTCGGCCCGTTCGAAGATCAGCGCGTCATACGGCGCGTTGAACACCAGCGGTGCATGGAAGGCTTGTTTGTAGGGTTCAAGATCATCCGGCTCGTCGCCCTGCACCAGCACTTTGCGCGGGTGCAGCGTGCGCCCGGTCAGCCAGCCGCACAGCGCGAGTGCGCAGGCCAGCGAGGCTTCTGCGCTTTGGCGGGTCGGCGGCAGGTGATCGCCATGCACCGTCAGAATCAGCGCATAACCTTCGTCGAGCAGACGAAAACTCAGGTCGGCACTTTCGGCGATGATCCGCTGATACCGCACCAGACGCTGAAAACCTTCCGCCAGGGTATTGCTGGACATCAGCGCGTAGCCCGCGACATGGAACGAAGCCGGCCGCACCACCTTGCCCATGTTCAGGCCGATCGCCGGATTCCCGGACAGCTCGACCGCCCGTTGCCAGAGTCGGGTCATGGAATCCTGTGGGAAGCGTGCGTCCGGATCCTCCAGCGCCGCGTAGTCGAGCCCCAGCTGTCTGAACAGAACCCGACAATCCAGGCCGTCCATTTCCAGTGCTTTGACAATCCCCATCGCCCAGCTTGCAGAAGTCGTTCTTTCGCTCATGGCGTTTTTTCTTGGATGACATGGTAAGCCGCATACTACGGCCGATTTCCCAAGGATAGTAAAGTGGCGCCGATTGTCACTGGCCGACGCCAACGATCACTCTAGACTCAAATAAGCTACCCGCCGAACAACTTGCAATCAGAACAATAGCCACAGAGATCGCAGTCGTGGAAACCCTCAAGCCTTTCAACAGCTTCGCCGAGTTCTATCCGTATTACCTCAGCGAGCACAGCAACAGCACCTGCCGTCGCCTGCATTTCATCGGCACGACGCTGGTGATCTTCATCCTCGCCCTGACCATCGCCAAGGGCGCCTGGCTGCTTTTACTTGCGTTGCCGCTGGCGGGCTACAGCTTTGCCTGGGTCGGCCATTTCTTTTTCGAGAAAAACCGCCCGGCCACCTTCCAGCACCCGTTCTACAGCCTGCTCGGCGACTTCGTCATGTACCGCGACATGATCCTGGGCCGCGTGCCGTTCTAGAAATTCCGACCAAGAGGATTGCCGATGAATGCCAATGCCCGTTTCACCCACATGAAGGACGGCACGCAGGAAGACTGGGCGATCATTGCGGCGGATTTCAGCGCCTACGCCCGTCAGTTGCCGGGCCGGATCATGGCCCACCTGAAACTGCTCGAAGGCGATTTCGGCGGTTTCCCGGTGGATCGCCTGACCCATTCGCTGCAAACCGCCACCCGCGCCTTTCGCGACGGGCGCGACGAGGAATACGTGGTCTGCGCCCTGCTCCACGACATCGGCGACACCCTCGGTTCCTACAATCACCCGGACATCGCTGCCGCCATCCTCAAGCCGTTCGTCAGCGCCGAGAACCTGTGGATGGTGGAAAAGCACGGGATCTTCCAGGGCTATTACTTCTTCCATCACCTGGGCATGGATCGGCACCTGCGCGAGCAATTCAGCGACCACCCGCAGTTTCTGGCGACCGCGGAGTTTTGCGCCAAATACGACGCGGCGGCGTTCGACCCCGAGTACGACACCCTGCCGCTGAGCTTCTTCGAGCCGATGATGGAAAGGCTGTTCGCCCAGCCGAAGAACTCGATCTACAAGGCGGCAATGGAAGAACACACCCCGGCCTGATGTTGTCTGCACCGGCCTCATCGCTGGCAAGCCAGCTCCCACAGGTTTTTGGGGTGTACACAAAGGCTACGTACACCTTCGACCACTGTGGGAGCGGGCTTGCCCCGGGCGGCGATCCGACGATGAGGCCAGCAAAAAACGACACACATCTTTTCTAAGCCAGCTCGGCAACCTTCGCCGCTTTCAACTCGGCCTCTCGCGCCTGCGCATCGGCCAGGCGATACAGCTCGATCGTGCCGTCCCAGTGCTCGATCAGCGCCGTACACGACTCCACCCAGTCGCCACAATTGAGGTAGTCCACCTCGCCGACCTTGCGGATCTCGGCGTGGTGAATGTGTCCGCAGACCACCCCGTGCAACTCGCGTTTCACGCATTCGTGGGCGATGGCTTCTTCAAAGTCGCTGATGAAGCTGACCGCAGTCTTCACCTTGTGCTTGAGATAGGCCGACAGCGACCAGTAGCCATAACCGTATTTCGCCCGCCAGTGATTGAGCCAGCGGTTGAGGGTCAGGGTGAATTCGTAGGCCGAATCGCCGAGGAACGCGAGCCAGCGGTGGTAACGGGTGATCACGTCGAACTGGTCACCGTGAATCACCAGCAGATGCCGGCCATCGGCGGTGACGTGGACTGCCTCGTCGACCAGCTGGATGTTGCCCAGAATCAGTTTCGAATAGCGGCGCAGGAATTCGTCGTGGTTGCCGGTGACGTAGATCACCTCGGTGCCACGCTTGCTCATGGTCAGCAAACGGCGAATCACGTTGGTGTGGGCCTGGGGCCAATACATGCCGCCGCGCAGTTTCCAGCCGTCGATGATGTCACCGACCAGGTAGATCTTGTCGGCGTGATAGCCCTTGAGAAATTGCGACAGATGCTCGGCCTGGCAATCCCGCGTGCCCAGGTGCACGTCGGAGATCCACAGGGTGCGAACCCGTTGTTTACGGCTGGGTCTGGCGAGCTCGGCGCTGGTCATGGGCAACCCTCTGCGATGTTTTCGCCACTGTGCGCGCGCCCGGTTAATCGACCATGACAGGTGTGCGTCAGTCGTGTGACAAACGCGTCGCCCCTGCGCCGGTGTAGACTGGCAGCTCGCCCGGAGACCGCCATGCAACCGATCCTGACCCTGCGCCATTACAGCCACGACCTGATCGCCCACAGCCACGACCACGCGCAACTGGTGTTCGGCCTGTCCGGCGCTTTGGATTTCGAAGTCGAAGGACGTGGCAGCCAGGTATTGCAGCAGAGCTTCGTGGTGATCCCCGCCGGCGCGCATCACGCGTGCGGCAGTCCCAAGGGCAGCCGTTGTCTGGTGCTGGATGTGCCGGACGAACAATGGCTGGCGCGCTCGCTGGGCGATCACGCCGATGCCAGCCGTCGCCTGCTGGACAACGCCGCGCGGTTGTCGCTGGATGCCGGGCAAGGTCAATTGGTCAACTGGCTGGCGAACAGTCCGGTGGACGACCCGTTGATTGCGCAACAAGGCGCGGTGCTGCTGCTGGCGAGCCTGAACCACGTGCCACCCGCCGAAATCGTCGCGCGCCGCCTGCCCTACGCGGCACTCGATGCGCACATCGAGCAGTACGCGGCCTATCCGCTGCAAGTGGCGGATCTGGCGCGCGTCGCCGGATTATCCAGCGCCCGGCTGCATGCGCGGTTCGTCGCCGAATGCGGGCAGACACCGATGGACTACATTCGCAGTCGCCGGCTGCACAAAGCCGTGGCGCTGTTGCGCAACACCACACTGCCCGTCGGTGAAGTGGCCAGCCGCGTCGGCTACAGCTCGCAGAGTGCTTTCTCGGCCGCCGTCCTGCGTGAGTTCGGTACGTCTCCTACACAATTGCGACGCGAGGCTGACGACAAAAGTCGATAGCCTGCCGACAGACTTTTGCGCCGTGACACGCTTCAATGTGTGCCTGTAATGGTGTTTGGAAAAAGGACTGCAATGACTCCCCGTACCGCCCTCGGCGCCCTGCATATCGGCGCACTGATGTTCGGCCTGACCGGCGTCTTCGGCAAACTCGCGGCCGCAACGCCCGCCGTCATCGTGTTCGGGCGCGCCGCGTTTGCCGTGCTGGCCCTGGCGTTCTTCGCCCGCTTCGCCCAACAGGGCGGCTGGCAGAAACTGCAGGCCGTCGACTGGCGGCGACTGGCCCTGAGCGGTGTGCTGCTGGCCGGCCACTGGGTGAGTTTCTTCATTGCGGTCAAGGTCGCGGGCGTTGCCATCGCGACCCTGGGCTTCGCCAGTTTCCCGGCCTTCACGGTGATCCTCGAAGGGCTGATCTTCCGCGAACGCATCCGCATCAATGAAATCGTGCTGGTGGTGCTGGTGAGTGTCGGGCTGGTACTGGTGACGCCGGCGTTCGATCTGGCCAGCGGCGCGACCACCGGCCTGCTCTGGGCGATCCTGTCCGGCCTGCTGTTTTCCCTGCTGTCCCTGACCAACCGCGCCAGTTCCGGGCGCATCCCGGCGGTGCAGGCAGCGTTGTGTCAGAACGTGGTGGTGGCGTTGTGTCTGCTGCCGGTGGCAGCGCCGCAACTGAGCGACGTGCGCGCCATCGACTGGTTTTGGATCGGTCTGCTCGGGGTGTTCTGCACCGGCGTCGCCCACAGTCTGTTCGTCGCCAGTCTGGCGGTAATCAAGGCGCGCACCGCCGCAGTGGTGTTCGCCATGGAGCCGGTGTACGGGATTACCGTGGCGTGGCTGCTGTTCGATGAAGATCCGACCCTGCGCATGCTGATCGGCGGCGCGCTGATCATCGTTGCGATCGTGGTGTCGAGCCGGATGTCAGGCAGCAGCGACAAGAAAACCGTCGCGGCCGAAGCCGCCTCTCACTGAGTACGGTCGTTGTGGCCGAGGTCGCGGTCAGGGTCGATCCGGTCGCGCACCCGCTGCTTGAGCACCTTGGCCTCGGGGAAGCCGCCGTCGGCCTTGCGTTCCCAGATCTGTACGTCGTTGCAGGTAATGTGAAATATCCCGCCGGTGCCCGGCACCAGTGACACTTTGCCGAGGTCATCGCCGAAGGTGCTGAGCAGCTCTTGTGCCAGCCACGCGGCACGCAACAGCCACTGGCATTGCGTGCAATAAGTGATGACGATTTCCGGTTTTGTGACGGTCATGATTGCTGAAACTCCTGAGCCAGAGGGCGCCGCTATAATAGCCGGCTTTATCGCTCGCCCCGAGAATCACGATGCGTCGTCTGCTGATCTGCCTGCTGCTTGGTTTCCTCCCCCTGTTCGCTGGTGTCAGCGTCCATGCCAGTGAGACCACACGCCCGAAAGTCGGACTGGTGCTGTCCGGTGGCGCGGCCCGTGGCCTGGCGCACATCGGTGTGCTCAAGGCCCTGGAAGAGCAAGGCATCAAGATCGATGCGATTGCCGGCACCAGCATGGGCGCGGTGGTCGGCGGGTTGTACGCCTCGGGCTACAAGATTGACGAGCTGGAAAAACTCGCCCTGACCATCGACTGGCAGCAGGCATTGTCCGACGCCCCGCCCCGCAAAAACGTACCGTTCCGGCGCAAGCAGGACGACCGCGATTTTCTGGTGAAACAGAAGCTGAGCTTTCGCGACGACGGCAGCCTCGGCCTGCCCTTGGGCGTGATTCAAGGCCAGAACCTCGCGCTGCTGCTCGAAAGCCTGTTGGCCCATACCAGCGACACCCGGGATTTCGACAAGCTACCGATACCGTTCCGCGCCGTGACCACCGACATCGCCAACGGCGAAAAAGTGGTGTTCCGCAAGGGCCATCTGCCCCAGGTGATCCGCGCCAGCATGTCGATCCCGGCAGTGTTCGCCCCGGTCGAACTCGACGGCAGATTGCTGGTGGATGGTGGCATGACCGACAACATTCCCCTCGATGTGGCGCGGGAAATGGGCGTCGACGTGGCCATCGTGGTCGACATCGGCACCCCGCTGCGCAACCGCAAGCAACTGGTGACCGTGGTCGATGTGCTGAACCAGTCGATCACCCTGATGACCCGACGCAACTCCGAAGAGCAACTGGCGACCCTGCATCCCGACGACGTGCTGATCCAGCCGCCGCTGGCGAGTTTCGGTTCCACCGATTTCGGCCGAGGCCAGGAGATGATCGACGCCGGCTACCGAGCGACCCAGGCCCTGGACGTACGCCTTGCCCGCCTCAAACCGGTGCAGTCGCAGGACGCCGAACTCAACGCTGCCCGCGCGCCGGGCCAACGCACGCCGATCATCACCGCGATCAAGGTCGAGAACGACTCTAAAGTCGGCGATGACGTGATCCGCTATTACATCCGCCAGCACATCGGTGAACCGCTGGACCTGGGCCGCCTGCAAACCGACATGGGCACTCTGTACGGCCTCGATTATTTCGAGCAGGTGCAATACCGCGTGGTGCACAAGGGCACGGATCACACGCTGGTGATCAGCGCGCGCGGCAAACGCACCGGCACCGATTACCTGCGGGTCGGCCTCAACCTGTCGGACGACATGCGCGGCGACAGCGCCTTCAACCTCGGCGCCAGTTACCGCATGAACGGCATCAACCGCCTCGGCGCGGAATGGCTGACCCGGGCGCAGATCGGCGATAAACAAGAGTTGTACAGCGAGTTCTATCAGCCGCTGGACGTGGGCTCTCGCTACTTCGTCGCGCCTTATGCGTCGTTTGCCGCACAGAACGTCGACTCGGTTCTGGACAACGATCCGATCGCCCAGTATCGCGTCGAGCGCTACGGCTTCGGCCTCAACTTTGGCCGGCAGATCGGCAACAGCGGCGAAGTGCGTTTCGGCGTCGGCGAGGCCTGGGGCAAGGCGGATGTGCGGATCGGCGATCAGGATCTGCCGAGCGAGAATTTCAACGAAGGATTCTATGCGCTGAAGTACTCCTTCGACTCGCTGGACAACGTCTACTACCCCCACGAAGGCGAAGACATCAGCCTGACCCTGGTGCAGTTCGAACCGAGCCTGGGCTCCGACACGCGCTACCGACAGTGGGAGTTCAAACTGGACAAGGCCATGAGCAGCGGCCCGGACACGCTGATTCTTGGCGGTCGCTACGGCCGCACGCTGGACGATGCCAACGTGGTGACCTCCAGTTTCCTGCTCGGCGGCGCCCGGCAATTGTCCGGTTTCCGCGAAGACGCGATCTCCGGGCAGAACGTCAATCTGTTGCGTGCGGTGTATTACCGCCGCCTCACCCCGCGTTCGTACCTGCCGCTGGACTTCCCGCTGTACGCCGGCGCCTCGCTGGAACGCGGCCGAGCCTGGAACAACGACAACGAGTTCGACAGTGGCTACATCAACGCCGCCAGCGTGTTCATCGGCTTCGATACGCCGCTGGGACCGTTGAACTTCAGTTATGGCCTGAACGATGCGGATGAACAGGCGGTGTACCTGAACCTCGGCCAGACCTTCTGACGGCGCTCAGCGAATCCCCGCCAACAGCGTGCGCGCCGTTTGCCTGAGGGGTTCGTCAGCCTCTTTGAGCAGTTCGTTGAGCAAGG
Source organism: Pseudomonas sp. 22082 (assembly GCF_052046055.1). Lineage (NCBI taxonomy): Bacteria > Pseudomonadati > Pseudomonadota > Gammaproteobacteria > Pseudomonadales > Pseudomonadaceae > Pseudomonas > Pseudomonas sp. 22082. The sequence goes on from NZ_JBQEQB010000009.1 coordinate 209,018, forward strand.
CAATGGCGCTGTCGAGATCGCCGTCGTCGATGCAGGTCTGGGCCTGTTCGAGTTTGCCGGCGTTGGCGGCGTCTGAGGGTTCGGGCTCCAGTTCAGGAGCATGTAGCTCCAGTGGTTCCAACGAGAGCGACGAACCGGGATCGCCAAACTCGTTGAGAAAGTCCTCATCCAGCGGCTGCGCTTCCGGCTCGGCGATCCATTCCAGTTCGGCGGTTTCGGTATCGTCGGGCAGGGTTTCCGGCAATTCGAAATCCTGTGGCAGTACCTGCAGATCGGAGCCGAGCGTTGATGGCGCCTGTTCAGGTGCGTCGGTGGTGGAGCGAGTCTCCTCAAGATCCCAACTCGACGCCATCGAGAGCTGATCCAGGTTCAGTTCGAAATTGTCTTCGGGTTCCGGCTCCACAGGGGGTTCGATCGGCAGCGCAGCAATCACCGGAGCCGCTGCCGCCAGAGGTGCGGCGCTGACCAGTTTCGGGTAGCGGGCGCGAATCTCCTGCAAGCGCTGATCCTCGACCCCGAGCTGGCGCAGGCGGTTTTCCTGCTCGTCATAGATCGGCGTGTCGCCCTGCCGCCCCAGCACTTCAAGCAACTGCACGCCGAGGTCAATGCGCTCCGGCTCCCGCTGCAACGCATCACGCAACAGACCGGCGGCCTCGCCCAAGCGTCCGTAAGCCAGATAAATGCCGACCGCTTCCAGCACATCGCCGTTGGCGTGTTCCTCGCGATGCTCGACAGCACTGTGAATGGCACTCGGCTGCATCGGTTCGGCGTCGTCGACCGGGGGTTCGTTTCGTACCGGCAGGAACGGCAACGGCGCAGCAGTCCCTTGCGCCTGCTGGCGTTGCCGGCGCACATACAACCCCGCCACCAGCAACCCCAGTACCAGCAACAATCCGCCGAGCAGCGGCCAGTTTAGTGAATCCTCTTGAGCCTCGACCGGGGCAATGACCGGCGCCGGCACAGGTGCCACGGGCGCTGAGGTCACTGGGGGTGCCTGTTGCACTTCAATCAGACGGGCCTGCAAATCACCGAGCTGTTTCTTGCCGTCAGCGATCAGCACTTCCTGCGCCTGAAGCTTCACGTTCAATGCATCGATGGTTTTTTGCAGTTGCTGGTTCTGCACAAGGCTCGCCGCCAGTTGTTCGGCCTGCGCGTCGGCGACCGGAGCCGGTGGCTGAACAGGCGCAGCAGGTTTGGCCGGCGTAGTTGCGGTGGGAGTCTCGGGGGTCGGGAATTCCGAGGATTGCGCGCGCGCCGTTGGCTCGTCGGTGGCCGGGACAATTCCCGGTGAGCCCGGCGGATCGATCAGCACGGTGTATTCGCGCAGCAGGTGGCCGTTGGGCTGATCGAGCTGCACCAGGAAATTCAGAAAGGGTTCGTTGACCGGTTTGCTGGAGGTCACCCGGATCATGTTGCGATTGCCGCGCAGGATCGGGGTGAACTTGAGGTCATTGAGAAAGAACACGCGCTCGATACCGGCGCGGCCAAACTCGTCCGCCGAGGCCAGACGGACCGCCAGTTCGCTTTCACTGACGCCCCCGACATCCACCAGCGCGATGTCAGCCTTGAGCGGCTGATTGAGGGCTGAATGCACGGTGATGTCACCGAGCCCCAGCGCCAATGAGGCGGTGGACCAGGTGAGAACACCGGCCACCAGCAGCGAGTTGGCGCAACGCAGTACTACGTGCCGACTTCCGAGCATGAGCATCCCTTGTATAAGCAAAACCGACTTCTATGCGTTCGCACATCCGGTACGAACACGATATTGCCCAGTAGTTCTTATAGTCCGCCCAGCGCGATCTCTCAAAAAAACGGCACGCGGTTATGCCTCAAGACTTTTCCAGGTTAGCCAGAATGTGCCCGTGAACCCGCATGCACACCTTCAAATCCGCTTCGTCGACGCCTTCGAACAATTCCTTGCGCAGTTGCGTGGCGATGGTTTCGATCTGTTCGATCAGCGGCAGGGCCGGAGCACACAGCACGATTTTTTTCGCCCGGCGGTCTTCCATCACTGACTGGCGTTGCACCAGGCCCTGGCTTTCCAGGCTGTCGAGCAGACGGGCCAGGGTCGGCCCTTCGACGCCGACGCTTTGCGCCAGCTCCCGCTGGGTCGGCGCCTCTTCGAAGCGCGCCAGATGCAGCAGCACCAGCCAACGCGCCTGGGACAAGCCCAGGCCGGCCAGCCGGCGATCGAGTTCGGCACGCCAGCCACGGGACATCTGGGCCAATTGCATGCCAAAACGGTGTTGATCGGTTAACGGCATAAAACACTCATGATTAGACTGAACAAATAGAGAAAAACTAATTATTAGTCAGCTAAGCATGACATTTGGCTATAGGCAAGAGGCGTCCTGTACTGAATCGTTACAACCGTATAACGGTTGGCACAAACGCCCTCTTACATTTCAAACTCGGATTGCAGCGCAGCCCTTACGCAATACAGCACGCCTTCCGGAACACGACCGGCAAACAGCTCGGCCACTTCGGCGACCGACGGCAACTCGCCTTCGCCGTCGAGGAAAGCATCCTGTACTTCGCCCATCAGGTCTTCCGGCAGGTCCAGCGCCTGTTCCAGCGACAGTTGCTGCTTGCCAATGGCTTCGGCGAGCATGGTGTAGACATTCTTTTCCGAGCACTGCAACTGACCGGAGATCTGCAACGGCGTCATGCCGGCGCGGGCCAGGGTGATCAGTTCGTGACGCACGTCGGCCACCACTTTCGGCGCCTCGGCCTCGCCGCCGAGCACTTCGAGGAAGGCCTCGCCGTAACGCTCCAGCTTGCGCGCGCCGACGCCGCTGACCCGGGCCATGTCCGCCAGCGAGGTCGGCTGGCTGCGGAGCATTTCCAGCAGGGTCGAGTCGGGGAAGATGACGTACGGCGGCACGCCGTGTTCTTCCGCCAGTTTGCGCCGCAGGGCGCGCAAGGCTTCCCACTGTTCGCGCTCTTCGCCACGCACCAATTGACTGGCCTGGCTCTTGCTGCCGCTCTTGGCGGTGATTTGTGGTTTGAGGTCGCGGCGCAGTTCAAGGGTCACTTCGCCCTTGAGCAAAGGCCGGCAGGTATCGCTCAATCGCAGGCCGCCATAGCCTTCGTGATCGACATCCGCCAGACCACGGGCCACCAACTGGCGGAACAGCGAGCGCCATTCGCTCTCCCCCAGCGCCTTGCCGACGCCGTACACCGACAGGTGCTGATGGCCGAAGCTGCGGACCTTTTCGTTGTCCTTGCCCAGCAGCACGTCCACCAGATGGCCGACGCCGTAACGCTGGCCGGTGCGATAGATCGCCGACAGCGCCTGACGCGCAGGCTCGGTGGCGTCCCAGGTCTGCACGCCGTCGGTGCAGTTGTCGCAGTGACCGCACGGCTCCGGCATGTCTTCATCGAAATACGCCAGCAGCGCCTGACGGCGGCAGCGGGTTTCTTCGCAGAGCGAGAGCATGGCATCGAGCTTGTGCTGCTCCAGACGCTTGTGGCGCTCGTCGCCCTCGGAGTTCTGCAGCATCTGCTTGAGCATCACCACGTCTTGCAGACCGTAGGCCATCCAGGCGTCCGCCGGCAGGCCATCACGGCCACCGCGTCCGGTTTCCTGGTAATAGGCTTCAAGGGATTTCGGCAGGTCGAGGTGAGCGACGAAGCGCACGTTGGGTTTGTCGATGCCCATGCCGAACGCCACAGTGGCGACCATGATCAGGCCTTCCTCGTTGAGGAAGCGCTTCTGGTGATAGGCGCGCAGATCGTTGGGCAGACCGGCGTGATACGGCAGCGCCGGGAAGCCCTGCTCGGTGAGAAACGCGGCCACCTCCTCCACTTTCTTGCGCGACAGGCAGTAGACGATACCGGCATCGCTGCGCCGCTCGGCTAGGAACGCCAGCAACTGCTTGCGCGGCTGCTCCTTGGGCACGATGCGGTAGAAGATGTTCGGCCGGTCGAAACTCGAGAGGAAACGCTCGGCATTCTGCAGGTGCAGGCGGGTGACGATTTCTTCGCGGGTACGCTTGTCGGCGGTGGCGGTCAGGGCAATGCGCGGCACGTCGGGGAACATTTCCGCCAACTGCCCCAGTTGCAGGTATTCCGGGCGGAAGTCATGGCCCCATTGCGATACGCAGTGCGCTTCGTCGATGGCGAACAGGGCGATGTTCAAGCCTTGCAGAAACGACAGCATGCGCGGCTGCACCAGCCGCTCCGGCGCCAGATACAGCATCTTCACTTCGCCACGCTTGATCCGGTTGGCGAGATCGCGCTGCTGTTCAGCGCTTAATGTGGAGTTCAACGCGGCGGCGGCAACGCCCAGCTCTTCGAGGGTGGCGACCTGATCGTCCATCAGCGCAATCAGCGGCGAAACCACCACCGCCAAGCCATCGCGCAACAGCGCCGGCACCTGGAAGCACAGGGACTTGCCACCGCCGGTCGGCATCAGGACAAGGGCATCACCGCCACTGGCCACGCGCTCAATGATTGCACCCTGACGGCCACGGAAACTGTCGTAGCCGAAGATGTCCTTGAGGACGCGTTGAGCCTGTTCGAGCATAAAAACTCCAAAAATCCACCGAAACATCCCTGCACAGGCTGGTTCAAGACAGCCGAGGCTGCTTTAAACAAAACGTAAGCGCGCATTGCATCGCGCCCTACACAATCAGCCGCGACACCGGCAGGGATCGCAAAGCGCGGCAGTATACCCGAGCCCTCCCCGGCAGAGGGCACCGCCGAGAAGAAGCTTGTGCGGGCAAATCTGCCGTGCGGCTGGCTTGAGGGCTCAAGAAGGCCTAGAATTCCCGCATTGTTTATTCCCCCAAGGTAGCCCTTTAATGTCCTTCGCCGAGCAACTAACCCGCCTGCAAGTCTTCCTCGACGCCGACGAGCTGCATGAAGAGGCGCTGGACTACGTGGCCGCTCACGGTTACCTGACTGCGCTGTCGATCTGCGCCGACGTGGTGCCGGAGCGTGAATGGATCGACGCCCTGTTCGCCGAAGAGCCGCACTACAGCAGCGAAGCGCAGCGTGAAGAGATCGAAGCCACGCTGATCGGCCTCAAGGCCCACATCGCCCGCCAACTGGCGTCGGACGAAGAGTTCGAGCTGCCATGCGAGCTGGACCTGGGCGACGACCCGGACGATTCCGAACTGCGCGGCTGGTGCATCGGCTTCATGGAAGGGGTGTTCCTGCGCGAAGCGGCCTGGTTCGAAACCGCCGAAGAAGAAGTCAGCGAAATGCTCCTGCCGATCATGGTCGGTTCGGGCCTGTTCGACGAACAGCCCGAGTTCGAAGACATCGCCAAGGACGCCAACCTGATGGACGACATGATCGTGCAGATCCCGGAAGCCCTGACCGCGCTGTACCTGCTGTGCCAGGCGCCCGACGAAAAACCGGCGATCCTCAAGCCACGTCACCACTAAGATCCGGCCTATGGACAATCCCATAGGCAACCGCCCCCTGATGTTGCGCTACATCCTGCTGGCCATCGGCTGGCTGAGCGTGGCATTGGGGGTGATCGGGATTTTCCTGCCTGTTCTCCCCACCACCCCCTTCCTCCTGCTGGCAGCCGCCTGCTTCGCCCGCAGCTCTCCGCGTTTCTATCAATGGCTGGTCGAGCATCCCCGGCTCGGACCATGGATCCGCGATTACCTGGATGGCAACGGCATTCCGCTCAAGGGCAAGGTCTACGCGATCGGGCTGATGTGGGCGAGCATTCTGTTCTCGTGCTACCTGGTGCCGCTGCCTTGGGCCCGGGGGTTCATGTTGACCAGCGCGGTGCTGGTGACGGTTTATATCTTGCGGCAGAAGACGTTGCGCAAATCCTGACAAGGGGCGATGGCGCAACTCAGTCCTTTCAACCTGACACCCAGTTGAATCATGTTTAAGAACATGTCCGCAAGGCCACGCAACCTTGCGCCTTTGCCTACGCATCCGCCAGACTCCGCCGGCTTGTGCGCCTTGGGGGCGGGTTCTATTGTTTGCCGGTCGCTGAACAGCAGCGATCGGGTTTAGCGATCCGGCTCCCCACAGACGCAACAACGCCCAATCCCGATTGCAGTCTCTTCTCTGCACTTGGCGTAATGGTGGCTGTGCGTGGGAGACCTTCGGGTCTACCCGGGGTTTCTGTGACCCGGATCGCTAACCTGCGTACAGCCGCCACCTTTACTTGTTTAGCGATGAGTCGTGGCGGCCAAATCCAATCACGGAGATTCGCCATGATCAAACCAACGCCAAACCCGCCCGAAGTCGATTCGACTTCCCCCTACGAAACCCTCGACTCCAAGAAATTCCACGAAGCCGCCGAACGCGCCCTCGATCACTACCTCAATCCGCTGCTCCCCCGAAAACCGCTGCTCAGACCCGGCACCCGCTACCTCATCGCCCCCGGCATCGACAGCGAAGAACTGCTGGCCGATGCCTGCGAAACCCTGACCTCGGCCAAGGTCATGGCCAATGACTTCGCCGGGTTGGTGGACGGCCCGCAGCGGCATGTGCTGTTGGGGATTGCGCAGTTGATCATGCTGGGTGAACTGGCGGTGAATCGGGTGCTGGATAATCTGGAGTTGAAAACCGAGACGGCGGTGTAAAAAAGGTAAATGCACTGTCCCGAATAATGCGTGACAGACATGACGCCTTCGTCGGATCGCCGCCCGGGGCAAGCCCGCTCCCACAGGTACAGCGGCGTAATTTAAATGTGTGTTAGACGCACGACCTTGCTCCGGGCGGCGATCCGACGAAGGCTCACTCCCAGGCAACCCATCACTTGCGGCATGAAAAACCCGCCGTCCCGTTTGATCGGGGCGGCGGGTTTTGTCGTTTCAGCGTTCAGATCAAACCGTATCCACCTTCAACGAATGATCATTGAGCATGCCGTTGATGATGGTCGCCGTGTCGTGCCCGCTGGCGATCAACCCACCCGCCCCCGGCGTCACACCGTAGTGGCTGGCGAGGTTGACGCCCGCCAGGTCGATGGTCTGGTTCGGCGTGGCGCCGGCCATGGCGCTGACGTCGATGCTGGTCATGACCGAGGCGCCGCTGCCGGTGACGGTGAAGTGCAGGTAGTCATCCAGTGACGCCGACGTGCCGTTTTCACCTTGCAGCAGTTGCGACAGGTCGAGCTTGTCGGTGCCGGGGGTGAAGTCGGTGACGAGGTCGTGACCGCTGTTGCCCTTGAGCCACTGGAAGGTGTCGGCACCCGGTCCGCCGGTCAGGGTGTTGTTGCCCATCCCGCCGATCAGCAGGTCATCGCCCCCGCCGCCGTTGAGGATATCGTTGCCCAGGCCGCCGTTGATCACGTTGTTATTGTTGTCGCCGGTGAGGCTGTCGTTGAAGTTCGAGCCGACGAGGTTTTCGATGCCGGTCAGGGTGTCTGTGCCGGCGCCAATGGTGTTTTGCGCACCGAGCAGGCCGAGGTTGACCGTCACCCCGGCGGTCGCGTGGGCGTAGCTGGCGGTGTCGATGCCAGTGCCACCGTCGAGCAAATCGTTGCCCGGGCCGCTGTAGAGCAAGTCGTTGCCGGCGCCGCCGTGCAGTTCGTTGTTGCCGGAGCCAGCGGTGAGCACGTCGTTGCCGTCGCCGGCGTTGATGATGTTGTCGCCGGTGCCCGCCACCAGTACGTCATCGCCCGAGGTCCCAGTGAGGGTGTGGCCGTCCTGATAGCTGATGGTCACGTTTGCCGTGTCGCTGCCGCCGTGGTTGTCGTTGGCGGTGTAGGTGCCGTGGTAGTCCGGGGTGATGTCGTGGGCCCCGGCGTAGTTGAGGGTCATGGTCAGCTGGTAGTTCTCCGCCGCGTTGACGTTGTTGCCCGTGGTGTTGCTGATGTTGGTGATGTGGATCTGGTAGACGCCGTCGGACGACGCGGTCAGGGTCTGGCCGTCCGCAAGGGCGATGTACGCGCCGCCGTTGATCGAGTACTCCATGGTGATGTGACCGGCCGCCAGGTTGTGGTCCAGGTTGAGGGTTTCGCCCTGGCGCAGATTGACGGTGATGCGGTCTTCATCGTTGGCGTTGGTGTTGGTCACCGCGCCGAGGTAACCGCTGACCACCAGCACGGCGGTCATGGTCGCGGCGTTGGCGCTGAACGAATTACGCACGTTGGCCAGGTTCTGATTGGCGGCGGTGTTGGCGTTGGTGCCGGTGAAGCTGATCGCGCCGCTGCCGGTGAAGTCTGCCGATCTGGAGATCCAGCCGGTGTTGAACGAGGTCGGCGTGGCGTTGAGGGTGTCGCCGTTGGGGTCGGTGTCGTTGGCCAGCAACAACTCGCCCGGCACCACAATGTTGCCCGACAGCACGTTGGTGATGATGTGGTCGTCCGCCGCCACCGGAGGCGCGTTGGGGATCACTTTCACGGTCAGGGTCGAGCTGGCGAGGTCGCCATCGTTGTCGCTGAGGGTGAAGCCGATGTTTTCGGTGATCACCACGGCGGTGGTTTTTTGCGAGGTGTAGCTGTAGTCGCCGGTGTCGAGGTTGACCACCAGGGTGCCGCTGTTGTTGGTGGCGATGCTCAGGGTGTTGTTCACCGTGTTGAACGTGCCGTGGTTGGCGCCGCCGCTGGCGACCAGTGAACCCTGACCGCCGTTGGCTTTCGGGTCATAGGTGTAGGTGGTGCCGTCGACCACGATGGATTTGATGAACCCGCCATCGGCGCCGAACGTGCCGCCCTCGCCGATAAACGAACCGGTGACCGGCGCGCCCTGCACCGTGCCGGACAAGACCGAGTTCAGTTGATTGAGGTCGGTGACCACCACCGCGTTGGTGTTGGTGTGCGTGATGCCGTCGTACGCCAGCGGATCGAGGTTGGCGTTGCTCACGCCGCTGCCCAGGCCGATCGCGTAGTTCTTGATGTTGTTGGCATCGAGGAACGCCTTGAGCGTCGCTTCGTCGGCGGTGCCGATGTCACCCTCGTTGGGTTTGCCGTCGGAGAAGAAGTAGCCGACGTTCTGCGCCCCGGTGAGTTTGCCCGAGGTGTTGAACGCGTTGTACATGGTTGCCACGGCCGCATCGTAGTTGGTGCCGCCGCCCGCGCTGAGGCTGGCCAGAAGGGTCTTGGCCGTGGCGACATCGACCCACACCGAAGTGCGGTCGGTGGCGTTGCTGCTGAAGGTGACGAGCTGCACTTTCACATCGCCCAGATCATCGTACTTGTCGAGCAAGGCGCTGATCGCCTGCTTGGCCAGTTCCAGCCGCGACAGGCCCGGTACGCCGGAGGCGTCGGCCATGCTGCCGGAGATGTCGAGAACGATGAGGATGTTGGAGTCGATCTCCACCGCCGCCACCGAACGATCCGACGCCACCGCTTTTGGCACGTCGTCGACGATGTTGACCACGATGGTGCTGGTGGTGCTGTTGCCCAGCGCATCGGTGGCTTTGTAGGTAAAGCTTTCGCTCAGGGTGTTCGGCCCGTCGTTGGCGTTCGGCGTGGTTTTCGGCGCCGAGGTCAGGGTGTAGGTGTAGGTGCCGTCAGCGTTGAGCTGGATCTGCCCATAGGTGCCGGTGGCGCTGCCGACCAGGGTGTAGGTGATCGCCCCGCTGCCGCCGCTGACCGAACCGACCAGCGTGCCGCTGGCAGTTTCGCCGGTGTTGCTCGGGTCGCTGCCGGTGACCGTGCCGGGGGCCAGGTCTTGTCCGTCCTGGGTCAGGTCGAGGGCTTTCTCGTAGACGGTGACGTCTTGATCGGTCGAGGCCACAAGCTTGCTGTCGGCGACGTTGACGGTGATGGTGGTGGTGCTTTCATCGCCGTCACTGTCGCGGATGGTGTAGGTGAATGTGTCGGTGGCGCCCGGCGGGCTCACGGAGTTCGGGTTGCTGTGATAGACCGCATTGCCCGCCGCATCGAGGGTCAGGTAGCCGTAGTTGCCGTTGATGTTGCTGTTGAGGCCGCCGATGGCCGAGGTCGCAGTGTTGCCGCCGGCGCGCACGCCGACCACGATCGCCGCGCCATCCGCGCCACTGATGTCATTGCCCAGCACGCTGATGTTGACCGTGCCGCCCTCCGCCACCGAGCCGGTGTCGGCCTTGGCGGTCGGCAAGTCATCGATGATGTTGACGTTGATCTGCCCGGTCGCGGTGCTGCCGTCGGTGTCCGTCGCCACCACGTTGAAGTTCTCGGTGAGGCTGTTGGCGCCGTTGGCGGTCGGATGGGTTTCGTTATCGACCAGGGTGTAGCTGTAGCTGACCACGCCGGTGGCCGGGTTGTAACCGGTGATGGTCAGCGTGCTGCCCAGTGGGGTGACGGTCGATTGCGGGAAGCCGGCCACCACGCCATTGGTCATCACGGCGATGCCGCCCACGGTCAGGGTTTGCAGACCGTCGAGGGCCGTCACGGTGAAGGTGCCGCTCTGGGTCAGCGCCGGGGTGTCGGGGCTGGTGCCGTCGCTGAGGTTTTTCTCGTAGACGGTGAGTTCGCCACCATTCACGTCGAGGCCGTTGAGGACCACCGGATCGTCGTTGTTGTGAATGTTCAGCACCAGGTTGGCGGTGCTGGTGTCGCCGTCGGCATCGGTCAGGGTGTAGGTGAAGGTCTCGGTGCCGTTGCCACCGCCGTGCAGGTTTTTGAAGTCTGCATCGTTGGTGTTCAGCGTGTAGGTGTAAGTGCCGTTGGCGTTCAGCACCAGGGTGCCGTAAGTGCCAGTGAAGGTGCCGGGGGTGATCGGGCCGGCATTCGGGCCGGTCGCCACCACGTCGGCGCCTTGCACGTCGTTGGTCAGCACGTTGCCGTTGAGGGTCAACTGGTTTTCCGACGCGGTGCTGGCGTTGCTGTCGTTGATCGCCTTCGGCACGTCATCGACGATGCTGACCACGAGGGTGCTGGTGACGACGTTGCCCAGCGAATCGGTGGCCTGGTAGGTGAAGGTTTCGGTCAGGGTGTTGGCGCCGTCATCGGCGTGCGGGGTGGTGCTGGCCGGTGAGGTCAGGGTGTAGGTGTACGTGCCGTTGGGGTTGAGCACGATCTGCCCGTAGTTGCCGGTGGCGCTGCCGACCAGCGCATAGCTGATCGCACCGACCGCGCCAGTGACCGAGCCGACCAACGTGCCGGACGCTGTTTCTCCGGTGCTGGTCGGATCGCTGCCGGTGACCGTGCCAGGGGCTAGGTCTTGCCCGTCCTTGGTCAGGTCGAGGGCTTTTTCGTACACGGTGACGTCGGTGTCGCTGACGGCTTTGAGGCAGCTGTTGTAGACGTCGATGGTGATGGTGGTGGTGCTTTCATCGCCGTCGGAATCGCGCACGGTGTACACGAACACATCCACCGCACCCGGGCCGCTCACAGCATTCGGGTTGCTGTGATAGACCGCGTTGCCGTTGGCGTCGAGGGTCAGGTAGCCGTAAGTGCCGTTGATGTTGCTGTTGAGGCCGCCGATGGCCGAGGTCGAGGTGTCGGAGCCGGCGCGCACGCCCACTACCGCGCCACTGGCTGCCGGGCCGTCGGCGCCGCCGATGTCGTTGTCCAGCACGTTGCCGCTGACGGTGCCGCCCTCCTGCACCGACGTCGCGTCGGGTTTGGCGGTCGGCAGGTCGTCGATGATGTTGACGTTGATCTGTCCGGTGGCGGTGCTGCCGTCGGTGTCCGTCGCCACCACGTTGAAGTTCTCGGTGATGCTGTTGGCGCCGTTGGCGGTCGGATGGGTTTCGTTATCCACCAGGGTGTAGCTGTAGCTGACCACGCCCGTGGCCGGGTCGTATCCAGTGATGGTCAGCGTGCTGCCCAGCGGGGTGACGGTCGATTGCGGGAAGCCGGCCGCGACACCGTTGGTGATCACGGCAATGCCACCCACGGTCAGGGTTTGCAGACCGTCGAGCGCGGTGACGGTGAAAGTGCCGCTCTGGGTCAGTGCCGGGGTGTTGGGGCTGGTGCCGTCGCTGAGGTTTTTCTCGTAGACGGTGAGTTCGCCGCCGTTGACGTCGAGGCCGTTGAGGTACACCTGATCGTCGTTGTTGTGGATGTTCAGCACCAGGTTGGCGGTACTGGTGTCGCCGTCGGCATCGGTGATGGTGTAGGTGAAGGTCTCGGTGCCGTTGCCGCCGCCGTGCAGGTTTTTGAAGTCTGCATCGTTGGTGTTCAGCGTGTAGGTGTACGTGCCGTTGGCGTTCAGCACCAGGGTGCCGTAAGTCCCGGTGAACGTACCCGCCGTGATCGGGCCGGCATTGGGGCCCGTCGGTACACGGTCGGCGCCTTGCACGTCATTGGTCAGGACGTTGCCGCTCAGTGTGAGATTGGTTTCCGAAGCGGTGCCGGCGTTGCTGTCGTCCACGCCTTTTGGCAGGTCGTCGACGATGTT
>NZ_JBQEQB010000010.1:0-167693 GCF_052046055.1 Pseudomonas sp. 22082
CTCCACTCAGCCTTCCGATGGGGCCGGCACGTCAAGAGCGGTACTCGAGCTAACGCTCATCGTGTTGAGTGGTTAGAGGCGAAAAGCGACTGCTTTTGCTTTTGCTTTGATCGTTCCCACGCTCCGCGTGGGAATGCAGCCCGGGACGCTCTGCGTCCCATTTCTGGAAGCAACAAAAAAGGCGTGATCCTTTCGAATCACGCCTTCTTCACTACATCAATCTATCAGCTACCCAGCGCCTTCGACGCCAGCCAGAACAGGCCGGCCGACAGGGCCACGGTGGCCGGTAGGGTCAGGACCCAGGCCAGCAGGATGGTTTTCACCGTGCCGCCTTGCAGGCCGCTTTTGTTGGCGACCATGGTGCCGGCCACGCCCGAGGAGAGGACGTGGGTGGTGGACACCGGCAGGCTGAAGATGTTGGCCATGCCGATCAGGCTGGCGGTGGTGATCTGGGCCGACATGCCTTGCGAGTAGGTCATGCCTTGCTTGCCGATCTTCTCGCCGATGGTCAGTACCACGCGTTTCCAGCCGACCATGGTGCCCAGGCCCAAGGCCAGCGCTACCGCCAGAATCACCCAGAACGGGGCGTATTCGGTGGTGGTGGTCAGGTCTTTGCGCAGTTTGTCCAGGTCGGCTTTTTCACGAGCGGCGAGGCCTGGCAGTTTGCTGACTTTCTTCGCAGTGTCGTCCAGGCAGAGCAGGTAACGACGCACTTCGATGCGGCTTTCCGCGGACAGCGAGTGGTAGTCGGCTACGCCTTTGAGGGTGTCGAGCAGGGCGGCGATGGTCGGTTCGGTCTGTTGCGGGTTGCAACGGAATTTCTCCGGCAGGTCGCCTTCCACGCTTTTGCCCAGGGCCAGGAATTCACCCAGGGTGTCGGCGTTGCGCTTGTAGAACTGGCTCAGGTGCAGGGTCGCGTCGCGGGTACGTTCGATCTGGTAGGTGGTGCTGTTCAGGTCGAGTACGAACTGCGCAGGCACGATACCGATCAGTACCAGCATGATCAGGCCGATGCCTTTCTGGCCGTCGTTGGAGCCGTGCACGAAGCTCACGGCCATGGCCGAGATCACCAGGACCAGGCGGTTCCAGAACGGTGGGTGCTTCTTGTCGTCGATCTTGCGGCGCTGTTCCGGCGTCTTGTGCATCTTCGACAGCGGACGCCACCACTTCAGGCCGATCAGCACCAGCGCGGCGATCAGGAAGCCGGCCATTGGCGAGAACACCAGCGAGGCACCGATATCGATCGCTTTCTGCCAGTTGACCCCGTCGGCCAGTGGAATTTCGTTGATCAGGGCGTTGGCCAGGCCGACACCGAGGATCGAACCGATCAGCGTGTGCGAACTGGAGGCCGGGATACCGAAGTACCAGGTGCCCAGGTTCCAGGCGATCGCGGCGGCGAGCAGCGAGAACACCATCGCCAGACCATGGCCGGTGTTCACGTTGATCAACAGTTCTACCGGCAGCAGGTGCACGATGGCATACGCCACGCCAACGCCGCCCAGCAGTACGCCGAGGAAGTTGAACACGCCCGAGAAGAACACCGCCAGGTGAGGCGGCATCGCTTTGGTGTAGATAACAGTGGCTACCGCGTTAGCGGTGTCATGAAATCCATTGATGAACTCGAAGGCGAGGACAAATGTCAGGGCGAGCAGGAGGCTCACAAGCACCCAGGCATCCAGTCCGCTGAATAAATCGATCATGAAGGTTTTCTGACCCGGTCATAAGGGGGCGCGATTATGCCAGAAAAGACTGGAAATCGATCCCCTACCTGCTCATCGGTAACATTCTTCAACGAATTAATTTGTATCAGGGGGCATTACCCAAGCTTTTTGCAGGGATTTTCAAGCCTTTGATTCTATTGGGAAAAATGCGAGGAGTCGGGGGATTGGCCGGTTGTCGGGAGGGGGCTGAAACTTGTATGAAATATCTGAGAAACGCGTCTGACATGCTCCCAGCCTGTGCAATACAGGGGGAGTTGGCCGCTGCCCGCGGGTAGCGGGCGCGCAAGGCATCGTCAGCCCACCGTGCTTGTAACCCGGTGAGTACGCTTACCCTCGAAAGATGCAAAGGACGGCGTCAAGGCTCTTCGGCTTTGAGTTCCTCTTCCATTTTTTTCAGTTCTTGCTGGAAGACCTGATCCTGAACGGTAGGGCGTTTACGCCAGGCTTTGCGTTCTGGTTCGGGCTGGGCGGCGTAGGTGGTGACTTCCCCGCCGTAAACTTCCTTGTAACGTTGTTCCTGGCGCTCAAGTTCCGCGCGCAGTTCGTCTTTCGTCACAGTGCTACCTGTATGAGTTGAGAAAAATGTCTGGTGAACGCACTGCACGAATCATTTAACCGAATCGCCAACAAGGACTTGCCTGTACAGGCAGCGGTGTTGTCGGGAAGACGGTCAGGACTTCCATGTAGCAGGCGGCTACGGCACCAGATTAAAACTGACGCAGCATCAGTTTCCTGTTTCAGCGAGCGCGCTGGCGGTGCATGAATAATGAGCATCAGGCGCTGGCCGGGGCCGGCAGCGATGGACATCGCGCCAGCGGGTGGCACCGTCGGCAAATAAAAGCGCGGTGTCACTGAGGTGCATTATAGCGGCCGAATCGGGATTGCCTATCTTTGCCAAGTTAAAAACGGTTCTGGATGTGTGATTGTTTTGTGACGTCCAACTTTCATCAATAGTTGCATCGCCGTTGCGCAGTGTTTGATTTCTGGCGCCATTTAGTCGGACAACTAAGGCGCTTAAACCGCACCGGCGTTCCAAGTTCAAATCTGTTGCGCACAACCCAAACGAGGAGGTGAGGGCGATTGCGATTATCGGTCGACGGTTCGATAATCGCCCGGTGTTGGCGGTCTGTCGCTTGTGTATCTGCCGACGAGCCGCTTGTATAGCCGTTGATCCGAACAAGAAAAAAAGGACCTGACATGAACGATCAAATGCGCAATTCCTTCACCTCGGTAGCGCCGCCGATCGTCGCTTCGCCGGCCAAGCGTATCCAGGCCCTGACCGGCGATCCGGATTTCATGACCTCCCTGGCCCGTGGCCTGGCGGTGGTGCAGGCGTTTCAGGAGCGCAAGCGCCACCTGACCATCGCCCAGATCAGCCACCGCACGGAAATTCCCCGCGCCGCCGTGCGCCGTTGCCTGCACACACTGATCAAGCTCGGCTACGCCACCACCGACGGGCGCACTTATTCGCTTCTGCCGAAAGTGCTGACCCTCGGTCACGCCTATCTGTCGTCGACGCCGCTGGCGGTCTCGGCCCAGCCGTACCTCGACCGCATGAGCGAGCAACTGCACGAGGCCTGCAACATGGCCACGCTGGAAGGCGACGACATTCTCTACATTGCCCGTTCGGCCACCACCCAGCGTCTGATTTCGGTGGACCTGTCGGTGGGCGGGCGTTTGCCGGCGTACTGCACGTCTATGGGGCGAATCCTGCTGGCGGCGCTGGACGACACCTCGCTGCGCGAATATCTCGACCACGCCGAACTGGTCGCCAAGACCAGCCGCACGATTCACACCCCCGACGCCTTGCTCGAATGCTTGCAGGAAGTCCGGCAGCAGGGCTGGTGCATCGTCGATCAGGAGCTGGAACAGGGTCTGCGCTCGATTGCCGTGCCAGTGTACGACGCGTCCGGTCAGGTGGTGGCCGCGCTCAATGTCAGCACCCACGCCGGTCGGGTCAGTCGTACCGAGCTCGAGCAGCGCTTTCTGCCGGGCCTGTTGAGCGCCAGTCGCGACCTCAGTGCGCAGTTGTTCGCCTGATGAAGCTGTTCGATAAACGCACAGAGTTGCGTTTATCGAATTGACGCTAAAACCCCCGGATCATTAATGTCGCGGCAGCGTCATCCGGCACGAATGTGAATGAGCCCGCCGGATCGTCGACTCCCATAATAATGACAAGAGGCAACTTCCCATGCGCACGTTCCCCGACTGTCGCCGCTCCCGTTCCTGTTGCCGGTATTAGCGCAACGCCTGATTTCTTCCTTATATAGTTGTGACCGTGCCGCTCTCTGGCCGGCCGCCGTTCGACTGCGTTTTCTTGCGTGGAATAAAAATAATGAACCAGCCTCAGTCCGCTGTAGGTCACTGCCTCGACGTGCAGTCCTTCATCAATGCCCAACCGATCTCGCGCTATCAGTGGCGCGTCGTGATCCTGTGTTTCCTGATTGTGTTCCTCGATGGCCTCGACACCGCGGCCATGGGTTTTATCGCGCCGGCCCTGTCCCAGGACTGGGGCATCGACCGCGCCAGCCTCGGCCCGGTGATGAGTGCCGCGCTGATCGGAATGGTCTTCGGTGCGCTGGGCTCCGGGCCGCTGGCTGACCGCTTCGGGCGAAAAGTCGTACTGGTCGGCGCGGTTTTTCTGTTCGGCGCTTTCAGCCTGGCGTCGGCCTACGCCACCAATGTCGATCAGTTGCTGGTGCTGCGTTTCCTCACTGGTCTGGGACTGGGCGCCGGGATGCCGAACGCCACCACGCTGCTGTCGGAATACACCCCGGAGCGCAAGAAGTCCCTGTTGGTGACCAGCATGTTCTGCGGCTTCAACCTGGGCATGGCCGGTGGCGGGTTTATTTCGGCCAAGTTGATCCCGGCATTCGGCTGGCACAGCCTGTTACTGATCGGCGGGATCCTGCCGCTGATCCTCACCGTGGTGTTGCTGCTCTGGCTGCCGGAATCGGCGCGTTATCTGGTGGTGCGCAATCGCGGCACCGACAAGGTGCGCAAGACCCTCGCACCGATTGATCCAGCCATCGTCGCGCAGGCCGCGAGTTTCAGCGTGCCGGAACAGAAGACCGTGAAAGCGCGCAACGTGTTTGCGGTGATTTTTTCCGGCACCTACAGCGTCGGCACGTTGCTGCTGTGGCTGACCTATTTCATGGGTCTGGTGATCGTGTACCTGCTGACCAGTTGGCTGCCGACCCTGATGCGCGACAGCGGCGCAAGCATGGAGCAGGCGGCCTTCATCGGTGCGCTGTTCCAGTTTGGCGGAGTGTTGAGCGCGGTGGGCGTAGGCTGGGCGATGGACCGCTTCAATCCGCACAAGGTGATCGGCATTTTCTACCTGTTGGCCGGGGTGTTTGCCTACGCGGTCGGGCAGAGCCTGGGCAACATCACGCTGCTGGCGACGCTGGTGCTGGTGGCGGGCATGTGCGTCAACGGTGCGCAGTCGGCGATGCCGTCCCTGGCAGCGCGGTTTTATCCGACGCAGGGCCGGGCGACCGGTGTGTCGTGGATGCTCGGGATCGGCCGCTTCGGCGCGATTCTCGGGGCGTGGATGGGCGCGACCCTGTTGGGGTTGGGCTGGAATTTCGAGCAAGTGCTGACGGCGCTGGTGATTCCGGCCGGGCTGGCCACGGCAGCGGTGGTGATCAAGGGTCTGGTCAGTCACGCGGACGCGACCTGAGTTTCATTGCAGGATCGTTCCCGCGTCGAACTGGCCGCAGAGGTTGCTCCGCGTTCGGCTTCGGAAGGGACGCGGAGCGTCCCGGGCTGCATTCCCACGCAGAGCGTGGGAACGATCAGCGGCACTCCCGCACGCAGTGCGGGAGTGATCATTAGGCAGATAACAATCTGTTCGATAAACGAACACTCAGTCGATTATCGGATTGTTTGGTGAAAATCAGCGGCTTAATCTTCAGTGACTCCGGCGCAGAACCTCGCGCCTTTTTATTCACTGGCGATTCATTACAAAAACGGGAGCCCGCTCCATGGCTGAGATCCTTTCGCTGCACGACGCGGTGAAGCAATTCGTCAACGACGGCGATACCGTCGCGCTCGAAGGCTTCACTCACCTGATCCCTACGGCGGCGGGTCATGAAATCATTCGTCAGGGCAAGAAAGATCTGACCCTGGTGCGGATGACGCCTGACCTGATCTACGACCAACTGATCGGCGCCGGCTGTGCACGCAAGCTGATCTTCTCCTGGGGCGGCAACCCTGGCGTGGGTTCGCTGCACCGTCTGCGCGATGCGGTCGAGAAACAATGGCCGCACGCGCTGGAGATCGAAGAACACAGCCACGCCGACCTGGCCAATGCCTACGTCGCCGGCGCCTCCGGCCTGCCGTTCGCGGTGTTGCGGGCCTACGCCGGTTCCGACCTGCCGAAGGTCAACCCGCTGATCAAATCCGTGACTTGCCCGTTCACCGGCGAAGTGCTGGCAGCGGTGCCGTCGGTGCGTCCGGACGTGACCGTGATCCACGCCCAGAAAGCCGACCGTCAGGGCAACGTGCTGCTGTGGGGCATTCTCGGTGTGCAGAAAGAAGCCGCACTGGCCGCCAAGCGTTGCATCGTCACCGTCGAAGAAATCGTCGACAACCTCAACGCCCCGATGAACGCCTGCGTGCTGCCGACCTGGGCCTTGAGCGCGGTCTGCCATGTACCCGGTGGCGCGCATCCGTCCTACGCCCACGGTTACACCGAGCGTGACAACCGCTTCTACCAGGCGTGGGACCCGATCGCTCGCGACCGTGAGACGTTTACCGCGTGGATCAACGAATACATCCACGGCTGCGCTGACTTCAGCGAGTTCCAGGCCAAGTTGGCCGCTGCTTCGGAGGCCAAGTAATGACCTACACCACCAATGAAATGATGACCGTCGCCGCAGCCCGTCGCCTGAAGAACGGCTCGGTGTGCTTCGTCGGCATCGGCCTGCCGTCGAAAGCCGCCAACCTGGCGCGCCTGACCTCGTCGCCGGACGTGGTGCTGATCTACGAGTCCGGCCCTATCGGCGCCAAACCGAGCGTATTGCCGCTGTCCATCGGTGACGGCGAGCTGGCGGAAACCGCTGACACTGTCGTGCCGACCGGTGAGATTTTTCGCTACTGGCTGCAGGGTGGGCGCATCGACGTCGGTTTCCTCGGCGCAGCCCAGGTCGACCGTTTCGGCAACATCAACACCACCGTGGTCGGCGACTATCATCAGCCGAAAGTACGCCTGCCGGGTGCCGGTGGCGCGCCAGAGATTGCCGGTTCCGCCAAAAGCGTGCTGATCATCCTTAAACAGTCGGCGCGTTCGTTTGTCGACAAGCTCGATTTCATCACCTCGGTCGGCCATGGTGAGGGTGGTGATTCGCGCAAACGTCTGGGCCTGCCGGGCGCCGGTCCGGTCGGGATCATCACCGACCTGTGCATCATGGAGCCGGAAGAGGGCACCCACGAATTCGTGGTTACCGCACTGCACCCGGGCGTGACCCGCGAGCAAGTGGTCGCCGCCACCGGTTGGGCAATCCGTTTTGCTGACAACGTTGACACCACCGCCGAGCCGACCGAAGTCGAGCTGACCGCCCTGCGCGATCTCGAAGCCCGCACCGCAGCGGCCCACGGCCAGGCACCGGGAGAAGCATGATGCGCGACGTTTATATCTGCGATGCGATTCGTACCCCCATCGGTCGTTTCGGTGGCGGTCTGGCGGCTGTTCGCGCCGACGACCTGGCCGCCGTGCCGATCAAGGCCCTGATGGAGCGCAATCCGTCGGTGGACTGGAGCGCCATCGACGAAGTATTCCTCGGCTGCGCCAACCAGGCCGGTGAAGACAACCGCAACGTCGCGCGCATGGCGTTGTTGCTGGCGGGTCTGCCGGACAGCGTTCCGGGCGTCACCCTCAATCGCCTCTGCGCGTCGGGCATGGATGCCATCGGCACCGCGTTCCGCGCCATTGCCAGCGGTGAAATGGAGCTGGCGATTGCCGGCGGCGTCGAGTCGATGTCCCGCGCACCGTTCGTGATGGGCAAGGCTGATGCGGCGTTCTCGCGCAACATGAAGCTGGAGGACACCACCATCGGCTGGCGTTTCATCAACCCGCTGATGAAGGCCCAGTATGGCGTTGACGCGATGCCGCAGACCGCCGACAACGTCGCCGACGACTACGAAGTTTCCCGCGAGGATCAGGACGCTTTCGCCCTGCGCAGTCAGCAACGTACTGCCGCTGCCCAGGCTGCCGGCTACTTCGCCGAGGAAATCGTTGAAGTGCGGATCGCCCACAAGAAGGGCGAAACCGTGGTCAGCCAGGACGAACACCCCCGCGCCGACACCACGCTTGAAGCGCTGAGCAAACTGAAACCGGTCAATGGCCCGGACAAGACCGTCACCGCCGGCAACGCTTCGGGCGTCAACGACGGTGCCGCCGCGCTGATTCTGGCCTCGGCCGAGGCGGTGAAGAAACACGGCCTGACCGCTCGCGCCAAAGTGCTCGGCATGGCCAGCGCCGGGGTCGCGCCACGGGTGATGGGCATCGGTCCGGTGCCGGCGGTGCGCAAACTCACCGAACGCCTCGGCGTGGCGGTCAACGATTTCGATGTGATCGAACTCAACGAAGCCTTCGCCAGCCAGGGTCTGGCGGTGCTGCGTGAACTGGGGCTGGCGGACGACGCGGCCCAGGTCAACCCGAACGGTGGCGCGATTGCCTTGGGCCACCCGTTGGGCATGAGCGGCGCGCGGCTGGTGCTGACTGCGCTGCATCAGCTGGAAAAGACTGGTGGCAAGAAAGGTCTGGCGACCATGTGCGTCGGTGTCGGCCAGGGCCTGGCCCTGGCCATCGAACGCGTCTGACGCAAGCCGTGACGAAAAAGAACAGAGGAAAGCGAAATGACTGACAAGCCTGGTTACCGCCGCCCGCAGGAAGGCACCCAGCCGCCGTACCTGCACCCGACCTATCAATCCACCAATCTGCGCTCGCCGTCCAAGCCGTTGGTGTTTCTGCCGCATTCGCTGTCGGAAATCACTGGGCCGACCATCGGTGCCGAGCGTGTGGCCGATACCGACAACGATTTGACCGCCCAGCATCAGGGTGAACCCCTCGGTGAGCGGATCATCATTCACGGGCGTGTGCTCGACGAAGACGGTCTGCCGGTCCCGGGAATTCTGGTGGAGATCTGGCAGGCCAACGCCGCCGGTCGCTACAACCATGCCCGTGACCTGCACGACGCGCCGCTGGACCCGAATTTCACCGGCACCGGCCGCACCGTGACCGACGCCGACGGCTGGTATCAGTTCCAGACCATCAAGCCCGGCGCCTATCCGTGGGGCAACCACCACAATGCCTGGCGCCCGGCCCACGTGCATTTCTCGCTGTTCGGGCCGAGCATCCTGACGCGCCTGGTCACGCAAATGTATTTCCCGGGCGACCCGCTGCTGGCCTACGACCCGATCTACAACTGCGTGCCGGACACCTCGGCCAAGGAACGCCTGATCGCCGCTTTCGATCTGGAAAAAACCATTCCGTCCTACGCCCTCGCTTATCGCTGGGACATCGTGCTGCGCGGCCGCGAAGCCACGCCGATGGAGAAATGAGATGACCCTGACTGCGACCACGTCCCACACCGTCGGGCCGTATTACCACATCGGCCTGACCTGGCTGAACCGTGAAAACCTCGCCAACGAACTGACCCTCGGCCAGCGCGTGGCGATCACCGGGCAAGTGGTGGACGGCAACGGCGATGTCGTCAACGACGCCATGCTCGAAGTCTGGCAGGCCAACGCCGCCGGCAAATATGACCACCCGGAAGACGAGCAGGCCAAGCCGCTCGATCCGAATTTCGAAGGCTTTGGCCGGGTGCCGGTGGATGCGGAAGGGCGCTTTCGTTTCACCACCATCAAGCCGGGCACGGTTGAAGGCCTGAAGGGCTCGACCCAGGCGCCGCACCTGGTGGTGCTGGTGTTTGCGCGCGGTCTGGTGAAGCACTTGCTGACGCGTATTTACTTCGAAGGCGATCCGGCGAACGTCAATGATCCGCTGCTCGAATGCGTACCGGCCGAGCGCCGCGATACGTTGCTGGCGAAGCCGGACGCGGCGGGTGTCTATCAGTGGAATGTGATCCTGCAGGGCACTGATGCGGAGACCGTGTTCTTCGATTACTAAAGTCATTACACATCCCCTGTGGGAGCGGGCTTGCTCNGTTGGCTGATCCAACGCCTTCGCGAGCAAGCCCGCTCCCACAGAGATTTGCGGCGCAGAGTGTCTGTGGAACGGGGCTGTTGCAAAGTGTGTCTAGACTCTCACTGTCCCTATCGAGTGAAAAACAATGACAACCACCACCTCCCATTACACGGGTGAAGAGCGCAGCAAGCGCATCTTTGCCATTGTCGGCGCGTCGTCCGGCAACCTCGTCGAATGGTTCGACTTCTACGTCTACGCCTTCTGCGCGATCTATTTCGCCCCGGCGTTCTTCCCCTCCGACAATCCCACGGTGCAGCTGGTCAACACGGCAGGCGTATTCGCCGCCGGGTTCCTGATGCGACCGATCGGCGGCTGGATTTTCGGCCGGGTCGCGGACAAGCACGGGCGCAAGAACTCGATGCTGATCTCGATCCTGATGATGTGCTTCGGCTCGTTGCTGATCGCCTGTCTGCCGACCTACAAGGACATCGGCGTCTGGGCGCCGCTGCTGCTGTTGTTCGCGCGTCTGCTGCAAGGCCTGTCGGTGGGCGGTGAATACGGCACCACCGCGACCTATATGAGCGAAGTCGCGCTCAAGGGCCAGCGCGGGTTCTTCGCCTCGTTCCAGTACGTGACCCTGATCGGCGGGCAACTGCTGGCGGTGCTGCTGGTGGTGATCCTGCAACAGTTCCTATCTGAAGAAGAATTGCGTGCCTACGGCTGGCGAATTCCGTTCGTGGTCGGTGCGGCCGCCGCGCTGATTTCGCTGTTCCTGCGCCGTTCGCTGAAAGAAACCACCAGCAAGGAAATGCGCGAGAACAAGGACGCCGGCAGCATCCGCGCACTGTTCCGCGATCACAAGGCTGCGTTCATCACCGTGCTCGGCTATACCGCCGGCGGCTCGCTGATTTTCTACACCTTCACCACGTACATGCAGAAGTACCTGGTGAACACCGCCGGCATGCACGCCAAGACCGCCAGCTACATCATGACCGGCGCGCTGTTCCTGTACATGTGCATGCAGCCGCTGTTCGGCATGCTCGCCGACAAGATCGGCCGGCGTAACTCGATGCTCTGGTTCGGTGGCCTCGGCACGTTGTTCACGGTGCCGATCCTGCTCAGCCTGAAAAGTGTCGGCAGCCCGTTCCTGGCCTTCGTGCTGATCACCGTGGCGCTGGCGATCGTCAGTTTCTACACCTCGATCAGCGGTCTGGTGAAAGCCGAGATGTTCCCGCCGGAAGTCCGCGCCCTCGGCGTCGGCCTGGCCTACGCGGTAGCGAATGCGATCTTTGGTGGTTCGGCAGAATACGTGGCCCTGAGCCTCAAGGCTGGCGGCATGGAAAACGCGTTCTACTGGTATGTCACGATCATGATGGCCGTGGCGTTCCTGTTCAGCCTGCGCCTGCCCAAAGAAGCGAAGTATCTGCACCACGATCTTTAAACCGATGCGCGCGGGCCACAACGGCCCGCGCCGGCAAGGACTGTTTATGACTCAGCGACCGGGCAATCAATTGTTCGATGCCTACTTTACTGCCTGCGATATGCGCGACGTGTTCTGCGATCAGGGCCGGGTGCAGGCGATGCTCGACTTCGAAGCGGCGCTGGCCCGGGCCGAAGCGCGTGTCGGGTTGATTCCGGCGGGCGCCGTCGAGTCGATCGAAAACGCCTGCCGCGCCGGACTGTTCGATTTCGCAGCGCTGGGCGAGGCGATTGCCACGGCCGGCAATTCGGCGATTCCGCTGGTCAAGGCATTGGGCAAACAGATTGCCGCGACCGATGCCGAAGCCGAGCGCTATGTACATCTGGGCGCCACCAGTCAGGACGTGATGGATTCCGGTCTGGTGCTGCAATTGCGTCAGGCGCTGGAATTGATTGAAGGGGAACTGGCGCAACTGGCCGACGCCCTCGCCATTCAGGCGCAGCGCCACGCCGCGACGCCGCTGGCCGGGCGCACCTGGCTGCAACACGCGACGCCGGTGACGCTCGGCATGAAGATCGCCGGTTGGCTCGGTGCGATCACTCGCAGCCGTCAGCGTCTGCGCGAGCTCAAGCCACGGCTGCTGGTGCTGCAATTCGGTGGCGCGTCCGGCACCCTCGCGGCGCTCGGCGAACAGGCGTTGCCGATCGCCCAGGCGCTGGCCGAAGAACTGCACCTGACCCTGCCGGAACAACCGTGGCACACCCAGCGTGATCGCATCGTCGAGTTCGGCGCGGTGCTCGGTCTGATCGCCGGCAGCCTCGGCAAGTTCGGCCGCGACATCAGCCTGTTGATGCAGACCGAAGCGGCGGAAGTGTTTGAGCCGTCGGCGCCGGGCAAGGGCGGTTCCTCGACCATGCCGCACAAACGCAATCCGGTGGGCGCGGCGGTGTTGATCGGCGCCGCCACCCGCGTTCCGGGGCTGGTGTCGACGCTGTTCAGCGCCATGCCCCAGGAACACGAACGCAGCCTCGGTCTGTGGCACGCCGAATGGGAAACCCTGCCGGAGATCTGCTGCCTGGTGTCGGGCGCACTGCAACAGGCGCGGCTGCTGGCCGATGGTCTGGAGGTCGATGCTGCGCGCATGGCCCGCAACCTGGAGTTGACTCAAGGCCTGGTGCTGGCAGAAGCGGTGAGCATCGTGCTCGCGCAACGGGTCGGCCGCGACACCGCGCATCATCTGCTCGAGCAATGCTGCAAACGGGCGGTGGCCGAACAGCGCCATCTGCGTGCGGTCCTCGGTGACGAACCGCAGGTGACCGCCGAATTGAGTGCAACCGAACTGGATCATCTGCTCGATCCCGCCCATTACCTCGGCCAGGCACAGGTCTGGGTCGAGCGGGCAGTGGCCGAACACAACGCATTGTCTGACTGAAAGGAGAGGGCTGTGGCTTTCGTTCAACTCGCCGATGGCGAACTGCATTACTCATTGGAAGGCCCGGTCGATGCGCCGGTACTGGTGCTGTCGAACTCGCTGGGCACCGACCTGCACATGTGGGACGTGCAGATGCCGGCCTTTACCGAACATTTTCGCGTGCTGCGTTTCGATACTCGCGGGCACGGCCAGTCGCTGGTGACGCCGGGCCCGTACAGCATCGAGCAACTGGGCCGCGACGTGCTGGCGCTGCTGGATGCGCTGCACATCGAACGCGCGCATTTCTGCGGTCTGTCGATGGGCGGCCTGATCGGCCAGTGGCTGGGGATCAACGCCGGCCAGCGGCTGAACAAACTGATCGTCTGCAACACGGCGGCGAAAATCGGCGATCCGTCGGTGTGGAACCCGCGCATCGAAACCGTGCTGCGTGATGGCCCGGCGGCGATGGTCGCGTTGCGTGATGCATCGATTGCCCGCTGGTTTACTCCGGACTTTTCCGCCGCCCATCCGGCAGCAGCGAAGCAGATCACCGACATGCTGGCCGCGACCCATCCTGAAGGTTACGCCGCCAACTGCGCAGCGGTGCGCGATGCGGATTTCCGCGAGCAGTTGGCGTCGATCACGGTGCCGCTGCTGGTGATCGCCGGTACCGAAGATGCGGTGACGCCACCGTCCGGCGGGCATTTCATTCAGGAGCATGTGCGCGGCGCCGAGTACGCCGAGTTTTATGCGGCGCACCTTTCCAACGTTCAGGCCGGCGACGCGTTCAGCGACCGCGTGCTGACCTTTTTGCTGGCCGATTAAGGGGATTTCTGTGGACGAGAAACAACGTTACGACGACGGCATGCAAGTGCGCCGCGCGGTGCTCGGCGATGCGCACGTTGATCGCAGCCTGACCACGCTGACCGAGTTCAACTCGGAATTTCAGGAGATGATCACCCGTCACGCCTGGGGCGACATCTGGACCCGACCGGGCCTGCCACGCCACACCCGCAGCCTGATCACCATCGCCATGCTGATCGGCATGAATCGCGAGGGTGAACTCAAGTTGCACCTGCGGGCGGCGGCCAACAATGGCGTGAGTCGCGGCGAGATCAAGGAAGTGATCATGCAGAGCGCGATCTACTGCGGGATTCCGGCGGCGAATGCGACGTTCCATCTGGCTGAATCGGTGTGGGATGAGCTGGGTATCGAATCTCGCGAGTAATCGCCGAATTCGAGGGGTCGCAGCCTGTTGAAGGCTGCGATCCTTTGAACTTCATACCTTGGCAACAATGAAAGTCCGCTTGAACGCAAACAGCGTGTGGCCGTTTTCCTCTTGCGGATAATGCGCGTGCACCCGCATCAGGTAGTGATAAATGAAGCGCGCCTGTTCCTCTGACGTCAGTTCCTGCATCACCGGCCGCAGCGCCGACACCTTTACCCAGTCATAAACCGGCGACTTGCCGTCGACCACCTGCAACTGCTCGGTTTCCCAGATATCCAGCGACTTGGTCAACGGGGCCAGCAACCGGTAGTAATCCTCCAGCGACAACAACGTCCGCGCTGCCATGCGCTGGCGCAATTGCGCAGTGCCGATGGGGCGGCCGCAGGGTCCGGCATGGTTGAGGGTGTCGAGCATCAGCTGATACCACAGCGCATCACGCCAGTCCGGCATATGCGCGGCGAGGCACCCGCCGGGGTTTATGTGGCCGAGCAGACGGGGCAGCAGTTGCTCATGGTCGTCGATAAAGTGCAGCACGGCTGCGGCCAGCAGCAGGTCGGCCGATTGCTCGGGTTGCCAGTCGAGCAGGTTGCAGTGCTGCCACGACGCCTTGATCGGCAGGCTGCGGGCCTGATCGAGCATCTGTGCCGAACTGTCGATGCCCCGCAACTGCGCACGCGGCCAGCGTTCGGCCAACAGTTGCGTGGCAATGCCGGTGCCGCAACCGAGGTCATAAATGAGTTTCGGATCGTTCAGTTCGACGCGGCCGAGCAATTCAACGACCGGTTGTTGCCTGAGACGGGAAAACTGCTGGTACGCCTTGGCGTCCCAGTCGGGTGGCGTGTTGAGGCGAGTGATCATGAGGTGATCCTCCGGTGATCAGCAGTGTCTTCCGATGACAGCCTGGCTCGAGTCTTGGGGACCAACATCAACAGATAACGGAAGCGGGAAGGGTGAGGCACCTGAGTCCTTCAGGTGATTCCACTCTAATCGACGCCCGCCGAAGTGCCACACATCCTGACGGGTGGCACCTAAGGGGGATTGATACCTACAGCAAACCGATCGGATAGCTGACAATCAGGCGGTTCTCGTCGAACTCGTTGTTGCTGAAGTCGCGGCGCATGGTCGAGTTGCGCCATCTGACGTTCAGGTTCTTCAGCGCGCCGCTCTGCACGGTGTAGCCCAGTTCCGATTCGCGGCCCCATTCCTTGCCGTCGGTGATGGTGCCGGTGTGCACGTTGTCGCCGCTGATGTAACGGTTCATCAGGGTCAGGCCGGGGATGCCCAGGGCAACGAAGTTGTAGTCGTGACGGACCTGCCAGGAGCGTTCCTGCGCGTTGTCGTAGCTGGCGTTGTAGCTGTCGTTGGCCAGGGTGCCGCCGCTGGTGCCGTTGACGCGCATCCAGGCGCTGTCGCCGGTGAGTTTCTGCAGGCCGACGTAGAAGGTGTGGCCACCGTATTTTGCGGAGAACAGGCCTGACCAGGTCTTGTTGTCGAGTTCGCCGGCGCGGGCGCTGCCGTCGTCCTTGCCGTAGAAGAAACCGAGGTTGGCGCCCAACGTCCAGTCGCCGAGCGGCTGGCTGTGGATCAGGTTGACGTATTGCTGGCTGTAGATGTCCTTGAGTTCGGCGTTCCACAGGCCGATCTGGGTGCGCTTGTCGTTGAACACGTATTCGCCGCCCTGAAAGTTGAAGCGATCGGAGGTGAACGCGGCTTTGCCGGTCATCGACATGTCGCTCATGCTGCTGTCGTCGCGCGGACTGTTGGCGCGGAACTGGCCGCCGTAAAGGGTCAGGCCATCGATTTCCTTCGAGGTGATCTGGCCGCCGCGAAAGGTCTGCGGCAGCGAGCGGCCGTCGTCCGAGCGCAGGATCGGCAACACCGGCATCCACTCGCCGACCTTCACTTCGGTTTGCGACAGCTTCGCCTTGAAGGCGACGTTGGTGCGGCCGAAGTTGTCCGCCGGGCGTCCGTCATGATCCAGCGGCAACAGTTGCGTGCCGCCGGTGCCTTTGCCGCCATCGAGCTTCACCGAGTACAACCCCAGCACATCCAGACCGAACCCGACGGTGCCCTGGGTGAAACCGGATTTGGCGTCGAGGATGAGGTTCTGCGTCCACTCTTCAGCCTTGCCCTGAGCCTTGGTCGGGTTGGTGAAGTTGCGATTGATGTAGAAGTTGCGCAGGTTCAGGTTGACCTTGGCCCCGTCGATAAAACCGGTTTCTTCTGCCGCAGCGGGCAGCGCGATGCCGGCCAGGGCGAGGGCGATCAGACCGGGAAGTGCGTAGGGCGCAGGGGAGATTGTCATGGGCTCGGGTCTCTCTTGTTTTTTTTGGGGCAAACGGGAGCGCTGCGGCCGTTTTTCAAGGCGCAGACATACGATGGATTCAGAGGCGAAGCGGCGGCGATCAGCCGGGAGGAGCAGGGCGCGGGAGCATGGTGTCGAACCTGTTGTTATTGGTTTTGTGGCTCGAATGGTGCGGGGCGCGGGCGAGGCGATTCAATCGGCGAAAGTGGAATTTGGGCGATTATCGAACGCAAGATTTGCGGGCAACAAAAAGCCCACCAAACGGTGGGCTTCTTGTATTCAGCAGATGATCAGAACAACTTCATCTTCGGCGCTTCTTCTTTGAGCGGCTCGTTCTGCGCGGTCTGCGCATTCCAGCCACCGCCCAGGGCCTTGTACAGGTTGACCGCACTGGTCAGCTGCGCGAGGCGGTCGGTGATCAGCGATTGTTGCGCGCTGAACAGCTGACGCTGGGCATCGAGGAAGGTCAGGTTGCTGTCGACGCCAATGCGATAGCGACGCTCGGCCAGGCGGTAGTAATCCTGGTTCGCCTGAACGAAATCACGCTGGGCCTGCAACTGCTCGGTGTAGGTCTGGCGCGCGGCCAGGCCGTCGGCGACTTCCTGGAAGGCCGTTTGAATGGACTTCTCGTAGTTCGCCACGCCAATGTCCTTCTGGATCTTGGCGTAGTCGAGGCTGGCGCGCAGGCTGCCGGCGTTGAAGATCGGCAGGTTGATCTGCGGCTGGAACAGCCACGTGCCCGAACCACCCTTGAACAGGCCGGACAGATCCGGGCTCAGGCTGCCCGCGTTGGCGGTCAGGCTGATGCTCGGGAAGAACGCTGCACGGGCTGCGCCGATGTTGGCGTTGGCGGCCTTCAGGTTGTACTCGGCCTGAAGGATGTCCGGACGACGTTGCAGCAGATCCGACGGCAGACCGGCCGGCACGTCGGCCAGCAGGTCATCCGACAGCGGTTTGGCCGCTTGCAGGTTGGCCGGGATGCCGGTGCCGAGCAGCAGGGTCAGGCTGTTTTCGTCCTGGGCCACCTGACGGGTGTAACGCGCCAGTTGTGCCCGGGCGTTTTCCACCGAGGTACGCGACTGCGCCAGGTCCAGCGCCGAAGCTACACCGACTTCGTTGCTGCGGCTGGTCAGCTTGTAGCTTTCCTCGAAGGCACCGAGGGTGTCCTGGGTCAGCTTCAGCAGTTCCTTGTCGGCCTGCCAGGTCAGGTAGGCGTTGGCCACGCTGGCCACCAGGCTGATCTGGGTGCTGCGGCGCGCTTCTTCGGTGGCGAAGTATTGTTGCAGCGCTTGTTCGCTCAGGCTGCGAACCCGACCGAACAGGTCAAGTTCGTAGGCGCTGATGCCGACGGTAGCGGAGTAGGAACTGCTGATGGCCGCTTCACCGGTCTGTGACGCACGGGCCGGAACCCGCTGACGACTGCCGCTGGCATTGGCCGATACGGCCGGGAACAGGTCGGCACGCTGGATGCGGTATTGAGCCGCGTAGGCGTCGATGTTCAGCGCCGCGACACGCAGGTCGCGGTTGTTTTCCAGGGCCACCTGGATCAGCTGCTGCAGGGCCGGGTCATGGAAAAACTGCTTCCAGCCCTGCTCGGCAGCGGCCTGCGCCGGTGCCTGGGCCGGCGAGTACGCCGGGCCCTGCGGGTATTGGCCCGCCACCGGTGCTTGCGGCTGCTGATAATCCGGTATCAGCGAGCAACCGCTCAGCACGAAGGCGGCGACTGCGATGGAGAGTAGCGACTTGCTCATTGGCCAGCCTCTTTAGGAGTTTCTATGGCGTCATCCTTGCCGGCGTTTTTGCGCTGACCCATGGACGACACAGTGACGAAGAACAGTGGAACCCAGAATATCGCCAGGATCGTCGCGGTGAGCATACCGCCAATCACGCCGGTACCGATCGCGTGTTGACTGCCCGAGCCTGCGCCGGTGGAGATAGCCAACGGTACAACACCGAGGACGAAGGCCAGCGACGTCATGATGATCGGTCGCAGACGCATGCGGCAGGCTTCAATCGCCGCATCGCGCAGACTGCGTCCCTGCTCGTGCAATTCCTTGGCGAACTCGACGATCAGAATGGCGTTTTTAGCCGCCAGACCGATGGTCGTCAACAGACCCACCTGGAAGTACACGTCGTTCGACAGACCGCGCAGGCTGGTGGCCATCAGTGCACCGATGATCCCCAGCGGTACCACGAGCATGACCGCGATCGGAATCGACCAGCTTTCATACAGCGCCGCCAGACACAGGAACACCATCAGCAGCGACAGGGCGTACAGCGCCGGAGCCTGCGAACCGGACAGTCGTTCTTCGTACGACAGACCGGTCCACGAGATACCCACACCGGCCGGCAGTTTCTTGGCAATCGCCTCGACTTCGGCCATCGCTTCACCGGTGGAGTAACCCGGCGCCGGGGCACCGAGGATCTCGACCGCTTCAACGCCGTTGTAACGCGCCAGCTTCGGCGAACCGTAGATCCACTCGCCCTTGGCGAACGCGGAGAACGGAACCATGGTGCCGGCGGCGTTGCGCACGTACCACTTCTTCAGGTCTTCCGGGCTCATGCGCGAGTCTGGCCGGCCCTGCACGTACACCTTCTTCACCCGACCACGGTCGATGAAGTCGTTGACGTAGCTACTGCCCAGCGCAATCGACAGGGTGTTGTTGATGTCGGAGATGGTGATGCCCAGGGCACTGGCCTTCTCGTCATCGATTTCCAGCTGGAACTGCGGTTCATCGTTCAGACCGTTCGGACGGACCTGCGTGAGCACCTTGCTCTGCGCGGCCATGCCGAGGAACTGGTTGCGCGCGGCCATCAGTTGTTCGTGACCGATACCGGCGCGGTCCTGCAGGAACACGTCGAAACCGGTGGCATTACCCAGCTCCAGTACGGCCGGCGGGGCGAAGGCGAACACCATCGCATCGCGGAAGCTGAAGAAGTGCTGCTGGGCGCGGGCCGCCAGTTTGAACACGCTGTTGTCGGCGTTACGTTCGCCCCACGGCTTGAGCATGATGAACGCCATACCCGAGCTTTGGCCACGGCCGGCGAAGTTGAAGCCGGTCACGGTGAACACCGACGCTACGGCGTCGCCTTCACCGCCGTCCTTGGTCGGACGCAGCAGGAACTCACGCATTTCATCCACCACCACCTGAGTGCGCTGGGCACTGGAACCGGCGGGTGTCTGCACCTGGGCGAACAGAACGCCCTGGTCTTCTTCCGGCAGGAACGCGGTCGGGATGCGGGTGAACAGCCAGATCATGCCGACCACGATCAGCAGGTACGCCAGCAGATACGGCGCCTTGCGCGACAACATGTTGCCGACACCGCGCTCGTAGCTGTTGACGCCACGGTCGAAGTTGCGGTTGAACCAGCCGAAGAAACCCTTTTTCGGCGTGCCGTGCTCACCGTGCGGAATCGCCTTGAGCATGGTGGCGCACAGCGCCGGGGTGAAGATCAGCGCGACCAGTACCGACAGCGCCATGGCCGACACGATGGTGATCGAGAACTGCTTGTAGATCACACCGGTGGAGCCGCTGAAGAATGCCATCGGCAGCAACACCGCCGACAGCACCAGGGCGATACCGACCAGGGCGCCCTGGATCTGGCCCATGGATTTCTTGGTCGCTTCCTTCGGTGACAAGCCTTCTTCGCTCATCACCCGCTCGACGTTTTCCACCACGACAATGGCGTCGTCCACCAGCAAGCCGATGGCCAGCACCATGCCGAACATGGTCAGGGTGTTGATGCTGAAACCGGCCGCTGCGAGGATGCCGAAAGTACCGAGCAATACCACCGGCACGGTCATCGTGGTGATGACGGTGGCGCGGAAGTTCTGCAGGAACAGGAACATCACCAGGAACACCAGCGCAATCGCTTCGACCAGGGTGTGAACCACGCCTTTGATCGACTCGGTCACCACCGGGGTGGTGTCGTACGGGAACACCACTTCCATGCCTTGCGGGAAGAACGGCTTGAGGTCGTCAATCGTCTTGCGCAGTGCCTTGGCGGTGTCGAGGGCGTTGGCGCCGTTGGCCAGTTTCACCGCCAGACCGGACGCCGGGCTGCCGTTGAACTGGGCGCTGATCGCATAGTTCTCGCCACCCAGGCCGACGTCGGCGACGTCTTTGAGGCGAACCTGCGAGCCGTCCTTGTTGACCTTGAGCAGAATTTCTTTGAACTGCTCGGCAGTCTGCAGACGGGTCTTGCCGATGATCGTGGCGTTCAGCTGCTGGCCCTGCACGGCAGGCAAGCCGCCGAGCTGACCGGACGAAACCTGGACGTTCTGCGCCGCAATCGCGGTTTTCACGTCGACCGGGGTCAGGTTGAAGTTGTTCAACTTGGCCGGGTCGAGCCAGATGCGCATCGCGTACTGGGCACCGAAGACCTGGAAGTCACCGACACCGGCGGTCCGGGAGATCGGGTCCTGCATGTTCGACACGATGTAGTTGGACAGGTCGTCCTTGGTCATGCTGCCGTCACGCGACACCACGCCGATCACCAGCAGGAAGTTCTTCACTGCCTTGGTCACGCGGATACCCTGTTGCTGCACTTCCTGCGGCAGCAGCGGGGTGGCCAGGTTCAGCTTGTTCTGGACCTGGACCTGCGCGGTGTCGGAGTTGGTGCCTTGCTCGAAGGTCGCGGTGATGGTCATGCTGCCGTCGGAGTTACTTTCCGAGGACACATAACGCAGGTTGTCGATACCGTTGAGCTGCTGCTCGATCACTTGCACCACGGTGTCCTGAACCGTCTGTGCCGAAGCACCCGGGTAGGTCACCGAGATTGCAATGGCCGGTGGCGCAATGCTCGGGTACTGGTTGATTGGCAGTTTCAGGATCGAAAGTGCCCCGACCAGCATGATCACCAGGGCAATTACCCAGGCGAAAATCGGACGGTCGATGAAAAATTTTGACATGGATTACTCCCCTTTGCCGCCGGCGGCTTTGTCAGCTGCCTGAGCGGGGGCCGGGTTCTTTTTGCCGACGTTGGTCGCTTCGGTCGGTTTGACCTCAACACCCGGTTTGACGAATTGCAGCCCTTCGGTGATCAGACGATCTCCGGCCTTCAGGCCGTCTTCGATCAGCCACTGGCTGCCGACGGTGCGGCTGGCCTTGAGCTGACGCAGCTCGACCTTGTTGTCCGGACCGACGACCAGCGCAGTCGGGGTGCCCTTGAGGTCGCGGGTCACGCCTTGCTGCGGCGCGAGGATCGCGGCGCTGTTCACACCGGCCTGCAACTGCGCGTGGACGAACATGCCCGGCAACAGAGTGTGATCCGGGTTCGGGAACACGGCGCGCAGGGTCACGGAACCGGTGGTCTGGTCGACCGACACTTCGGAGAATTCCAGCTTACCGTCGAGCTTGTACTGGCTGCCGTCTTCGAGGGTCAGCTTGACGGCAGCGGCGTTGTCGCCGGCCTTCTGCAGACGACCGCTTTCCAGTTCGCGACGCAATTCCAGCAACTCGACCGAGGACTGGGTAACGTCGACGTAGATCGGGTCCAGTTGCTGGATCACGGCCATCGCGTCGGTCTGGCCGCTGCTGACCAGCGCGCCTTCGGTCACCGAAGAACGGCCGATGCGACCGGAGATCGGTGCGTAGACCTTGGTGTAACGCACGTTGATCTGCGCGCTTTGCAACGACGCTTCCGATTGCAGGCGGTTGGCCACGGCGGTGTCGTATTCCTGACGGCTGACGGCCTGCTCGTCGACCAGTTGCTTGTAGCGGTCGGAGATCGACTTGGTCGAACGCAGGTTGGCTTCGGCGCTTTTCAGGGTCGCTTCATAAACCGACGGATCGATCTGATACAGCTGCTGGCCGGCTTTGACATCGCCGCCTTCCTTGAACAGACGCTTGAGAATGATGCCGTTGACCTGCGGACGAACTTCGGCGATGCGGAATGCACTGGTGCGGCCCGGCAGTTCGGAAGTCAGAGTAAAGGCTTGTGGTTGCAGGGTGACGACGCCGACCTGAGGAGGTGGTGCGGCGGGAGCCGCCTCTTCCTTTTTACATCCGCTGAGCAGCGATGCCAGGGCGACGGCAGTGACCAGAGCGGTAACAGCTGGCTTGAATTGCATGAAGATCCTCGGGTCAGGCGCGCGAAAAGCGCACAAGAAGTGTGGAAGGGTAAAAAAGGGTTATCGGGTGGATAAGTAGCTTGCTAATGAATATACTTACGTTCATGGTTGTTTGTAAACACCTTGGCGTCGTATCCATCCTGTTACAAAAGTCGTCGCAAGGTCTGAAATTGTAGGCCGGGGAGCCGATCCGCGAGAGATCGACCCTTTTTTATTCAGCGGATATTCAGCCATCCCTGAAACATCCTGTTTGAGGTTTTACTGCCATGGTCCGTCGTACCAAAGAGGAAGCTCAGGAAACGCGCAGCCAGATTCTCGAAGCGGCCGAGAAAGCCTTCTATGAGCGGGGCGTGGCGCGCACGACGTTGTCGGATATCGCGACCCTGGCCGGGGTGACGCGCGGTGCCATCTACTGGCACTTCAGCAACAAGGCCGATCTGTTGCAAGCCATGCTCGATACTCTGCATGAGCCGTTGGACGAACTGGCCAAGGCCAGCGAAAGCGAGGACGAACCCGATCCACTGGGCTGCATGCGCCAATTGCTGATTCATTTGTTTCATAAAGTTGCACTGGATCCGAAGACCCGGCGTATCAACGAAATTTTGTTTCATAAGTGCGAGTTCACCGATGAAATGTGCGATCTGCGTCAGCAGCGCCGGACCGCCAGCCTCGATTGCAATGTGCGGATCGCGCTGACACTGAGTAACGCGGTCAATCGTGGGCAGTTGCCGGCGGACCTCGACACCGCCCGGGCAGCCATCAGCATTCACGCTTATATCGACGGCCTCCTTTATGGATGGCTCCTGGCGCCGGACGCCTTCGATCTGTACGCCGAGGCGGAGCGTTGGGTCGATACGGGGCTGGACATGCTGCGCTGGAGCCCCAGCCTGCGCAAATGAAACAAAATTCGTTATTGGTCCGTGGGTGTCAACCGTGATGTTGAAAATGAACGGTGCTTCACGCACGCTGCGGTAATGGGCTGCTTTTATATACGCACGTTCACTTGATTGACAGATTGCTAGCTCAGTATTTTGTAGGAATTTTGTGTCTGGAATGTGAGAGAGGGTAAGTGCCAGACAATCAATCCTGACGTGATCCCCTATTGGAGCTGCGTCAGACCTACGATAAACAAAAAGCCCCGACTCTTTCGAGTCCAGGGCTTTTTTCGTGTTTCTGTAATTGACGAATACTGTCGGGTAGTCGATGTGGCCGATCGTGGAGCATCCTTGAGTGCATACCGCTTTACGATCAAAGGAATCTTTTTACTTGAATGGTTGCGAACTATGCAGTCTCAGTTCACGACAGCCCAATAATTGGTTATACGGGCGGTCTTACTTAACCTAATTTGATCACTATGGCATAGCTATAAGGGCGAGCGGGCTGTTGCCGGGTTATATGAGATTCGCAGGTGAGTGGTTTTTCGCCAATAGAACGAACGTTATGTTCGCGTTTGGGGATTATTTTCGTGTCAAAGGCGAACGGTTCATAGGGGGCCGTTAACTTTACTGAGGTTGTGAAATGAAAGGCCTGTTTTTCACCGGAGTAAGTAAACGCATGTCCGACGGGGGTGGATCTACGCCGTTTCGCCCCACCAGAAATCGCTGGAGGCGTGCTGCGTAGTATGAACTGCATGTAGGTCCAAGGGTGGATGACCAGATCCTTTCCTTGGAATCCACTGGTATCCCAGCTGCATTGGGTGAGTGAAAATTTTTCCGAGGTTCCATTGTAGATATTGATCAGAATACTGTTATTGCCTTCGTGTTTAATCGTATTCCAGGTTTTTTCTTCGTGTTGTTGAGCTTTTTTGATAACGGTTTTAAATTCATCTTCGGGTTTTGAGTGGTTAGTGGTCTTGGTGTGTTCGTCGTCGGTGATGCTGGAAAGCACAGTGCCTAAAATACCAGCGGCGACTGGATTAATTAAATAGGTTGAGTTTGATAAAATGGACGTTGGAATAGTGTTTTCGAATGTTTTGATTTGAGTTTCTTCATGATTGTTTTCGTCTTTTGAAGCGGTGTTGTTTGTTGTGTCATTCATGACGGTTTCTCTTTTTGTTTAGTTGGAGGGTGCGAAAATAACAGTACCAAGATCGATGTGCATGCGAGCTATGTAATGGTTTATTTCGCAAGTAGTCGCCCCCCCCCCTGATAAACAAAAAGCCCCGGCTCTTACGAGTCCGGGGCTTTTGAATTGCAAGGCGTAGTGATTACAACGTTGGGTAGTCGAGGTAACCGACCGCACCTTTGCCGTAGAAGGTTTCCGGGTGCGGCTCGTTCAGCGGCGCATCGGCCTTCAGCCGGGCCGGCAGGTCCGGGTTGGCAATGAACGGGATGCCGAATGCCACGGCGTCAGCCTTGCCCTCGGCCAGCCAGGCGTTGGCGCTGTCCTTGGTGAAGCGCTCGTTGGCAATGTAGGCGCCGCCGAAGGCTTCTTTCAGTTGTGGGCCGAGGCTGTCGGCACCTTCTTTCTCGCGGGAGCAGATGAAGGCGATGCCACGCTTGCCCAGTTCGCGGGCGACGTAGGTGAAGGTCTCGGCCAGGTTGTCGTCGCCCATGTCATGGGAGTCGGCGCGCGGTGCCAGGTGCACACCAACACGGCCGGCGCCCCAGACTTCGATCGCGGCGTCGGTCACTTCCAGCAGCAGACGGGCACGGTTTTCCAGGGAGCCGCCGTAGATATCGGTGCGCTGGTTGGTGCTGCTTTGCAGGAACTGGTCGAGCAGGTAGCCGTTGGCACCGTGGATTTCCACGCCGTCGAAACCGGCGGCCTTGGCGTTTTCCGCACCGACGCGGTAAGCGTCGACGATGTCGGCGATTTCAGCGGTTTCCAGTGCACGCGGGGTTGGATAGTCGGCCAGCGGGCGAACCAGGCTGACATGGCCTTTAGGCTGGATGGCGCTCGGGGCAACCGGGGCTTCGCCGTTCAGGTACGACGGGTGGGAGACCCGGCCGACGTGCCACAGTTGCAGGACGATCTTGCCGCCGGCCGCGTGAACGGCCTTGGTCACGTTGGTCCAGCCGCGCACCTGGTCGTTGGACCAGATGCCCGGGGTGTCCGGATAGCCGACGCCCATCGGGGTCACCGAGGTGGCTTCGCTGAGGATCAGGCCGGCCGAGGCGCGTTGTACGTAGTACTCGGCCATCAGCGCGTTCGGTACGCGGCCTTCGTCGGCGCGGCAGCGGGTCAGCGGCGCCATGATGATGCGGTTGGACAGCTCGAGGTCGCCCAGTTTGATCGGATCGAAAATTGTTGCCATGAGATACAACCCTCGTGAGGTAAGTGAGTGAATCAGTTAGCGGTGGCCAGCTCGGGATTGCCGTTCTGGCGGAATGTGATCAGGGTCACCAGCAGGGCCAGGACAGCCAGCGCAGCAGCGGCGAGAGGCACGCTGGTCAGGCCGTAGCCGTGGGCGATGACGCTGCCGCCGACCCAGGCGCCGAGGGCGTTGCCGACGTTGAAGGCGCCGATGTTCAGGGTCGACACCAGGTTCGGTGCGGCCTGGCCGTAGGTCACGACGTTCACTTGCAGGGCCGGCACGGCGGCGAAACACGCGGTAGCCCAGAGGAACAGGGTGATTTCGGTGGGGATCAGCGCGATGCTGGTCCAGGTCAGGACGGTAGAGGTCACGGCCATGGCGATGAACACGCCGATCAGCGTCGCGGCCAGGCCCTTGTCGGCCAGTTTGCCGCCGATGATGTTGCCGACGGTCAGGCCCAGGCCGATGAGCATCAGGGTCCAGGTCACGCCACGGGGCGAGACACCGGTGACATCGCCCAGCAACGGCGCGACGTAAGTGAACAGAGTGAATACTGAAGCGGCGAACAGCGCGGTCATGCTCAGCGACAGCCAGATGCCGGCGCCCTTGAGGGCGGCCAGTTCGGCGCGCATGTCGAGTTTTTCTTCGTCACGTTTGGCCGGCAGGAAGCGGATCAGGCCGATCAGCGCGATCACACCGATCACGGTCACTGCCCAGAAGGTCGAGCGCCAGCCGGCTTCCTGACCGAGGGCGGTGCCCAGCGGTACACCCAGCACGTTGGCCAGGGTCAGGCCGGTGAACATCAGGGCCACGGCCGAGGCGCGTTTGTTCGGTGCCACCAGATTGGCCGCGACCACCGAACCGATGCCGAAGAACGCACCGTGGCAGAGGGCAGTGACCACTCGGGCGAACATCAGCACGTTGTAATCAGTGGCGATGGCGCAGAGCAGGTTGCCGATAATGAAGATGCCCATCAGCGTAACCAGTGCAGCCTTGCGCGGCAGTTTTGCAGTGGCCATTGCCATGAACGGTGCACCAATCGCCACGCCCAGGGCGTAACCGGTCACCAGCCAGCCGGCGCCGGGAATCGACACACCGAGGTCAGCCGCGACATTGGGCAGCAGGCCCATGATGACGAACTCGGTGGTGCCGATGGCGAAGGCGCTCAAGGCGAGTATGAGTAGCGAGAGGGGCATCGTTTAATCCTTTTGGCTGGCTGACGTTAAGGGTCAGAGCTCTTTGCTGAGGGTGCTGAGGAACGCCTGGATCACGTCCTCGTTACGTTTGAAAAAGTGCCACTGACCGGCTTTCTGGCTGCTGATCAGCCCGGCCCGTTGCAAGGTGGCCAGGTGGGCGGAAACGGTCGATTGCGACAGGCCGCAGCGTTGATCGATCTGCCCGGCGCAGATGCCGTACTCGTGGTTGTGGATCTGTTCCGGAAACTGGGCCTTCGGGTCTTTCAGCCAGTTGAGGATGTCTCGCCGTACTGGGTGTGCCAGGGCTTTTATTATTTCGTCGAGGTCAATGTTCATGGCTGGGTGCTCGTGATGTGTGTAGCGCTATATCGCGATGAGGCGAACTTTATATCGGTACTTCGCGATACACCAATATGAATTTGATCTGACGACCGCTTAAATCGGTATATCGGGTTATAACGATATGTGAGGTGTAAACAACCGCGGGCGCGGTGCTAAGCTGCGCCCATGAACTATCTCGCACATTTACACCTCGGTGGCCAGCGCCCCGGTCAACTGCTCGGCAGTCTGTATGGCGATTTCGTCAAAGGGCGGCTGCAAGGACAGTTCGACGCGGAGATCGAAGCGGCGATTGCCCTGCATCGGCAAATCGACGTGTTCACCGATCGCCACCCATTGGTGGATGCCTCACTGGCGCGCTTTTCAACGACTCGCCGCCGTTACGCGGGCATCGTCCTCGACGTGTTTTTCGACCATTGCCTGGCCCGCGACTGGACGCAGTACGCCGATCGGCCGCTCGGCCAATTCACCACCGACGTTTACCGCGTGCTGTCGAACGAGCGGCAATTGCCCGAGCGCCTGGCGAAGATCGCCCCGCACATGGTGGCCAATGACTGGTTGGGTTCGTATCAGGAGTTCGAAGTGCTGGAGCAGGTGTTACGAGGGATCTCCCGGCGCCTGACCCGGCCTGAAGAACTGGCGGGGGCGATGGAGGAGTTGCGGCGGTTGTATGAACCGTTGAGCGAAGACTTCCGCTTGTTCTACCCACAGCTGCAGGACTTTGCCGGCCGGCAGCTGTAGGCAGACGTCGCCGATCAGGCAGCGATCAGATCGCGGGCGTGTTGCGCTTCGACCGGTTTGACCACATCACCGAACAAGGCTTTCTGCACCGCTTGCTGGGCCTCGTACGCCAATGCCGCGCGCTCCCGGCCCTGGCAGGCAATCGGCTTGAGCAGATGGATTTCGACATCGCCGCAGTCATTGCTGAACAGACGCATCAGGTGCGAAAGCAGATCATCGTCACCAATGAACGGCGCCAGCGAATCGATCTTGCCGTCGCGCAGGTAACGGATCGCCACCGGTTGCAGCTTCACCTCGGAATCGATTGCGGCCGACAGCAAACGACCATGAAAGGTACGCAGCGAACGGCCATCGGTGGTGGTGCCTTCCGGGAACATCAGCAGCGGATGATCGGTTTGCAGGTGACGGGTCATCTGTTTGCGGATCAACTGGCTGTCGCCCGAACCGCGACGGATGAACAGGCTGCCGGCCTTCGCCGCGAGCCAGCCGGCCACCGGCCAGGTGCGCACTTCGGCCTTGGACAGAAACGACAGCGGCGTGAGCATCCCGAGCAGCGGAATGTCGGTCCACGACACATGGTTGCTGACCCACAGCATCGGCTGTTTCGGCAGCTCACCGTGGACGGTCACGCGAAAGGGCAGGGCATTGCTCAGACGCGCCATGAAAAACCGCGACCAGCGCTGCCGACGCTCCATCGAATGGGCCAGCCCCAGACGTTCGAATACTCCGAAGACACTGGCCATGCTCAAGCCCAGCGTCACCACCAGCAGCACTCGCGCGATCCGCGCGTACACCCGCAGCCGGCTCATCACACGGCCGCCTTGAAGTGCTTGGCGTAGCGCGGGCAGAGTTCGTCGCGCTTGAGCAGGATGAACACGTCGGCGACCTGGAAGTCTTCGTCCCAGCACGGCTCGCCGCAGATCTTCGCGCCCAGGCGCATGTAAGCCTTGAGCAGCGGCGGCATTTCGGCGATCACGTTCGACGGAATGTCGAGGCTCGGCAGCGGATTCTTCGGCTCGGCGCGCAGATGTTCGGTGCACAGATAGCGTTCGCGCAGGCGCTGCATGATCGCGTGGGCCTGTATGCCGCCGTCCTGCATCGGGATGCTCGCGCAACCCATCAGATAGCTGTAGCCGCCCTGATTCAGCACTTCGGCCAGCTCGCCCCAGAGCACGGCGATGGTGCCGCCGTTGCGGTAGGCCGGGTCGACGCAGGTGCGGCCGATTTCCAGGATCGGGCCTTGCAGATGCGCGAGGCCGTGCAGGCTGAATTCTTCTTCGCTGTAGAACCTGCCCAGGCTGCTGGCGGCGGTGTGATCGAGCAAACGGGTGGTCGCCACCAGGCGGCCGGTGTTCAGGTCACGCACGCCGATGTGGCTGCAGTGAACATCATAGTCATCCATGTCCAGACCCAGCTCCGCGCCGTTCAGCTTGGCGTTGAACTCGCCGCTGAACACGTTGAAGCGCAAGGCCTGGGCTTGCTGCAAGGCCTCGGCGCCGATCAGGCGTTCGGCTTGCAGGCGGCGTTCATTGCCGGTGTCGCTGATGCGGGCGATCTGAGTCATGTGAATCTCCGTACGGGCCTTGAACCCGTCATGGGTTGCAGCCGATCGACTTTCTTTATGCAGCCGTGTTGTGCAAAGTCAGGCTATGTAGCCCCGGTGTCATCGCCATGAATGTTTGGTGATGCTTATATGACAGCCCACGAGGAGCCTCTGATGACCTGGTCGACCCTGCTTGAATGCCGCGAACGCCTGCCCGCCGTTGCCGATCTGGCGGAGGGCTTCGCCACGTTGCTGCAGCAACTGGGTAGCGTGACGCCGTTCGAACTGGCGGTGGCGGGAGGGCGGCGAATGGCGACGCCGGGGCTGGCGTTTCTGGTGGGTTATCAGGCGGCGTTGCGCATGCTCTGGCCGAGCGCGCCGCCGAGCCTCGGCGCGATGTGTGCGACCGAGCAGCGCAGCCTGCGCCCGGCGGACATGCAGACCCGGCTCACGGATCTGCGCCTCACCGGGCAAAAGGATTTCGTCACCGCCGGCGATGCGGCGGACTGGCTGCTGATCGCCGCGCGCAGTGAACAACCCGGCGAATCACCGCGCCTGAGCCTGGCGGTGGTGTACCCCGGCGAACCCGGCGTGCGGGTGGAAAAACTCCCGGCGCTGCCGTTGATGCCGGACGTCAGCCATGGCCGGCTGCATCTCGACGATGCGTTGTGCGAGTTGCTCGCGGGGGATGGCTGGGATGCTTACGTCAAGCCGTTCCGCACCCTTGAAGACGTTTACGTGTTGAGTGCAATGACCGCGTGGTTGTACGGCGTCGGTCAGGACAGCGGCTGGTCGCAGCCGCTGCAATTGCGCTTGCTGGCGCTGCTGGCCGGGTGCGCGGAGGTCAGTCGCCAGCCGCCGAACAATCCCGCCGGGCATGTGTTGCTCGGCGGATTGTTTGCGCAGTTCGACGGGCTTAAAACGGAAGTCGATCAAGCCCTGCGCGACGGCAATCCTGAGTGGGCGGCGATGTGGCAGCGCGATCAGTCGGTCATGCAACTGGCAGCTGGCGCGCGGGCCAAGCGTCTGACCAAGGCGTTGGCGGCAAACCAAAACACATCTGTCATGAACGCCGGCTAGTCTTCTCAGGTTCATCCCCAGAGCCCTCACCATGTTCAAAGGCCTGTCCCTGTTTCTGCTGCTGATCAGCTTCACGGTTCAGGCCGAACAATGGCCGGGCGAGCAATGGCCGAGCGGCCCGAAATTTACCGGCCCGGCCGTCGATGCATTGGAGGCCTATGCCTTCCCGACCCGCGATGACAACACCCGCAAAGGCATCCGCACCGACGCCTTGCTGGTGATCCGCGACGGCCAGCTCATCTACGAACGCTACGCCGCTGCGACCACCGCCGACACCCCGCACCTGACCTGGTCGATCAGCAAAAGCCTGATGGCCACGGTGCTCGGCGTGGCGTACGGCGAAGGCCTGTTCAAGCTCGATGACCCGGCCGCGAAATATTACCCGTTGCTGGAAAAACACCCGGCCGTCACGATCAAGGATCTGCTGCACTGGGCCTCGGGCATCGACTGGCAGGAAGACTATGAATACGCCCCGTTGAAATCCTCAGTGGTGGCGATGCTCTACACCCGTGGCCACCGCGACATGGCCGCCTTCACCGCTGATCACGACCGCTACGCGCCAGCGGGCCAGGCGTTCCGCTACTCCAGCGGCGACAGCAATCTGTTGGCAGCGGCGCTGAAAACCATCGTCGGTCCGCAACGTTATCCGGACTATCCGTGGACAGCGCTTTTCGATCCCTTGGGCATACGCCATGCCACGTGGGAAACCGACGCGACGGGCACCTTCGTCGCCTCCTCCTATGCCTATATGACGGCCCGGGATCTGGCGCGAATCGGTCTGCTGATGGAACGGGACGGACGCTGGAACGACCGGCAGTTGCTGCCCAAGGATTGGGTCGCCTTCAACCGCCAACCCTTCGCCGGCTACAAGGCTCATCAGGACGAAGCCGTGCCCGGCGGCCAGTGGTGGCTCAATCGCCCGGCAGACGGCGCGCCCTCTCCATGGCCCGACGCACCGCCCGACACCTTCGCCGCCCTCGGCCACTGGGGCCAGGCGCTGTACGTGATCCCGAGCGAAAAACTGCTGATCGTGCGCTACGCCGATGACCGCGACGGCAGCTATCGCCACAACGAATTGCTCAAGCGCGTGCTCGGGGCGGTGCGGCCATGAAAGTGTTCAGACGCATCCTGCTGGTGCTGTTGATCGTGCTGTTGGGCTGGGGCTGGCACGAGCGCGAAAACCTGTGGGCCTTCCCGGACATCATCAGCGCCTACACCGCCAAGGAATATTGTTCGTGTCGCTACGTGATAAACAACGACGCCGAGTATTGCCGGGGCTACGTGAAGCAGTGGCTGCCCAGCGAACTGACCGATGACCGCACGCAAAAAATCGTCACCGCCAGCGGCCTGGGACGCAGCAACAGCGCCCAATGGTTAGGCGAACGCCAGGGCTGTCGCCTGCAACCCTGATCCGGTTCCACCCTGTGGAACCACATTCGATTGTCCTCTCGCGTGTCTCGCGGTTATCTGGTGGTGAGCACGACCTGCCGTTCACGTGTCGTGAAACAACACCGAACAACAAGACCGGGAACACCCGCGCGAGGAGATCCGTCA
Source organism: Pseudomonas sp. 22082 (assembly GCF_052046055.1). Classification (NCBI taxonomy): domain Bacteria; kingdom Pseudomonadati; phylum Pseudomonadota; class Gammaproteobacteria; order Pseudomonadales; family Pseudomonadaceae; genus Pseudomonas; species Pseudomonas sp. 22082. The sequence continues at coordinate 32,020 of NZ_JBQEQB010000010.1, forward strand.
TGCCCCGACATCAGCACATTCTGGCCTGGCTCAACGATGTGGCCGGCGACCTGCACGCCACCCGCCAGGACATTCACGCCCACCCTGAACTCGGTTTCGAGGAAAGCCGCACCTCGGCGCTGGTCGCCAGGTCGCTGGAAGAGTGGGGTTATGAAGTTCACACCGGGGTCGGCAAGACCGGCGTGGTCGGCGTGCTGCGCAACGGCAGCAGCACACGCAGACTCGGGCTGCGGGCCGACATGGATGCGCTGCCGATCATCGAGAACACTGGCGTCGCCTACAGCAGCCGGCATCAAGGCTGCATGCACGCCTGCGGCCACGACGGGCACACCGCGATGCTGCTCGGCGCGGCGCGTTATCTGGCCGCGACCCGTCAGTTCGACGGCACCCTGACGCTGATTTTCCAGCCTGCCGAAGAGGGCCAGGGCGGCGCCGAAGCGATGCTTGCCGATGGCCTGCTCGAACGCTTCCCGTGTGATGCGCTGTTCGGCATGCACAACATGCCGGGCCTGCCGGCGGGACATCTGGGCTTTCGCGAAGGGCCAATGATGGCTTCGCAGGACTTGCTCACGGTGACCATCGAAGGCGTCGGCGGTCACGGCTCGATGCCGCATCTGGCGGTGGATCCGTTGGTGGCCGCAGCCAGTGTGGTGATGGCTTTGCAAACCGTGGTCGCGCGCAATATCGATGCGCAGCAGGCGGCGGTGGTAACGGTCGGCGCATTGCAGGCCGGCGAGGCTGCGAACGTGATCCCGCAACAGGCGATCCTGCGCCTGAGCCTGCGTGCGTTGAATGCCGAAGTCCGCGTTCAGACACTGGACCGCGTGCGCTCGATCATCGAGTCCCAGGCCGAAAGCTTCGGCTGCACCTCGACCATCGAACACCGCCCGGCCTACCCGGTGCTGGTCAACCACGCCGCCGAAACCGAGTTCGCTCGTCAGGTCGGCGTCGAACTGGTGGGCGCCGATGCCGTCGATGGCAACACTCCGAAACTGATGGGCAGCGAAGACTTCGCCTGGATGCTCCAGCGCTGCCCCGGCGCGTACCTGTTCATCGGCAACGGCGTGGCGCGGCCGATGGTGCATAACCCGGCGTACGATTTTAACGATGACATTCTGCTGACCGGCGCGGCGTATTGGGGCGCGCTCACCGAGAGCTGGCTCAAGCCGGCCTGATTTCTTCACTTTTTGCTGCCGCTGGAACGCAGGTGCGCATGTGCCTGCGTGGTCAACCCACAGCTTCTGGAGAATCCCCATGCAGACTTCGAACGCAGGCGTTTCGCGCACCCGGCAAGTGGTCGCCGCCGTCATCGGCAACGCCCTGGAATGGTACGACTTCATCGTTTACGGCTTTCTGGCGAGCATCATCGCCCGGCAGTTTTTCCCGTCCGACGACGACTACGCCTCGCTGCTGATGGCGCTGGCGACCTTCGGCGTCGGCTTTTTCATGCGCCCGGTGGGCGGCATCCTGCTCGGCATCTACTCCGACCGCAAAGGGCGCAAGGCGGCGATGCAAATGATCATCCGCCTGATGACCGTGTCCATCGCCCTGATCGCGTTCGCGCCGAACTACGCCGCCATCGGCATGGGCGCGCCGTTGCTGATCGTGGTGGCGCGGATGCTCCAGGGTTTCGCTACGGGCGGTGAATACGCCAGCGCCACGGCGTTTCTGGTAGAGAGCGCGCCGGCCCATCGCAAGGGTTTGTACGGCTCGTGGCAACTGGTCGGGCAATGCCTGGCGGTGTTCAGCGGCGCGGCGATGGTGGCGCTGGTCACGCACCTGTTTTCCCCCGAGGCGCTGGACAGTTGGGGCTGGCGGATTCCGTTCGTGCTCGGCCTGTTGATCGGCCCGGTGGGCTTGTGGATTCGCAAGCACATGGAAGAGCCGGAAGAATTTCTCGAAGCGCGCAAGAAAGCCAAAGGCGCAGCGCCGGGCCTGTGGCAGGTACTGCGCGAACATCGCCGCAGCCTGTTGGTGTCAATGGGCCTGGCGTGCGGGGCGACGGTGTCGTTCTACGTGGTGCTGGTGAACATGCCGACCTTCGCCCACAAGAACCTCGGCCTGCCGCTGGATCAGGTGTTGCTGGTGCAAATGCTCGCGGTAGCGCTGATGACCGTGGTGATTCCATTGTCCGGCGCGCTGTCGGATCGCCTCGGTCGGCGGCCGGTGCTGATGGCCTTCACCCTGGCGTTTTTCGTCATGGTTTATCCGTTGTATGTGTGGGTCGCGGCAGCGCCTTCGATCGAGCGCCTGCTGGTGATGCAACTACTGCTGTGCGCGGCGATTGGCGGGTTCTTCGGCCCGGCGCCGACGGCACTGGCCGAGCAATTCCCGATTGAAGTGCGCTCCACCGGCGTGTCGGTGGCCTACAACGTGGCGGTGATGGTGTTCGGTGGTTTCGCGCCGCTGATCGTCACCTGGCTGAGTAAAGTTCTGAACACCCCGGTGGCGCCGTCGTTCTATGTGTTGTTCGCTTGCCTGCTGACACTGCTCGGTACCTACTGTTTGCAGGAGGCACCACGCGCGAAGAAATCCGTTGCGCTCAACCTGGGAGTGAAACCGTGAGTCCGTTGGCCATTGATCCGATTGTCGCCCTCGACGCCGATGCGCTGTCCCGGGTGATCCATGCCCGCAAGGTGTCGTGCCGCGAGGTAATGCAGGCCTACCTGACGCACATTGATCGCTTCAATCCGGCGGTCAATGCGCTGGTTTCTCTGCGTCAGCAAGACGTGCTGCTGCGCGAGGCCGATGAGTGTGATCGGCAACTGGATCGCGGCGAATCCCGAGGCTGGATGCACGGCATGCCCCAGGCGATCAAGGACCTGGCGGCCACCGCCGGGTTGCGCACGACCTTGGGTTCGCCGCTGTTCGCCGAGCAAGTGCCGCAGCACGATGCGATCAGTGTGGCGCGGGTTCGCGACGGCGGCGCGATCATCATCGGCAAGAGTAACGTTCCGGAGTTCGGCCTCGGTTCGCAGACCTACAACAGCGTGTTCGGCACCACCACCAACGCCTACGATTCGAGCCTGATCGCCGGCGGCAGCAGCGGCGGGGCGGCGGTGGCGCTGGCCCTGCGTCTGCTGCCGGTGGCCGACGGCAGCGACATGATGGGCTCGCTGCGCAACCCGGCGGCGTTCAACAACGTGTTCGGCTTCCGACCGTCCCAAGGCCGCGTGCCCCATGGGCCGATGCCGGAAGTGTTCGTCCAGCAACTGGCCACCGAAGGCCCGATGGGGCGCACGGTCACCGACGTCGCGCGGTTGCTCTCGACCCAGGCCGGCTACGATCCGCGCGTGCCGCTGTCGCTGGCCGATGAACCACGGGACTTCGGCCTGGATCTGCACCAGGACTGCAACGGCCTGCGTCTCGGCTGGCTTGGCGATTACAACGGCTATCTGCCGATGGACGACGGTGTGTTGAGCCTGTGCGAAGCGGCGCTGGCGGATTTCAGCACCCTGGGTTGTCACGTTGAGGCCTGTCAGCCGGACTTCTCCATGGAACGCCTGTGGCAGACCTGGCTCACGCACCGGCATTTTCTGGTGCAGGGCAGCCTTGGCGCCGCCTATGCCGAACCGCAAAAACGGTCATTGCTCAAACCCGAAGCACAATGGGAAATCGAGGGCGGTCTGTGTCTGACCGCTGCCGAGGTCTATCAGGCGTCGGTCGCGCGCAGCGAGTGGTATCGCGCGTTGAGCGAGTTGTTCGAGCGTTACGATTTCCTGCTGTTGCCCACCGCCCAGGTGTTCCCTTTTGATGCACAGCAGCCGTGGCCGCGAGTCGTCGGCGGGCAGACCATGGACACCTATCACCGCTGGATGGAAGTGGTAATAGGCCCGACGTTGGCGGGGTTGCCGAGCATCAGCGTGCCGGTCGGTTTCAACCCGGCCGGGTTGCCGATGGGCCTGCAAATCATCGGCCCGGCCCAGGCGGATCGGGCGGTGCTGCAACTGGCATACGCCCATGAACAGCTGACCCGCTGGGTCGACCGGCGACCGCCGGCATGCCTGCAATCGGCCTGAGCGGCCCGCATCTTGCTGCACGAAGTGATCTTTCATCCGTATCCATGGAGGTCGAACACATGGGCAGCAAGGCAGACACCGGTAGCGTGCGCTCGGTCGAACGGGCGCTGGCCATCGTCGAGTTGCTCGGCGAGCATCAGGCGTTGGGGCTGGAAGAGTTGCACTACCTGACGACTCTGCCCAAGGCCACGGTGTCGCGCATGCTCGCGACCTTGCAGGAGCAGGGCTGGATCTATCGCGGCCTCAGCGACCGCCGCTACCGGTTGTGCGCCAAACGGCTGTTCGGTGATCGACAGCAACGCTTCAAACGCCACCTGGTGGAAAGCGCCGCGCCGATGCTGCTGGAGCTGAGCGAGCGTACCGGGCTGGTGGCGGATCTGTCGTGCTTCGACGGCGAACGGGTTGAAGTGATGGAAAGTGCGATTCCGCAGATCTTGCGCAAACGCTATCCGAACAACTGTCAGATCGTTGGCCATCACGCCAGCCTGTTTCATTCGGCCATGGGCCGGGCCTGCCTTGGCGAACTCGACAGCCAGGACGTGAAACGTCTGGCCGAGCGCGAATTGGCGGATGACGGTGTATTGCAGGCCACCGAACAAGCCTTGCATCAGGGCTTCGGCCAGCGCACTGAAGGTTATTGGGAATACCCGGTGCGCCTGCCGTTCCTGATTCGCGCGGTGGCGTTGCCGATTCGTGCGCAAGGGCGGCTGGTCGGCAGTATGGCGCTGCACTGGCCAATGGATCAGGCGCCGGTGGAACGGGTGCTGAGCCTGCACCTCAACAGCCTCGCGTCGACCATCGGCGAGGTGCAGCAGGCATTGGCCTGAGTGTTTGCACAGACTGACAGTTTGCAATAACGCCAAGGCCAGTTAAGGTTCGTGCACGTTTATCGGCCCCACGAGTTTTCAATGTTCAACCGTTCTCTGTGCAACGCCTTCGCCGGCCTGCTGCTGGGCGCCGCTGCGCTGCCGGCCCAGGCCAACTGGTATCTGGACGGCGAGTCGTCGCGGCTGTCGTTCGTCAGCACGAAAAACGCCAACGTGTCCGAAGTGCAGCGTTTTCTGGTGCTGCACGGCAAGGTCGATCCCGATGGCCGCGCCGTGGTCGAAGTCGAACTGGACTCGATCAACAGCGGCATCCCGCTGCGCGACGAGCGCATGCGCAAGGAGTTGTTCCAGATCGAACAATTCCCCGAAGCGACCATCACCACCCAGATCGACCTGCGCCCGATCAACGATCTGGCCCCCGGCGCGCAGCTTGAATTGCGCCTGCCGCTGACCGTCAATCTGCACGGCAAACAGCACGAATACCCCGCCGAGCTGCTCGCCACGCGCCTCGATGACCGACGCTTTCAGGTGGTGACCCTGGAGCCGCTGGTGATCAGTGCCGAGGATTTCGATCTGCTGCCAGGGCTGGAAAGCCTGCGCAACATGGCCGGCCTGTCGGCCATCAGTCTGTCGGTGCCGGTGGGTGCGGTGCTGATCTTCACGGCGCGCTGACATGCGCGGCGCGGTGTTTCCGTGGCGTGATGGCAATCGCTTCGAGCTGTTGATCGACGGCCCGCAATTCTTCCCGCGCATGCTCGACGAGATTGCCCGCGCCCGCGAGCAGATCGAACTGGAGCTGTATCTGGTGGAGGCCGGTGCCTGTGCCGAAACCATCGTGCAGGCGCTGGTGCTGGCGGCGGAGCGGGGCGTGCGGGTGCGTTGCCTGTTCGACGACTACGGCAGCCTCGCCTTCACCCTCACGTTGCGCCGGCGGCTGACCGGAGCCGGGGTCGAGCTGCGTTTTTACAACCGGCTGAACTGGCGGCGCTGGGTCGGCAATTTCTATCGCGATCATCGCAAGCTGTTGCTGGTCGACCAGCGTCTGGCGGTGGTTGGCGGGACCGGGGTCACCGACGAGTTCTGGACGCCGGGCCATGACACCAGCGAATGGCACGAGGTCATGGTGCAGATCACCGGCCCGCTGGTGCTCGACTGGCAACTGCTGTTCGACCGTCAATGGATCGCCAACCGCCATCGCCGGGCCTGGCGGCCCAACGCGCATTTTGGTCTGCCACGATTGCCGCGCGTGCCGGACACGGGCGAGGGCATGGGCCGCGTGGCCTACGCCGACGCCCGCCAGCATCGCGACATTCTGCAATCGCTGTTCCGCGCGCTGAACAGCGGCCAGCAGCGGATCTGGCTGGCCACGCCGTACTTCCTGCCCACCTGGAAGATCCGCCGTTCCCTGCGCAAGGCCGCCGCCCGTGGCCTCGACGTGCGCCTGCTGCTGACCGGGCCGCGCACCGATCACCCGTCGGTGCGTTATGCCGGGCATCGCTACTACCCGCGCCTGCTCAAGGCCGGGGTGAAAATCTACGAGTACCAGCCGTGTTTCCTGCACCTGAAAATGGTGCTGGTGGACGACTGGGTGAGCATCGGTTCGTGCAATTTCGATCACTGGAATCTGCGCTTCAATCTTGAGGCGAATCTGGAAGCGCTGGACCCGTCATTGACGGCAGCGGTGGCGGCGAGTTTCGAGAAGGACTTCGGCCTGAGTCAGCAGGTGAGTCTGGAGGAATGGCGGAAACGGCCACTGTGGCGGCGGGTGAAGCAGCGGATCTGGGGCTGGGTGGATCGGGTGGTGGTCAACTTGCTCGACAGACGCGGATAACTCTGATTCCGAGCATTCCATAAGTCTAATGTGGGAGCGGGCTTGGTCCGGGCGGCTCCCACATTGTTTACGCAGTGTTACTTATAGCAACTCAAAGCTCTGCTGCGTCACGTCCTGGGAATCCAGGCCGATCTGCACGTTGAACTTGCCAGGCTCGGCCGCGTACTTGAGCTGGGCGTTGTAGAACTTCAGGTCATCTTCGGTGATGGTGAAGTGCACGACTTTCTGCTCGCCGGCCTTGAGCATGATTTTCTGGAAGTTCTTCAGCTCCTTGACCGGACGGATCATCGACCCGGTGACGTCCTGGATATACAGCTGCACTACGGTTTCGCCGTCACGCTTGCCGGTGTTCTTGACCATGACACTGGCGTCGAGCTTGCCGGTGGCGTTCAGGGTGGTCGAGGACAGCGCCATGTCGCTCAGGCTGAAATCGGTGTAGCTCAGACCGAAACCAAACGGGAACAGGGGACCGGTGGTGTCATCGAAATACTGCGAAGTGTAGTTGCCCGGTTTGCCCGGCGTGAACGGCCGGCCAATGCTCAGGTGGTTGTAGTAGGTCGGGATCTGGCCCACGGAACGCGGGAAGGTCACCGGCAGTTTGCCCGACGGGTTGTAGTCGCCGAACAGCACGTCGGCGATGGCGTTGCCGCCCTCGGTGCCGCTGAACCAGGTTTCCAGAATCGCGTCGGCCTGTTCCTTCTCCTCGAGGATGGTCAGCGGACGACCGTTCATCAGCACCAGCACCAGCGGCTTGCCGGTGGCTTTCAGGGCACGGATCAGCTCGCGCTGGTTTTCCGGGATGTTCAGGTCGGTGCGGCTCGACGATTCGTGGGACATGCCACGGGACTCGCCCACGGCCGCGACCACCACGTCAGCGTCCTTGGCGGCTTTCACCGCTTCGTCGATCAACACGTTGGCCGGGCGTGGGTCATCGACCACTTCCGGCGCGTCGAAATTGAGGAAGTTCAGGTAGTCGAGCACCTTCTTGTCGCTGGTGATGTTGGCGCCACGGGCGTAGATCAGGTTCGCCTTGTCGCCGATCACATTGCTCATGCCATCAAACAGGGTCACCGATTGCGCCGGACGACCGGCGGCCGCCCAGCTGCCCATCATGTCGATCGGGGCCTTGGCCAGCGGGCCGACCAGCGCGACTTTGGCGGTTTTCTTCAGCGGCAGGGTTTCGTTCCGGTTCTTCAGCAGCACCAGGCTGCGACGCGCCACTTCACGGGCGTCGGCGCGGTGCAGGCGACTTTCGGCGTAGGTGTCGGCCGGATCGTCTTCAGCCTTGCCGATGCGCAGGTACGGGTCCTTGAACAGGCCCATGTCGTACTTGGCGGCGAGGACTTCACGCACGGCGTTGTCGATGTCTTGCTGTTCGATCTCGCCGGACTTGAGCAGTCCCGGCAGCTCTTTGCCGTACAGGGTGTCGTTCATGCTCATGTCGATGCCGGCCTTGATCGCCAGCTTCGCCGCTTCCCGACCGTCGCGGGCCACGCCGTGCTTGATCAGTTCGAAGATCGCGCCGTGGTCGCTGACCGCCAGGCCCTTGAAGCCCCAGTCCTTGCGCAGCAGGTCGTTCATCAGCCAGGTGTTGGCGGTGGCCGGGATGCCGTTGATCGAGTTCAACGCCACCATCACGCCGCCGGCGCCAGCGTCGATGGCTGCGCGGTACGGTGGCAGGTAGTCCTGGTACATCTTCACCGGGCTCATGTCGACGGTGTTGTAGTCGCGACCGCCCTCGACCGCGCCGTACAGGGCGAAGTGCTTGACGCTGGCCATGATGCTGTCGGCCGCGCTCGGCGTGTCGCCCTGATAGGCCTTGACCATGACTTTGGCGATGCGTGAGGTCAGGTAGGTGTCTTCACCGAAACCTTCGGAACTGCGGCCCCAGCGCGGGTCGCGGGAGATGTCGACCATCGGCGCGAAGGTGATGTCGAGGCTGTCGGCGGCGGCTTCCTTGGCGGCAACGCGCCCGGACTGGCCGATGGCGTCCATGTCCCAGCTAGAGGCCAGCGCCAGCGGAATCGGGAAAATCGTACGGTGACCGTGGATCACGTCGTACGCGAAAAACATCGGAATCTTCAGCCGGCTGCGCATGGCCGCGTCCTGCATCGGACGGTTTTCCGGGCGGGTGATCGAATTGAAGGTGCCGCCGATGTTGCCGGCGGCGATCTCTTTGCGGATCAGCTCGCGGGGCATTTCCGGGCCGATGCTGATCAGGCGCAACTGGCCGATTTTCTCATCGAGGGTCATCTGTTTCATCAGATTACTGATGAACGCATCCTTGTTTTCCAGGGGGACCGGGGTCGTGGCGGCCAGTACTTGATGACTGGCCAGGCTGACGAACAGGCCCAGCAAACACAGCTTCTTCATGAATAGTTTTCTCAAGGGCCTAAACGGCGTTACAACACCGGCCAGCCAAAATGTAGGGAGCGACTATTGTTGTTCGGGTGCTGATTCAGAAAACGACAGCCGAATGTACGTCGAACGTTTCGGCGACGTGATCGCGCAGGGCCTCTTTTTAGCCCATCGGCCCGCCGCAATCCAGTGGCGGGGGCGATTATGCCCCAACCGTCGGCTGAGAATGTTTCGCGATTCATTATTCATGAAATGTGCAAGGGAGCACCCGTCCGATGAATGTCAGTCCTGTCTACCGCTCGCGTTTGCAGGTCGCCACCCTGCTGGTGCTGGCCACGTTGTTGACCGCCTGCGGCATCAACAACATCCCCACCCTCGACGAACAGGCCAAGGCTGCCTGGGGCCAGGTGCAGAACCAGTATCAACGGCGTGCCGACCTGATCCCCAATCTGGTGGAAACCGTGAAGGGCTATGCCAAACACGAGGAAGCAACCCTGACCGCCGTGATCGAGGCCCGGGCCAAGGCGACGTCGATCCAGGTCGATGCCAGCACGCTCGACAATCCGGAAAAACTCAAGCAGTTCCAGCAGGCCCAGGATCAGCTGACCGGTGCCTTGAGCCGGTTGATGGTGGTGTCCGAACGTTATCCGGACCTGAAAGCCAACCAGAACTTCCTCGCCCTGCAATCGCAACTTGAGGGTACGGAAAACCGCATCGCCGTGGCGCGTCGGGATTTCATTCTGGCGGTGCAGAAATACAACACCGAGATCCGCACCTTTCCCGGTCGTCTGTGGCACAGCGTGATGTACAGCAATTTGCCGATACGCGAGACCTTCGAAGCCACCAGCCCCGGCGCGGACAAGGCCCCGGAAGTGAAGTTCTGAGCCGGGGATGCCCATGCGTGTGTTGAAGATGGGCCTGGTGCTGATGCTGTGGCTGTTTGCCGTCAGCGCCCGGGCCGAGTTGACCTTTCCGGCGCTGACCGGGCGGGTGGTGGACGAGGCGCAGATGATCGAGCCGTCAGTGCGCGCACAACTGAGCCAGCAATTGCAGGCCCACGAGCAGGCGACCGGCGAACAGTTGGTGGTGGTGACGTTGCCGAATCTGCAAGGCGCCACCATCGAGGACTATGGCGTCGAGCTCGGCCGGCATTGGGGCATCGGCCAGAAGGACAAGAACAACGGCGCCCTGTTGATCGTCGCCCGGGACGAGCGCAAATTACGCATCGAAGTCGGCTACGGGCTGGAGGACCGGCTGACCGACGCCCAGAGCTCGGTGATCATTCATCAGGTGATCACGCCGTCGTTCAAGGCCGGCAATTTCAGCAAGGGCATCAGCGACGGTGTCGCGGCGATGCTGGTGGTGCTCGGCGGCAATCCGCTGGACGAACCGTTCACGGTGTATGAATCGGCCGGCGATCCTGCGGACGATTTCGTCTCGCGGCACCCGGCGTTGTTCGTATTTCTGGTGATGTTGTTCATCCTGACTGTTTTTGTCTGCCAGATGCTCGGTATCCTTCCCGCCGGCCGGGGCGGCTCCGGAGGAGGGGGCGGCTTTGGTGGCGGTGGATTTGGCGGCGGCGGAGGCGGCGGGGGCTTCAGCGGCGGCGGTGGCAGTTTCGGCGGGGGCGGGTCCTCCGGCGGCTGGTGATAACAATAATGAGCAGGCACTTCACGACATGGCATTACTGACTGAACACGAACAACGCAAGGTCGCCGAGGCCATCGCCCGGGTCGAGCGCGACACCGACGCCGAACTGGTGACGGTGCTCGCGGCCCGCGCCGACGACTACGCGTACATCCCGCTGCTGTGGGCCAGCCTGCTGGCGCTGGTGGTGCCGGGGATCGTGCATTACCTGACCGGCTGGCTGACCATGCACAGTCTGTTGCTGGTGCAGTGGGTCAGTTTTGTCGTGCTGTGCCTGGTGTTTCGCCTGCCCAGGGTCACCACTCATCTGATCCCGCGCCACGTCCGGCACTGGCGCGCCTCGAACCTGGCGCGGCGGCAGTTTCTCGAACAGAACCTGCATCACACGGTGGGCAGCACCGGCATGCTGATTTTCGTCTGCGAGGCGGAGCGGTATGTGGAGATTCTGGTGGACGAAGGGATTTCCAAAAAGCTGGATAACAAGAGCTGGGACTCGATTGTCGCGGCGTTTACCGAGCAGGTGCGGCAGGGGCAGACGTTGCAGGGCTTTGTTACCTGTATCGAGGCGTGCGGCGAGTTGCTCAAGGTGCATGTGCCGGTGACGCAGGTCAGGAATGAGTTGCCGAATCGGTTGGTCGTTTTGGGGTAGCTTTGATTTTTGCGTTCGGCTTGAAAACCACCCCTCACCCCAGCCCTCTCCCCAGAGGGGAGAGGGGGAAGGGAGCCGATTTTCTTGGGTTTCAAATCTTGAGTTCGACTCGGTATTTCAGGTCGGCGTAACTCAAGAAAACAACTCGGTCGGCTCCCTCTCCCTCCGGGAGAGGGTTGGGGTGAGGGCCGCTTTTAGAAGCCGTTCGGTAAATAAGAGCGTGTCCCCAACCCCCATCCCCCCTAAACTAGCGCCCATTCCCGATTTGCCCGTCCGAGGCCGCTTTTTCCCATGTCCGTTACCGCTCCTTCCGCATCCGCCAAACCGGCGCCCGATCACCACGCCCGGTTCATCGAGCTGCTGCAAACCAGCCTCGAACTGAATGGTTTCATCAAACTGGTGCTGGCCAAGTACGTCGGCGAAGAAGCGGATCTGCAGCGGATCATCATCAAACCGGTGACGGTCAAGGCGCAGCCGTGCCTGTCGTTCGTTTATCGCTACAAGACCCGCGACATCACCAAGAACCTGCCGCTGGATGAAGCGGTGGCGACGATTGCCGGGCTGCTGCCGGCGGCGTTCAAAAATGCGCATTTGCTGGCGCTGACGGACGAAGCCCAGCTCGAATACAGCAAAAAGGGCAAGAGCTCGCTGTTCATGAGCAAACCTCAGCAATTGCGTGAAGTGCCGTCCGCCGAGCACAACCGCGAGAAAAACCGCTTCCTCGATCTGAACCGGCCGTTCCTCAACGATCTGGGCGTGACCAACGCCCAGCACGAGCTGATCCCGGCGATGTCGCGCAAGTGGAAGCAGATCAACAAGTTCATCGAAGTCTTCAGCCACGCGCTGACCTCGTCGCCGCTGGCCCTGGACAAACCGGTGCGGGTGGCGGATTTCGGTTCGGGCAAGGGGTATCTGACGTTCGCCATTCATGACTATTTGCGCAACACCCTGAAGGCCGAAGGCGAAGTCACCGGCGTCGAGTTGCGTGAAGAAATGGTCAACCTGTGCAACACCGCCGCGCAGAAACTCGAACACCCGGGGCTGGTGTTCAAATGCGGTGATGTGCGCAGCGTGGCGCCGAGCGAGCTGGACGTGATGATCGCCCTGCATGCCTGCGACATCGCCACCGACTACGCGATCCACACCGGCATCCGCTCCGGCGCCTCGATCATCATGTGCTCGCCGTGCTGCCACAAACAGATCCGCTTGCAGATCCAGAGCCCGGCGCTGCTCAAGCCGATGCTGCAATACGGTCTGCACCTGGGCCAGCAGGCGGAAATGGTCACCGACAGCCTGCGCGCGCTGTTCCTGGAAGCCTGCGGTTACGAGACCAAGGTGTTCGAGTTCATCTCGCTGGACCACACCAACAAGAACAAGATGATTCTGGCGGTGAAGCGCGCCGAGCCGGTGGACCCGACTCAGCTGCTGGTGAAGATTCAGGAGTTGAAGGCGTTCTACCAGATCAGCGAGCACTGCCTCGAAACCCTGCTGCTCGCTGACGGTTTGCTGAAGCTCAAGGCTTGAGCTGAACCCCGGCCGGTAATGTGCCCGGTTGAGCCGGGCGCACTGCGGTCTTGCGCCCGAGCATCACCGTCGCGATCACCCCGCAGGCGAACAGCCAGGTGATCGGCTCCACGTGTTCCCCAAAGAACAGCGCGGAAAACGCGATGGTGAAGAAGATCTGCAGCAACTGGATCTGACTGACCCGGGCAATGCCACCCATGGCCAGCCCGGCGTACCAGGCGAAGAACCCCAGAAACTGCGAAAACAGCGCGACATAACCGAAGGCCCACCAGGTTTTTGCCGATACCGCGCCCTGATGCTGCAACGCCAGATACAGCACCGGGCCGATCAGCAGCGGCGTCGACAGCACCAGCGCCCAGCAGATCACCTGCCAGCCGCCCATCTCCCGGGCCAGACGCCCGCCCTCGGCGTAACCCAGACCGCCCACCGCAATCGCACCCAGCATCAGCAAATCCCCGGCCTGAATGCTGCCGGCGCCGATGTACAACGCGTATCCCAGCACCAGCGCACTGCCCAGTGCGGCGCAGGCCCAGAAGGCTTTCGACGGACGTTCATGGGACAGCCACGCGGCGTAAAGCGCCACGCACAGCGGCTGCAAACCGTTGACCAGCGCGCCGTGGGACGCCGGCAACGTCTGCATGGCCCACGCCGACAGCACCGGGAAACCTAGAATCACCCCGGCGATCACCAGGCTCAGGCCTTTGACTTGCTTCCAGGTCGGCCACTTTTCCCGTCGCCACAACAACAGCGCTGCTGCCGGAATCGCCGCGAACAACGCGCGGCCGAGGCCATTGAGCAGCGGGTGCAGTTCCTGCACCACGATGCGGGTGAAGGGCAGGGTGAGGCTGAAAATCACCACGCCGAGCAGGCCGAGGGCCATGCCGGTGTTTTCGCGCGAAGACATGAGGGCAACCAGATTCGAAGATGACAGGAAGGTGTCTTCATCTAGCCACAAACCACGGCAGTCGGGCTGTTACAGCTGAGCGCAGAGTTATCCATACAGTTTGCGAACGCCATCGCGGTCCTTGGGCTACTGTGAATATTCCTGCGCATTCACCAGAGGAGCCCTGCCCATGGCCGCGAAAAAGATTCTGATGCTGGTCGGCGATTACGTCGAAGACTACGAAGTGATGGTGCCGTTCCAGGCCCTGCAAATGGTCGGTCACACCGTGCATGCCGTGTGCCCGGACAAGGCCGCCGGCAAGACCGTGCGCACCGCAATTCATGACTTTGAAGGCGACCAGACCTACAGCGAGAAGCCCGGTCACCAGTTCGCCCTGAACTTCGATTTCGCCAAGGTCGATGCCAAGGATTACGACGCCTTGCTGGTGCCCGGCGGGCGTGCGCCGGAATACCTGCGGCTGAACGAAAAAGTCCTCGAACTGGTGCGTGCTTTCGACAAGGCCGGCAAGCCGATTGCCGCCGTCTGTCACGGCGCGCAACTGCTGGCGGCGGCGGGGATTCTCGAAGGTCGCGAGTGCAGCGCGTATCCGGCCTGCGCCCCGGAAGTGCGCCTGGCCGGCGGCACCTACATCGACATCCCGGTCACGGACGGCCATGTCCAGGGCAACCTGGCCACTGCGCCCGCCTGGCCGGCGCACCCGAAATGGCTGGCCGGTTTCCTCGGGTTGCTTGGAACCAGAATCACCCTGTGACACATCGAAAAGGAGAAACACCATGTCTGGATGGTATGAGTTGAGCAAAAGCAGCAACGGCCAGTACCGGTTCGTACTGAAAGCGGCGAACGCCGAAACCATTCTGACCAGCGAGCTGTACACCAGCCGCGCGGCTGCCGAAAACGGCATCGCCTCGGTGCAGGCCAACAGCCCGCTGGACGAACGCTACGAGAAAAAATCGACGAAGGACGGTCACCCCTATTTCAACCTCAAGGCGGCCAATCACCAGATCATCGGCAGCAGCGAATCCTATTCATCGGACGCGGCGTGTGACAAGGGCATCGCCAGCGTCAAGGCCAACGGGCCGTCCAAGGTGATCAAGGACAAAACCCTGCCGGTGCTTTGAACCACCCATGACGTTCAGTCGCCAAATCTTTGGCGACTGAATTCTGGCTATGTGCTATCATTTCGCTTATCCTCCGCCGCCAATCCAAGGAAGGGGCGCGAGATGACTCTTTCGCGGAATTTTTGAACAACTGCCGCCAGAGTTTTCCCACTGATGATCCGCCTTTTCGCTGTCCTGACCCTGCTGCTCGGCTTGAGCGGCTGCTATAGCCTGTCCCCGACCCAAATCGATGATGAACTCGCACCGAGTGCCGATTCCGGCACGGCTTATCTGGTGGGTGTGGTCGGCATCTGGCCAAAAGCATCCTATGCGGCCCAGGAACAGATGCTGCTGATACGCAAGCGTGGCAGTGACGAATTCGCCAGCGCGCGCCTGCACAACGAGTTCTATGCCCGTACCGCACGAGACGTGCGCGAGACAGGTCATGGCATCGGCACGCTGTTCGTGATGCCGCTTAAACCCGGTCGCTACGAGATCTACAACGTGCGATTCGATCGCGGCAGGTCGGTGTCCTGGAGCCGTGAAGACTTCACCATCGGCATGCAGCTTGAAGCGGGCAAGGCTTACTACATCGGTGACTTCCGTGCCGGCTGCGTGTCCCCCAGCGACAGCACCTGCCTGTTTCTGCACAGCGATCATCTCGAACGCGACGCCGCGCTGGTCCGCGCCAGATATCCGCAAGTACCCGGCCTGCAACGACTGGACATGCCGAACCTGTACACCGCCACACCGTTTATTCGTGAAGAGAACGGCACCAGCGCCTCCGTCTACAAAGCCATGCTCTCGGGGAAATTCTAATGCTCATCAAACGTCTGCTTCTGGGCTTGCTTCTGCTGCTCGGCGGCTGCCAGGCCACCCATTCGCTGAAGGCGCCGGACGTCGATTACAGCAGCCAGCAATTGCCGGCCATCAACGTCAGTGTGATCGGCATGCCGAGCTGGATGCTGCGTGACGAATTGCGTCGGCGTGGCACCTTTGAAGAAGTGAAGGCCGGCCGCAGCGAAGACGGCTACAACGTTTTGGTGATTGCCAACAGCGATGTCGGCGGGATTCAGCCGCAGATGCTTCTGAGCGCCTTCACTCTGTTTCTGGTGCCGGTGCCGGTGAGTTTCGACAGCACGGTGGTGTTCAGCCTCAGCCATGGCAAGCAGATACTGGGCGTGTACACCGTGAAGAATCACACCGAATCCTGGCGCGGCGCATTCAATGCCTCGGGCGGTCAGTTCGAACACATGCGCTTGATCAGCGACACGTTCATCGCGCAGATTCTCAAGGATCAGCCGTTCCACCGCGAAGCCATGAAGCGCGCCGCCAGCCTCTGATCGACGGCCACAATAAATCCCGCCCGGCGTAAACCGGGCGGGATTTTTTTCGTTCAACGCAAGGTGTTCAGCAAGGCCTGCAATTGCGTACGCCCGGCCTCAGCCAGCGGGAACACCGGCAAACGCGGATCGCCGACCTCCAGACCGGTCAGTCGCAGACCGGCCTTGATCGTCGCCGGCAAGCCGCCCTTGAGGATGAAGTCCAGCAGCGGCAACTGGCGGTAGAACAGCTCCCGCGCCTTGCCGAGATCCCCCGCCAGCGTGGCTTCGTACAAATCCAGGTTGAGTTGCGGGATCAGGTTCGGTGCCGCCGTGCACCAGCCCTTGGCGCCGGCGGCGAACGCTTCCAGCGCCAGCGGGTTGCAGCCGTTGTAGAACGGCACCCGGCCTTCGCCCAGCAGTTGCAGCTTGTGCATGCGCTGGATGTCGCCGGTGCTCTCCTTGACCATGGTCACGTTTTCCACGCCGTTGACGATGCGCAGGATCAGCTCCACGGACATGTCGGTGCCGCTGGTGGCCGGGTTGTTGTAGAGCATGATCGGGACGCCGATGCTGTCGCCGATGGCGCGGTAGTGGGCGAGGATTTCCGCCTCGGTGAGTTTCCAGTAGGACGTCGGCAGCACCATCACCACGTCGGCGCCATGGGCTTCGGCGAAGCGTGCGCGGCGCACCGCTTTGGCGGTGGTCAGGTCGGACACGCTGACCACGGTCGGCACGCGTTTGGCCACGTGCTTGATGCTGAATTCGGCGACCTGGTCCCACTCCGCATCGCTCAGGTAGGCGCCTTCGCCGGTGCTGCCCAATGGCGCGATGGCGTGGACGCCGCCGGCGATCAGACGGTCGATGGAGCGGCCGAGGGCCGGCAGGTCAACGCCTTCGCCGTTGGCGCCGAACGGGGTGATGGTGTAGCCGATGATGCCGTGAATGTTGGACATGAGAGTGCTCCGCAAGGATGAGGTGTTCAGTTCAGGCAATCGGCGTGCTGCCGCAGGTTCTGCCGGGCGTAGTAGTTGAAGGCCGCGGCGTGGCGTTTGGGTTTCGAGACCCAGTCATGGGCCTCGCGGCCGAGCTCGGGAATGATCGGTTTGATCGTCCCGGCGGCCGTTGCCAGCAGTTGCAGTTTGGCGGCGCGTTCGATCAGTTGCGCGATGACACAGGCTTCCTCGATGGTCGTGCCGGTGGACAGTTGACCGTGATGGGAAAGCAGGATCGCCCGTTTGTCGCCCAACGCGCCGGCAATCAGTTCGCCTTCTTCGTTGCCCACCGGCACACCCGGCCAGCCTTCAAGGAACGCGCAATCGTCGTACAGCGGGCACAGGTCCATGTGGGAAATCTGCAGCGGCACTTCCAGCATCGACAGCGCGGCAATGTGTGTCGGGTGGGTGTGGATGATGCAGTTCACGTCCGGCCGGGCGCGGTACACCCAGCTGTGGAAACGGTTGGCCGGGTTGGCCATGCCGTGGCCTTCGAGTACTTCGAGGTCTTCGTTGACCAGCAGCAGATTGCTCGCGGTGATTTCATCGAAACCCAGCCCCAGTTGCTGAGTGTAGTAAGTGCCCGGCTGCGGGCCACGGGCGGTGATCTGCCCGGCGAGGCCCGAATCGTGGCCGTTTTCGAACAGGATCCGGCAGGTCAGGGCCAGCTTTTGCCGGTCTGTCCACGTATTATCCGCCAGGGTTTTTTGCATCTGGGTCAGCGCTTGCTTGACCAGTTCGTCTTTGGGTAGTGCTAATGTCTTCGCCATATCCGTGTCCTGTGGTGGTTGCCATGAATGACACTTAAGAGGCTATATGACACTTTGTGTCATTGGCAAGGACAAATCGTCTTTCCTTTGCTGGATTAATCGCTTCGCATGTCTATCCGTTTGAAATTATTGAGAAAAAAACTTGGCGTAACCCTTGAGGCGCTGGCCGAGAAATCCGGCATGACCAAGAGTTACCTGTCGAAAGTCGAGCGCGGGTTGAACACGCCGTCGATAGCCGCTGCACTGAAACTGGCCAAGGCGCTGAACGTGAAAGTCGAGGAGCTGTTCTCCGAAGACAACGTCAGCCTCGACAGCTACAGCCTGGTGCGCAGCCACGAACGCCAGTCGCTGGCGGCCAACGACCACAGCCCCGGCTACGCGGTGCTGGCCCATCAGGTCAGCGAGCGCAGCCTGCTGCCGTTCATCATTTATCCGCCGAGCGAATTCACCGACAAGACTTTCAAGGAACACTTGGGCGAGGAATTTCTGTTCGTCCACGAAGGCCAGGTCGAAGTGGACTTCGTGAACGAACGGGTGCTGCTGGAGCGGGGCGATGCGCTGCACTTCAATGCGCAGAAACCCCACCGCATCCGTTCAGTGGGCGAGGTGCAGGCGCAGTTGCTGGTGGTGGTGCACAGCGGCGAGGAGTGATCAGACCTCGACCGGCACCGACAGCTTCGGATGGCCCAGCGCATGGCTCTTGGAATCAAAAAACCGCAACTCGACGCCCGTGCCCTCGAACACCTTGGCGTAGTGACGCTTCTGATGCTGGATGAACGCCGCGCTGCGCGGGTAGATCGAGATCGCCACGGTCTTCGGTTTCGCCAGGCGCAGAGCGCGCACGAGGTGGCTGTCCTGCTCGCCGAGGGCGTGGCCGAAGATGCACAGATTGTCGCCGTGACCGAGTAACTGGTCGTAGCAGAACGACAGGTAATCGGAACTGCGGATGGTTTTGAGCTTGTCGGCGCTCGGTCCTTCATTGACGAACAGCGGCACGTCGTCGAGTGTCTTGATCGTGTTGTTGATCGCGAAACTGCCGAGCAGCGTGCCCTCGGTGGCGGTCAGTTTGCGCGCGGTGCCGTCCTGGTTGCGCACCAGATGCAGGCCACCGTGCAGGTACAGCAGACGCGGTTTTTCAGTGTTGCTGTCGCACAGATCGAAACTCGCATCCGGGCCGTTGAACAGGTCGTCGATCGCCTCGCCCTGATGTTGCAGAGCCCAGTAATTGAGCAAATCGTAATTGGTGGTGAACACCGTGCGATAACGCGCCAGTTCGCTGTTCAGCGTCGTCAGGGTCGAGGCTTCGATCAGTCGCCACGGGATGTGCACCGCGTGCACCGTGTTGATCAGCGCTTCCTTGATCGCGTAGTAGCGGTTGCGCGGCGCGGCCGAGCTGACTGCCAGCGCCTTGTTGACCCGGCTGGTGGTTTTCAGCGCGCCGAGCACCTGCTCGAAACTACGCGTTTGCAGGGCGTCGAACACGCTCAGTTCCGACGGGCTCAACGGTTTTTCTTCCACCGTGCGGGCGTTTTCGAACAGCGAGTCGTAGCCGAAATCGTCCCACACCGCGCGACTGGCGCCGTTGCCCAGCAGCAGGCCGCTGAAATCGGTGGTGGCGCGCAACGCGTTCCAGTCTTCGAGGGTGGCGTCGACATCCAGAAAATCGGTCATTGCAGGGCACGTCTCAAAACAAAGGGGCAGATGGACGGCGACTTTATCACGAGCGGGCATTGAGCCAGATCAACATCCGCCGTGACCGATCGGTCGATCCTGTGTGCATCCGCCGAATTGCACGAGTCAATTCGGCTCCAGTCAGGAGACGCGCCATGAGCAGCACCTTTTTCATTCCCGCCGTAAACATCATGGGCAGCGGCTGCCTTGACGACGCCATGAACGCGATCCGCAACTACGGTTTTCGCAAGGCGCTGATCGTCACCGACGCCGGGCTGGCCAAGGCCGGGGTGGCGACGATGATTGCCGAGAAACTGGCGATGCAGGACATCGATTCAGTGATCTTCGACGGCGCCAAACCCAACCCGAGCATCGCCAACGTCGAGGCGGGGCTGGCGCTGCTCAAGGACAGTCGCTGCGATTTCGTGGTTTCCCTTGGTGGCGGTTCGCCCCACGACTGCGCCAAGGGCATCGCGTTGTGCGCCACCAACGGCGGGCAGATCCGCGACTACGAAGGCGTCGATCAATCGACCAAGCCACAACTGCCGCTGATCGCCATCAACACCACCGCCGGCACCGCCAGCGAAATGACCCGGTTCTGCATCATCACCGACGAAACCCGCCACGTGAAAATGGCCATCGTCGACCGCAACGTCACGCCGCTGCTGTCGGTGAACGATCCGGCGCTGATGGTCGCCATGCCGAAAAGCCTGACCGCCGCCACCGGCATGGACGCGCTGACCCACGCGATCGAAGCCTACGTCTCCACCGCTGCCAACCCGATCACCGACGCCTGCGCGCTGAAGGCAATGACCCTGATCAGCAACAACCTGCGCCTGGCCGTTCGCGACGGCAGCGACCTGGCCGCGCGGGAAAACATGGCCTACGCGCAGTTCCTCGCGGGCATGGCATTCAACAATGCGTCCCTCGGCTACGTGCATGCGATGGCGCACCAGTTGGGCGGTTTCTATGATCTGCCTCACGGGGTGTGCAACGCGGTATTGCTGCCGCATGTGCAGACATTCAACGCGCAGGTCTGCGCCGATCGTCTGACCGACGTGGCCCACGCCATGGGCGCCGACATTCGTAGTTTCAGCCCGGAGGAGGGCGCAAAAGCCGCGATCGATGCGATTCGTTGCCTGGCAAGGGACGTGGAGATTCCCGGTGGCCTGCGTGATCTGGGCGCCAAATGCACCGACATCCCGGTGCTCGCCGCCAACGCCCTGAAAGACGCCTGCGGCTTCACCAATCCACGGGCGGCCGATCAACGGCAGATCGAGGAGATTTTTCGCAGCGCGTTTTAAGCGGGCAGGCGAACGGGCGTGCCTCTCGTACAGAGCAGCGCGCCCATCGCCAGAATGCAGCACAGCAACGACAGCGGCCACGCTTGCGGACTGGCGAACAGGCTGGCAACGGCGCCGATCAGCGCCGCCATCAATTGGTGGATGAACCCGCTCAGGGCCATCGCGTAGGCGCCGGCAATCGGCGCGCCATCGTTGGCCCGTGACAGGCTGATCGGATAGTTCAGTGACTGGCCGAACACGGCAACGCAATAAGGCAGCCAAAGCAGCCAGGCCATCGAGCTGGCCAACAGACTGCCAGCCAGCATCACGCCAGTGCCGGCCATCACCAACGCGACCCCCAGTGTCATCAACCGGTGCTGACCGATACGCAGTACAAAGCGATTGACCGCCAGCGCCCCCAGAAAATATGCGGCGCTGATCGGCCAGCCCAGCAACCCATATTCAGTCGCCGACCAGTTGAACGGGCCTTGCAGAATCAACGGCGCAGCGCTGTTGAACGCGATGATCACGCCATAGCCCAGGCCGCCCGCGAGCGCTGGCAGAATAAACGCCCGATGGACCAGAATCGTGCGGTAGACCGCCCAGGGCGAAGCGGTTGTGGGCGCTTCGACGAGTTGCGGAAAACTCAGACGCGAGACTATCGCGGCCATCAACAGACTGACCGCGCCCAGCAGATAAAAGATCGCCTGCCAGCCCAGCGTCACCTGAATGAGCGAACCGGCGTATTGCCCGATCCCGAGCGCGACAACGAATGAAATCGAAATCCACGACAACGCCTTCGCCAGCAGATCCCCCCGAAAGCTGTCACGAATCAGCACCCGCGCCATCACCGAAATGCCGCTGGCGCCGATCCCCTGAAGCAGTCGCAGCAGCAGGAACGACTCCAGCGTCGCACCCAGCGGCAGTGCCAGATTCGCCACGCCATAAATTCCCAATGCCGCCAGCAGCACCGGTTTGCGGCCGATGCGCTGGGCCAGACTGCCCCACAGCAGCATCGGCAGCGCCATGCCGATCAGGTACAGCGACAAACCCCAGGCCACTTGCGATGCATCGACCCGCAAATGCCCGGCGATCTGTGGCAGCGCCGGCAGATAAATGCTCATGCCCAACTGGGCGAGGAACACGGTGGAGCAAGTGATGAGCAGGATGAGGCTGGGGTTCATGAGTCGTCCGTAAAGGTTCAGCGGTGGCGAGGGTGACCGCGCGTCATTAACAGACCGGTGATCAAATCACAAAAGCGGTGGATCAGGGTCGATTCCATGTCGGCGCGCAGGGTCACGCGGATCGCGGCTTTGCCCTGGGCTACCACCGGGAAAAACACGGCGCTGGTGAAAAAACCGTGTTCGGCCAGTTCAACGGCGATTTGCGTGGCCAGGGCGGCCTCGCCGCAGTTGATCAAACGGATGGCCATGGAGCTGCCGTGCTGCTCGGTGCTCAAGAGGCTGTCGAACAGGTGGATGTTGGCCTGGAGCCGAACCTGCAGCGCCCTCAGTTCCGCGCTGCGATGCACCTGGATCGACGCCAGGCCCGCACCGATGGCCGCGCAATTTAGACTTTGCGACCAGTTGCTCGGCCCGCCGTAACGCTGGATCAACTTCCTCTGCCGTTCATTCCCGAGCATCACCAGACCGCCGCTTGCCCCGAACGATTTGGCCAGCGAAGCGACGATCAGGCAGTCCTCCTCCAGCGCCGGCATTCTTGGTCGAACAAGACCTGCGCCGTTGCTGCCGACCGCTGACAACGCATGAGAATCATCCAGATAAAGGAACAGGCCGTAACGCTCCTTCAGATACAACAGACCGTCCAGATTGGCGACGCCCCCCATGCTGTAGGCACCGTCGGCGACATAGGCGACGGTGGAATGGCGCTGGCACACCGATTCGAGAAAATCCATGTCGTTGTGGGGGCAGGTCAATACCTGGGTCTCGTCGGCGCAACTGGCCTTCAGGTGATTCATCGAGTAATGGGCCAGGCGATCAAACACCATCACCGGCGGGCGGTTCTGGGTGAACACGCCACTGGCCAGCAGCGGCAGGATACCGGCGCTCGCGGCGCTGCAGGACAGAGTGGTCAGACACACCGCGCCAAACAATTGCGACAACTCGCTTTCGTATTGTTCGAGCAGCGCCAGTTTGCAGCGGTTTTTCGAGTTGGCAACGCGCAACGTACCGGTTTCACGCAGCGCCGTGATGGCCCCCTCAAGCAGCGCGGGGTGGTGATCGAGGCCCAGATAGGAGGTGGTGCAGAAATGATGGAACTGGCGCCCGTGCTGATCGAGCAAGTGATTACAGCCTGTGACCTCGACGTTGAGGGCGGCGATTTTTCCAGCTTCCGCAGCGTCCCAATCGTGGTCTGCCAAAGCGATGACCTTGCGGTAATTGGAGAAAGTGTTGGCGGATTCCGACAGGTGATTCATAGGCAGCTCTCCTTGAGCAGGGCAATCCATGGGGTGTTGCAAATTGTGTGTGTTGCCAGACTTTACAGAGAGCTATGCAAGGTCAGAATCGGCTGCGTCCGATAGCATTGACGGCTGTTGGAGATTTGCTTGTAGGGCGAAGCCTTGCCGGGCTGTGAGGCGATGAAATGCCCGACAAGTCCGGTGCTGGAGAGCCTACGCTTGAACCCTTATCCAACGGCTGTGGCGCTCTTTTCCAGTGTCGGGGAGAACTGGATCAACGCCACTCCCGCCATCAACAAGACTGCGCCGAACAGGCGCGGCAATGTCAGGTGCTTCTCCACCAGCCCGAACAGGCCGAAGTGATCCAGCACGATTGACGTGATCATTTGCCCGGCCAGGGCCAGCGCCAGAAATCCCGAAGCCCCCAGCTTCGGCAGCAACACCACTGCCAATGCGACGAAGCACACCCCGAACGCCCCGCCGGTCCACATCCACAGCGGCAGCTTGCCGAGCGGGGCCAACGACGGCAGTGGCAAGCGCAGGACGATAATCACCGGCAACAACACCAGCACGCTCACCACCAGCGAGGTGAACGTCGCCCACAGCGGATGCCCCAACCCCCGCGCCAGATTGATATTGATCGCACTTTGAAACGGTACCACCGCCCCGGCAAATACCGCCAATAGCAGCAAACCGACCCACTGCATCGTTCCCATGATCGTTCTCCGGCAAGGTTTTGCTGGACTCTAGGGTATTCGTCGCGCAGATTTAAATTCTGTTTTGGTATTCGGAACATGCATCGAATGAATGATCTGCGCCGCATTGACCTCAACCTGCTGGTGATCCTCGACGCCTTGCTCGGTGAACAACACGTGACTCGCGCCGCCGAGCGCCTGCACCTGAGTCAACCGGCGGTCAGCCACGCGTTGGCGCGTCTGCGCGACTTGCTCGGTGATCCATTGTTGGTGCGTGCCGGTTCGGGGCTGGTGCCCACCGCGCGGGCGCTGGAGCTGGCGGCGCCGCTGGCCGAAACCCTGGCCCAGGTGCAATCGCTGCTGGCGCCGAACACCTTCGATCCGGCCAGCGCCCGTCGGACCTTTCGCCTCGCGATGTCGGACTACGGCGCGGCGATCATCCTGCCCGGGCTGATTCGCACTCTGCGCGCGGAAGCACCGGGCATCGACCTGCAAATCAGCCATGCCAGCCGCGAAGGCATGGTCGAAGGCCTGCTCAACGGCGACATCGACCTCGCCGCCGGCGTGCTCCCCGAATTGCCCGGCGAACTGCGCAGCACGCCGCTGTTCGAGGAGCGCTACGTGTGTTTGCTGGATCGCCACAGCCTGCCGGCCGACGGCCAGCTCGACCTGCCAACCTATCTCTCCCGTCCCCATGTCTTGCTGGAAATGCGCGGCAGCGGCACCCCGGAAATCGAACGCACCCTGACTGCCCTGCGCGAACGCCGCCGCGTCGCCATCAGCCTGCCGCACTGGAGCGCTGCGCCACGTTTCATCAGCGGCACGGACCTGATCCTGACCGTCGCTTCGCGGGCGTTGAATGAGGTGGATGACCAATCGCTGATCGTCGTACCGCCACCGTTTGAAATTGCACCGTTCACGTTTGTCTCGGCATGGCACAAACGGCGGGGCGGGGATCAGGCGTTGAACTGGTTGAATCGGCGGATTGAGCAGGGGATAGTGCGCGGCTGAAAAACATCAAGGAGCGGGGCGTGACAGTGAAGTCTGGGGTTGTTGTGGGGCTGGCGCTTTGTGGGGCGCTGATGGCGGGGCAGGTGTTGGCTGATTGTGTGCCTGCGCCGGTGGCGGGTGATCTGGATTTCTCCGTGTGCAAGGAGTGGCCCGCTTACCCGGGGTTGAACATCAGCGCGAATGCGAAATTTGAGCGTAGCTCCGTGCCGGGTGCCACCGACACGAGCGGCACCTATGATTTCATTTTATCTGTCTTGAAAAGCGACCAAACAAAACCGGTTGCCACTTATCACCAACCCTCCGCTTTCTTCTCGGGTGGGGTGGCATTGCGAGATCTCTCGCTCGATACCGCGCGCTACAAACTAACCCCAGAAGTACGGGCGTTTGGCGTTCGCGTGCAATTCACCAATGCCTCTCGCCTCAACCCGCTTGAAGAAACGCACCTCTCTCTTTATGTGAGAGAGGGCGATAAGTTACGTCCCGTGCTCAGTCAATTAGTGGTTTATGAGTACGGCGGTGAATGGGACGGTGATTGCGCCGGCGAGCGATATGAGACGACCAGAACGGTAGAAATTGCCAAGACCAGCTCCCATGGTTATGCCGATCTGATCATCAAAACCAAGACGACAGGGACGACCAATGTCGTCGAAGGCGATACTTGTGAAGACAAAATCAGCGTCAGCAGCCCTGAACTGACAACCCTTCGCTACGACGGAAAATCCTACGTCCTGCCTAAAGGTTTCAAAGCCATCGAGTGATACAGAGCCAACGCGACTTAATTCAAGGAAGAACAATGCTCATCCCAACCCGACTTTTCATCGCCCTCGGCTTGCTGGCCATCACCGCTCCAGCCCAGGCCCAGGTTTCCTGCGTCACCAAGGATTACGACGACCAGTCATTGGCCCGCTGCAAGGCATGGCCGGCGTTCAAGGATCAGGCGATTGCCCTCAAATCCACCTACGTGCCGGATGCTGGTAGTGACGATGCCGGTGTGTTTGATCTGGATCTGGCGATCATCGACACCAGCAACTGGAAGACGCTGGCGACGTATGCGAAACCCGGTGCCTACAATTCCGATGCCATTCGTTTCACCGATCTGCTGGTCGATACCGCTCGCTATCGGCTGGCCCCGGATGTTCGCGCGTTCGGGCTGCGGTCAAAGTTCTCGCACAATTCAAGCGCCATTCCCTACGAAAAAACCGACCTGACACTTTATGTGCGCGAGGGTAATAAACTGCGCCCGGTACTTGATGGCCTGGTGGTCTACAAAAACAACGGTGAGTGGCTGGAAAACTGTGTGGGTGAAGGTCAGCAAATTCGCCGAACCGTGGAAATCGGCCCGACCAGCCACAATGGCTTGGCCGACCTGATCGTCACCTCAAGCGGCACGGCGATGAAAACCGTCAAGGCCGGCAAGGAGTGCGTTTCCCGGGATTCCCCACTGAAGAAAACCCAAATCACCCTGACCTACGACGGCAAGCAATACACCATTCCCGAAGACCTCAGAGGTTACTGACCGATGCTCACCGGCCTCAACCACCTGACCCTCGCCGTCACCGACCTGGACCGCAGCCTCGCGTTCTACCGCGACGTGTTGCAGCTGCGAGTCGAGGCCACGTGGGATGCCGGTGCCTACCTGTCGCTTCCGGGCCTGTGGTTGTGCCTGTCCCTCGATCCGAAGCGCCATTCCGAACCCGCCGCCGACTACACCCACTACGCCTTCAGCCTCGGAGCGGCGGATTTCCCGCGGTTCGTGCAACAGCTTCGCGCCGCCAACGTGCAGGAATGGCGCGACAACCGCAGCGAAGGCGCGTCGTTCTACTTCCTCGACCCGGACGGGCACAAACTCGAAGCCCACGTCGGCGACCTGGCCTCGCGACTGGCCGCGTGTCGGCAAAAGCCCTACGCGGGCATGGGTTTTTTCAACGAGCCGTGAATATTCACAAACTGCTGGGATAGACTGGCGGCCACGTTTTCCGGGACTTGCAGGTTTTCCATGACTCCATCGTTGCTAATGGCCGTGCTGGCTTCGGGTTTCATTTACGGCATCACGCCGGGGCCGGGTGTGCTGGCGGTGTTCGGCATTGGCGCCGCACGTGGGCGGAGGGCCGGGGCGGGGTTTCTGTGCGGGCACCTGCTGGGCGATGTGATCTGGTGCAGCACCGCGCTGATTGCGATTGTCGGCGCCCGGGAAATCGGCAGCACCGCGTTCGATGTACTCGGCGTACTCAGCGGCCTGTACCTGTTCTGGCTCGGCTGGCGTGCGGTACGGGCCAAGCGCAGCAACGGCGATCAACCGCAGGGCGCGGCGCGTCAGCCGTTCTGGCACGGCATCCTGTTCGGCCTGACCAACCCCAAGGCTTACCCGGTGGCGGTGGCAACCTTCACCGCGCTGCTGTCGAGCCGCGCCGAACTGCTCAACTGGTCGATGCTGCCGATGCTGATCGCCTTGAGCTTCCTCGGCGGATTGCTCGCCTACGCTATCCTCATTGGCATCGTCGGGGCGCGGCAGGTGCGTACGTTGTACCAGCGTCATGAACTGGCGATCACCCGGTTGTGCGGGATCATGTTCATCGGTTTTGCCATCAACGCGCTGGTGCATGCACTGCCGGGGTTGATGCCGAACAAGGCTTGAAATCGATCGCAGGATGCGAGGTCGGGGTCAGGGACGGTGGATCAGCGCTGCATTGTCCGGACACCTTTTCTGAACCATGGAAAGCCGAAATTCCGCGCCGTTGGCGAGTTACATCGATCTGTTGCTGGACGCCGTCTGTGCCGTGGACAAGCAGGGCCGTTTCGTTTTTGTCAGCGCAGCCTGCGAGCGGATTCTCGGCTACACGCCTGATGAGCTGATCGGCCAGTCGATGATCGACTATGTCTACCCGGCCGACCGTGAGCGCACCCTGGCCGCCGCAAACGACATCATGGGCGGCGAACCCAAGCACAATTTTGAAAACCGTTATGTGCGCAAGGACGGCAGCGTCGTGCATATCCTGTGGTCGGCGCGTTGGTCGGAGGTCGACCAACTGCGCATCGCCGTGGCCCGGGACATCACCGAGCGCAAACTGGCCGAGTCGCGCCAGGCGGCGCTGTACGCCATCTCCGAAGCGGCCCATGCGGCGGAGGATCTGCTGGCGCTGTTCAAGCGCATTCACATGATTATTGGCGAGTGGCTGCCGGCGCTGAATTTCTCCGTGGCGCTGTACGACGAACATTGCGCGCAGCTGAATTTCCCCTATCACGTTGACGATGACGAGTTGCAACCGGAGCAACCCGGGACAGTCACCGGGCGTCTGTGCGCGGAAGTGATCCGCAGCCGCCAGCCAATCCTCCTGACCCCGGATTGCCCCCACGCGCCGCCGGAGTTCGCCGCGCTGGTGGCCGGGCAGCAATCGCCGTGCTGGCTTGGCGTACCGCTGAGCTCGAAAGACCGCACCATTGGCGCGCTGATCGTCAAAAGCCTGCCCGGCGGCGAGCGCTACACCGAACGCGACAAGGAACTGTTGCAATACGTCTGTGCCCAGGTCGCCACCGCCATCGAACGCCAGCAACTGCACGCCCGCCTGCGACGCATGGCGCAATATGACCAACTGACCCAGTTACCCAACCGTGAGCTGCTGCGCGAACGCCTCAAGGCTGCCCTGAACCATGCGCGGGAACAGTCCGGGCACATGGCGCTGCTGTACGTCGATCTGGACCGCTTCAAACAGATCAACGACACCTTCGGACACACGGTCGGCGACATGCTGTTACAGGCGGTGGCCAACCGGCTCAAGGGCTGCGTGCGCGAGACCGACACCGTGGCGCGAATCGGTGGCGACGAATTCGTGGTGCTGCTGCACAGCGTCCACGCCGCCGACGATGCCGACAGCGTGGCGGAAAAGATCCGACAGGTATTGATGCAACCCCTGCGCCTGGACGGGCACAACCTGCACATCGAACCGAGCATCGGTGTGGCGCGGTATCCCGAGCACGGACGTGAGGAACAGCAACTGTTCCGCCACGCCGACCAGGCCATGTACGCCGCCAAACGTTTGAATCATCGGGCGCTGGACCACTGACTGGCAGCTCACCGTTCGTCGCGGCGACGGCAACTTTTCTAAACCTTTGGCGGTCAGGAAATTCTCAATCTAGGCGGGCACCTGCTCGCCGCGATCAAATACCAAGGGGTAGAGAATCATGCCTAATTCAAGAAACTCGAACTCGGGAAACTTCGCCAACGATAAGACCAAGGCGTCTGAAGCCGGTCGCAAAGGTGGGAAAACCACCACCACGACGGTCGACAAAGAGCCTAAAACCGAGATGGGCCGCAAGCCTGCTCAAAAGTCGAAGTAGTCGGTGAAGGTTGTTTTGATTGAGAGGCGGGGGCGCAAGCTCCCGCTTGAATCTGCAAAGAAGGAGGGCGCGACCATGAGCCGGATGGCCACCCGAGTACGCCACATCAGTTTTGTCAGCCTGCTGGGGTTGTTCGCCAGCAGCGCGTTTGCCCAGTCGCCCGCCGACTTCATCAATGAGGCCTCGGCCAAAGGCATGGCCGACATCGAGGCCAGTCGTCTGGCGCACAGCAAGGCCGAGTCCAAAGAGGTCAAGGATTACACCATCGTCGTCATCAACGACCGCACCACCGCCAACCAGCATCTGGCGAAAATCGCCAAGAAACTGGAACTGCCGGTGGCGCCCCGCGAAGAAGTTGCCGACAAAGCCAAAGCGCTGATGCCCGAAGTCAAAGAAGGCGCCAGCTTCGATCAGGCCTACGCCGCCAGCCAGGTCAAAGCCACGGAAGAGGCCATTCAGCAGATCCAGCAGGAGGCTCAGACCACCGACGTGCCGGAGATCAAGGCGTTTGCCGACGAGACCCTGCCAAAACTGCAGAGTCATCTGGAAATGGCCCGAGCCCTTCAGGCCAGTCGCTGAATCCGCAGCAATGAAAACGGCGCTTTTTTAGCGCCGTTTTTTTTGCCTGTCAGCATTCATTCAGATCCTGCTTCGGCTTGCTCTTGTCTCCCAGACCTTCCAGGTCAAACACCTCATTCTCACCCATCGCCCGGTAATGCCGACGCAGCGCCTCCAACTGCTTGAGATCCAGCGACTCCAGTCCGAGCATCGCGTTCTGCGCTTCCTTGTTCACCCGCAGCAGTTCATCGAGTTTCAAATGCAGGATGTCGGTGTCGCGGTTCTGGGTGTTCTGGATCAGGAACACCATCAGGAACGTGATGATCGTGGTCGAGGTGTTGATGATCAGTTGCCAGGTATCGTTGTAATCGAAAATCGGCCCGCTCAACCCCCAGAGCCCGATCAGAATCAACGCCCCCATGAACGTCTTGGGGCTGCCGGCCCAGAGGGCGAGCTTCTGGGAGATTTTTGCGAATTTCATGGTTGTGTTCCTTGTGGGGGGCGCTTGAAATTCAGACATCGGAGGGGGGCGGAAAATTCTACTTACAGTTTTCTGAGTCCCTGTAGGCACGGCCGAAGACAGCGTTCCCGGCGATATCGGACCTACGTAGGGGAAGGCAGATAAACACGATCGCTGTATCGTGACGGCAGCCGCTTTTCCACGTTTCGCCAGAACGTCCAAGACAGGAGAACGCAATGACCTGGTCCGCCAAGCAATACGTCACTTTCGAAGATGAACGCACCCGCCCGGCCCGCGACTTGCTGGCGGCGATTCCCACGCCCGAGGCACGTTCTGTGGTCGATATCGGATGTGGCCCCGGCAATTCGACCGAGTTGTTGGTGGAGCGTTTTCCGGGGGCGAAAGTGCAGGGGCTCGACAGTTCGCCTGACATGATCGATGCCGCGCGCAAGCGTCTGCCGCAGTTGCAGTTCGCGGTGGCGGACATCGATAAATGGGCGGATGCAGGGCCATTCGATGTGATCTTTGCCAACGCGGTTTTGCAGTGGGTGCCGGATCACGCGACGTTGCTGCCGGCGCTGGCGGGCAAGTTGGCGCAGGGCGGCAGTCTGGCGATTCAGATGCCGGACAACCTCAACGAGCCGTCCCATCGGTTGATGCGTGAAGTGGCGGCCAACGGGCCGTGGGTCAGCAAACTGGCGGACGCGGCGGGGCAGCGGACCGAGATGGCGGATGCCAGTGCTTATTTCTCGATGCTGCGACCGCATTGCGCGCGGGTCGATGTGTGGCGCACCACCTATCACCATCAGTTGGCGGGCGGGGCTTCCGGCGTTGTCGAGTGGTTCAAGGGTAGCGGTCTGATTCCGTTCCTCAGTCCTTTGACGGAAGCGGAACGGGCGGACTATCTGGCGCACTATCTGGCGGAGGTCGCGAAGGCGTATCCGGCGCTGGCGGATGGTTCGGTGCTGTTGCCGTTTCCGAGGTTGTTCATTGTCGCCACACGTTGAAATGAAAAAGGGCCGATTTGATCGGCCCTTTCTTTTGGTGTCAGCGTTGTACGGCGACCAGCATCATCATCGGGCGCTCACGCTCTTCAGCGAGGGCCGGTTGCGCGGCCACTTCGGCATCGCTCGGGCCCCATTCATTGACGTGTTGAATCGTGAATCCGGCGTCGATCAACGCGTTGAGCAATGTCCCGACTGTGCGGTGCTGCTTGATCACACCATCGGCCAGCCAGTTGGTCACCCGTTCGCCTTCCCTCTGATAACTGTCCAGCGGCCAGCGCTTGTTGCCTTCGCTGTCGATCAGCCAGCCCGGATTGCGCGGTGCCATGAAGATCGGGTGCTCGATGGAAAACACAAAGTGCGCGCCGGGTTTAAGCGCCGCATGCAGTTTGTTAAACAGCCCCGAAAGATCCTTGATGTAGTGCAGGGCCAGTGAGCTGTAGGCCAGATCGTAAGTGCACGCAGGCAAGTCGAGGTGTTCCAGGTCGGCACGTTCGTAGCGGATGTTCGCGGCCGACGTGGTTTCCTTCGCACGTTCGAGCATTTTCTCCGAGACATCCAGCCCCAGCACCTCGGCTGCGCCGTGTTCGCTGGCCCAGCGGCAGAACCAGCCGTAGCCGCAGCCCAGATCCACCACTTGCAAACCGTGCAGGGAGGGCAACAAGGCTTTCAGCGCCGGCCATTCCGGCGCAGCATCGAGGCCGCCGATGGAGCGGTTCATCTGGCTGTAGCCCTGGAAAAATTCGGGGTCGTCGTAGATGTTCTGGGTCATGGATTTGCTGCTCTTTTGAATTTGATTTGGGTGGCTCGCAGGCCACGGTTTTGAATCCCTCGAAACGTGATGGCGCGTATTCGTCGATGGCCGCGCAGGGGGAGGGTGGTGGGCGATGGGGAAATGCTAGCGGGTCGTGGCGAGTGTGAGAACCGGGGGAGTGTCGGGGATCTGTAAACGCGGTTTTTCGCTACGGGATGTTTAAAGAATTGGCCATGTTTACTGAACCTTCCCACACGGTTTTCAGGTTGTCCGTCGGAAGTGCGGTCTCTAGCCTGTGAGTGTCGCTGATGAATCGGCGATCGGGATTGGAACCCCGAGGAGAGTTGGAACGCACAATCGTTATTCATGACGTATGCTGCGCACCTGAATGTGTGCACTCTGTTATGGCGGCTGTGCGCGGGAGACCTTCGGGTCTGCCGGGTTGTCTCTCCCCGGGTTCCAACCTGCGTACAGCTGCCTCCTTTCGCGTGGAACCGAATGGGTCAGCTCCAACCTGTTTTTGGAGAGATGAAATCATGTTCAAGCCGACACCGAATCCACCTGAAGTCGAAACCGACCCAACGTCCCCCTACAGCTCAGTCGACTCCAGGAAGCTCAACGACGCCGCCAACCGCGCCCTCGATCACTACCTCTGCCCCGGCGCCCATGTCATGGGCACGAACAACCAACCCGACCCGATGTACTTCGCCAACCCGGCCTACGACACCGAATCCCTGCTGGCCAACGCCAGCGAGTCACTGGGCTCTGCCAGCGAAATGCTCAACAACTTCGCCGCCACCCTCGACCCCACCCACCGCAGAACCGCGATAGGCATTGCGCAGTTGGTGATGCTGGGGGAATTGGCGGTGAATCAGGCGCTGGATCATGTTGAGGTGAAGAGTTAACTGCGTTGATGCAATGTTTCAGAAGGCATAAAAAAACCGGCTCATTGAGCCGGTTTTTCTTTATGAAGGTTGTCTCGTATAAATCTTCAAGGTGCGCAGGGCTCCAGCTGATCGACATCAGTGCCACTGCCAGCGCTACGGTCAACCTCGCCATTGTTCCCGATATGAATTTTAGTCGTGGGCCATTTCGGGGTGATCCTGATGCAATGGTTTTGCCCGGCATTACGCCAATCAAACTCCATAAAAAAGTCATCATCGGGAAACAGATGCCCTGGCCCGCCCGTAGACTCTCCGGAGGCAAGGTTTCCGCGAAAGATCTCATTTTGCGTATTCAGCACAAACCTCAAATCACCTGTGCCTTCTTTCGAGAAATCAATCTCGACGCGTGGCACTGCGACGTACCAAACCAGATACGTCAACACCACAAGAATAAGTAACCGCATAACGAGATAGAGCGGGCGTCGCTTACTTGCATTCGTGGACACTGACTCCATCTCCCCAATTTTCAGGTGCTACGGCGAGCACTTCATCCATGACGATTTTTGCTGTAATTCCACCGTGTGGGTATCGCTTGTACAACTTCACACCAATGCTGATGGAAACCCTGTCGGCGACGTCATCCCAAGCCCGCAGCCCTTCGACACCCGGTGACTGACGTGGCCCGGGTTTGTTCTTCCAGTCCTGGGCTTTACGAATCGAGTCAGATGCGATCTGTTCAAGTCCTGCGCCATCCAGCAAAAGGCTTTCGGATAATCCCCCAGCTCTGCCGACATAACCGTAATGGATGTTCGACCAGATGTCGTAGAAGTAATCGTATTTCCCGTGTTTGTAGTAATACGAGCCGAACCGCTTCTTGATAATCGGCTTGTGATCCCAAGGGCGATTCTGTCCAACCCGCTCCGTCCACAACGTCAATGCCGCTGCTTTCTTTCCCAGAGCCATGGTGTAGTAGTTCGGCGGTTCCCCGATTCGGGCATACCACGGCAGCTCCCGGTATTTCCTTGTCTCCGCTGCCGGATCGAAGCTGTTGGCATTTTTCATTTTCACGACCGACGGATGCAGGATGTTCCGGTTCATCTCATCGGCAATGTAAGCCGCCACGGGCTCCATGTTATCGGGGTGAGTGCAGGCGGCAGGTTTCTTTTCTTCCTCAGGTTTGGCCTTCTTGGCTGGCGGTTTTTTTGGGGCGTTAGGATCGACAAGGGCACCCACAGCCGTTGCCTTGGTTTTCAACTGAGGATCGGCCAGCAGTGTGGCCATTCGTTCCTCATCAACCTTTCCGTCAGGGCGAATCGCACCCATTAAGGCGAAATCGATAACAGGACTACCAACGGCGCTCCCAAGAACAAAACCACCAAAGGTGTCGTCACTGCCGGTGATGATCGTTCCACCGTGACTGGTGGGGCTGGAGAGGTGAGCCATTGGTCGGCCGTTAATCAGAATCGATGGAAAACCGGTGGTGATCACTGCGCCACAGCCGCACGTATCGCCAACGCGAGCGGCGCCCATGAAATTGATATTGGTATCAGCTGAGGCTGAGGCAATCGGGGTTGTGCCATGTCCTGGCAGCGGGCAAACGTGTTTATCGCCCAACCGTGCGGAAGAAAGCATGAGTCGTCCTTGTTGAATACATCCGTTAACCCCAAGCGTCCTCTTGGGTGTGCTAATGCTAGCGGAATCTCAAGGACTGGTCGCTGGGAAACGTCTGAAAACATGGCGAGCATCACGCCAATTTTGTGTGCGGCGAGAGATTACTCACGAACCCAACATACGCAACGCAGCCGAAGCCAAAAACGCGGAACGACACTTTTCCTCCGGATGCTGGCTGACGTGAAGGTCTATGGCAGGCATAAAAAAACCGATCATCGCGACTGGTTTTTCCATTTTTGGCGCTTTGGCAGAGCAATCTCAGCGAAGCCGCTCGACGTTTTCATCGATTCGTTTCTGGATGGTCTGCAACGTGTCCTGAGTGATGACGCCGGGGTACATCGTTTCTGCCATCGTCGCGAACTGATCAGCTACCTCGCAGAATCGGGCGATGATGCCGTCGGCCGTTTCAGCCGATACTTCCGCTTCCTCTGCAAGATCGAGCATGGCTTTTCGGCCGATCTCCAAAGCTTCGCCCATAACGTCCATCTGGTGGTATCCGCCGGGACCCTCGCAGAAGGTCACATCGTAGGCTGGCGCCAGCGTCCACTGGCCGGATTTCGACATTATGTAGGCGAAGTTCTTCGGGTGGTCATCGCGATTGTTGAACGCGACGTTAAAAACTACACGCTCAAACGCGAGCGCTTTCTCCCGAACGTCATTAGTGCACAGGTGGGTCGCACGCAGGAAGTTGACGTAGTCCAGCGCACCGGCATTCTGGAAATCGGCGGCCGTGAAGGCTGCGAGACTTTGCATCGGCACGCGTAAGTCGTCTTCGCGATCAAAGCGTTTGGTAGCAAACGCTGCCAGCCCGTTCGGCAGGCTGAAGTACTGAGTGTCAGGTGTCTTTATTCCACACATCCGCAAACATTCGGCGTAGACCATTTCGATGGCACATACCTCGGGATGCTCCTGCCGGGCGGGAAACTTGACCAGCCAGGCCTCGAAGCCTGATCTGGCTATGGTGGTAAAGGTGCCTGTTCGCGGATCGCGATAGACCAAGGCTTTTGGTCTGGCACCCTGCGGAGATCCACCCACCAGCAACAGCTGTTGCAAGAACTCGCCACCCTCACCCTTGAGGACTTCCTGCACCTCGGCAGCCAGCAGATCAATGGAGACCTCAACTTGCGGCTCCAGCGCCTCGGGTGCCACCGGCTCGAATGACATTGCGCCCATGGCATTGTTGCCGATGTAAGCGAGGCGCTCGAGCGGGCCGATGCGTGCAGAGTTAAGGCCGCGTCGCTTGAACAAGCGATCCATCAGAAGCATGCCCCACCCATCCGGCAGTGCATCGTAGACCGGTCCAGGCAAACCCAGTTGATGGAGCGGAAAGTCACGCCTTAACTTGGGGCCTTCCAATGGAAGTCTGTACGCCGACAATTCCAGGCCTCTACTCTTTGCCTCGTCGCTGTACTCGAACACGATCAATGGGCGACCGGTGATAGCCGTCGTGGAAACGAGCGTGCCCCACCGCCAGTGTTCACCCCAGCCGTCGTAGTAGACGTCCACTCGTTCAAGCATTTCCTGATTTCCTTTTTATGCGCTGACGCCTGGAGCTGTCTTCGTAACGAAGGATGTCGTCCAGGCTGTCCAGTTTTGGCAAGAACAGGTCTTCGATTTCCTGGACGCGCCCCACAACCATGGCCACTCGGACTACGGTTTCGAAACTGACATTCCGCCCGGCTTCAAGGTTGGCCACCGTATTGGTGCCGACACCGGCGCGAGCAGCCACATCGGCTTGTGTCATCTGCAGGGCTATCCGCTCTGTGCGCAGGCGTTGGCAGAGCCGTTTGACGATCTCGCTTGGTTTGCTGAAGCTTAATTCCAGCATGGTATGCCTTATGTCGCATAAAGGTCGGTTAATACCCAAAATTATAGAGTTAACCTTCATGCGTCAATTCAGTTAACTCCATTCTGATATGAGTTAACGGCAATTTATGTTTATAAGCCACAATAATGCAGAATTAAATTGTTGATGGTCAAACCGCTCCAGCCTGGCTTTACGTTGAGCACTCCATCGAAACCATTTCAATCTCATACCCTTGATCGTCTCCGGACGAGATGCAGCCGGGGAGGCATGCGGATCTCTCCCCGAATCTCTCCCTTGAGGCCGAACGCTTCGATAACGAGCGCTCACGACATGAGTGACTGACTGTCAGGAGCGTAAGCGCAGACGGAGGGAATTCAATCAACGTGTTGTTTCTGAATGGTTCAAAGCTGGCTGCTCGGTACCAAATCCCGGACACAAAAAAACCGGCCATCAAGGCCGGTTTTTTCTGTTTGCGCATCCCCCGTCAAACCACGACGCAGGACATAAATTCGATTGGAGCGGGTGAAGGGAATCGAACCCTCGTTATCAGCTTGGGAAGCTGGAGTAATGCCATTATACGACACCCGCTCAGAACGGCTGACTTTGTACCAGACTCGGCCACGGATTTGAAGTTTTCTTTGCACGCGAACTACGGAAAGTCCTGAAACAGAGCCGAAATCGGTCAATCGCGGGCAAGCGCTGCGGGCTGGAGGACGGCTGAATCTCAGCCTCGCAGGCTTGCTCGCGACGACACTGTTTCAAATGGCCAATGCATGGTGATCCTGGACAAACTGGTAACGCGTTCGGCTGCCCTGTTGCGCCGGTTTCAGGAAACCGAGCAGGGCGTTCTGGCTGTCCCGGCAGGCGGATTTGTGTTCCATGTCGAGGAAGTGCCCGGTGGCCTGCAGGGTGGTGAAGGTGCTCTGCGCGACGTGGTTGCCGAACAGTCGGGCGTCTTCGGCGGCGGTGTATTCGTCCCATTCGCCGTTCAGGAACAGCACCGGTACGTTGATTTTCTTCGCCGCGTTCAAATAGCACTGACGGTCGCTGTGTAGCACGTCGTTGATGTGGAAATGCATCTGCCCGTATTCGTGCTCGGCCAGGCTGCTGACGTGGCGATAGTTGAAGCGCTTGAACAGCGACGGCAGGTGTTTGCCGATGGTGTCGTTGACGAGGTGCCCGACTCGGTCGCCGTCGCGTTTGCCGAGGCATTCGACGCCTCGTTCGAGGTAATCGAGCATGTGCGCGTTGATTACTGGCGAGAACGAGCTGATCACGGCTTTTTCAATGCGTCGAGGCTGATGCGCGAGGGCGACCATGGTCGCAGCGCCACCCCAGGAGAACGACAAAACGTGCTCGGCGGCGAAGTGATCGATCAGCTCCAGCAGGATCAGACCTTCAACTTCTTTCGTCAGATGTTTCTCGTGGCGGTTGTGGACTTTCGACTTGCCCGCGTAGGGCTGGTCGTAGCAGACCACATTGAATTGCGGGTGCAGATTTTTCACGGTTTGTGCAAACGACGCAGTCGTGGCCATCGAGCCGTTGACCAGGATGATGGTCTTTTCTGCGGCGTCTGCGCGATAGAACTCCGTGTAAACCCGATACTGACCCTGTATATCCAGCACAGCGATTTCTGGCCTCATGTCATAAGACTCCTGGCAAGCAAGCGGGTATGCGCGCAAATGAGATTGCACGAGCTTTGTGACAGGTAGGCATATGCCTGGAATTTTGTGGCCCATGTCGATCCGGTACGGCAGGTCGACGGGTATTGTTATTGGCGGGCAGTCTGTCGGCTGAGGCGCAGCCCTGATGGGCTGTCTACCGACAAAAAGTTTCTTGGATGTTATGTGTGACTCATCGGTCACAATTTGGCCGACGACCTGATTCAAGCAGGGGGATGAGGATCGCGCAAGTGCCGTTGGTAAATTGTTCGACAACTTCTGCTGAGCGGTCGGCTGCTTAGAACAAATGAATCTCTTCGGTGCGCAAAGCGCGGTACTCGCCCGGTTTTAGCGCGTGATCGAGCGGCAGCGGGCCCATGGATTCGCGGTGCAGGCGCAGCACTCTGTTGTTGAAGTGGCCGAACATGCGCTTCACCTGATGGTAACGACCTTCGACGATGCTCAACCGCGCGGTTCGCGGGCCGAGCACTTGCAGCTGCGCCGGTTGGGTGGTCAGGTCCTCAAAGGCGAAGTAGATCCCCTCGGCGAACTTGATCGCATATTCCGGGCCGATCTCCTGTTCGGTCTCGACGTAATAGACCTTCGGCAGTTTGGTCTGCGGCTGGGTCAGGCGCCGCGACCAGCTGCCATCATTGGTGATCAACATCAGCCCGGTGGTGTTGAAATCCAGCCGCCCGGCGATGTGCAGGTCGTCTTTGTCCGGCTCGTGGATCAGGTCGAGCACGGTCGGATGCTCGGGATCGCGGGTGGCGCTGACGCAGCCCTGCGGTTTGTACAGCATGAAGTAGCGCGCCGGTTTGCCGGGTTGCAGCACTTCGTCGTCGACCTCCACGCGGCTGAATTCCAGGACTTCGCTGTGGGGATCGCTGACGACTTTTCCGTCAATGCGCACGCGCTTTTCCACCAGCAACACGCGAACCTGCTTGCGGTTGTAGCGGGGCAGGTTACTCAGGAAACGGTCGACACGCATGATCAGCAATCGGCAGGAAGCGGGGCGCGCATCTTACGGGATCGACGGCCTGGCCGCTTGCAGTTGCGCCTCGACCTGGGCGCAGCGCGGGCACAGGCAGGACTTGTCGCGCAGTTCCGCCGGCAGGGCTTCGAGCACTGCCGGATCGATGGAAACGCCGTAGCACCAGCAGGCGCGGTCGGCGGTGCGCGGGTCGGCCAGGGTGCAGTCGTTGCGGGCGCCGCAGGCCGGGCAGAGGTCAGGTTTGTTCATGAGTGTCAGGCATAGGTCGAGTGAGGCATTTCCACGCAGGTGCGGTTACGGCCGGTCTGTTTGGCCCGGTACATCGCATGATCGGCCCGGGACAGCAGACTGTGCAAGGTGTCATCCGGTTGCAGGGTGGTGGCGCCGATGCTGACGGTCAGATTCAGGGTGTGGCCGTTGTAGGCATATTCATGCTGTTCGACGTGCTGGCGGATCTTCTCGGCAATCTTCTGACCGGTTTCGCCGTCGGTGTCCTTCAGCAGCACGATAAATTCCTCACCGCCCCAACGGCAGACGATGTCGGAATGCCGCAGGCAACTTTGCAGGTCCCGGGCGAACCCGATCAGCACCTGATCGCCGGCCATGTGCCCGTAGGTGTCGTTCAAGGCCTTGAAGTGATCCAGATCCAGCAGCAGCGCGGTCAGCGGTTTCGGCTCACGGTGCGCTTCGTGCAGCGCTTGCACGGCGAGCAGGTCGAAGCCGCGGCGGTTGGGCAGTTCGGTGAGGCTGTCGAGGGTGGCCAGGG
The DNA here is from genome assembly GCF_052046055.1 of Pseudomonas sp. 22082. Taxonomy (NCBI): domain Bacteria; kingdom Pseudomonadati; phylum Pseudomonadota; class Gammaproteobacteria; order Pseudomonadales; family Pseudomonadaceae; genus Pseudomonas; species Pseudomonas sp. 22082. The sequence goes on from NZ_JBQEQB010000010.1 coordinate 71,936, forward strand.
CGTGGATTTTTTCCTGATAGCGGCGGATCAAGCGGTTGACCAGGGCCAGCACGATCAACGTCACCAGCAGGCAGATCAGCAGGTTGAGGTACAGCGACTGGCGGATTTCGCTCAGCGCGCCGTCTTCGCGTTTGTCGACAAACAGGTACCAGTTCAACTCTGGAATAAACCGCACGTTGAGGAAATGCCCCTGGCCATGGGTGGAATATTCATAGCTGCCGCTGTGGGGTTTGGGCAGCTGGCTGACCAGGCTTTTCATGCTGTCGAGGTCGGTCAGGCTTTTCCCGACCCGCGCCCCTTCCGGCCCGCCCTCGGCGCCGGTCAAGACCAGTCGGCCGAAGGTGTCGACGAAGTACACACTGCGTTGATAGCGCTGCTGGTACTTGTCGATCAGCTTGATTACCGCGTCCACCGTCAGCCCTACGCCGGCGGCGCCGATGAAGCGTTCGTTGTAGTCGTAGACCTTGTAGTTGATGAAGAAGGTCATGTTGTCTTTGTTGGCCAGGTCCGGGTCGACGTTGATCTCGTACGGATCCTTCATGTCGCGCACGCGGAAGTACCAGGCGTCGCGTGGCTCGTCGATCTTCACCTGCTTGAGCACGCCCTTGGCGTGGTAGTAGGTGTGGGTGCTGTTGGAGACAAAGAACGCGGTATAGGCGCCGTAGTGGGTCATGACCTCGTCGAGGTAGCGGGTCATCTGGTCGCTGTCTTTCTCGCCGTTCACCACCCAGTCACGCATGAAGGTGTCGCGGGACATCATCGAGGAAATCAGGATCGGTCTGACGAGGTCTTTCTGGATTTCCGAGTACACCGTGTCGGATGTCAGCGGCAGTTCGGTGTTGACGATGTTGTCGCGGATCGACGCCCGCGAGGCGTAGTAGCTGAGCAGCGAGGTGGCGAGAAAACCTGCGCCGAGCAGGGCGATCAGGGTCAGTACCAGCGAACGTTGGGAGTGAAACGCAGATCTGAGCGGCATTGGCAATTCCGTTGACAGTGACCCGATGGGCAGCATTCTAGTGGCACGGCGGGGAAAAGACTGCGGGATTTGTGCCTGAAATGCGGGGGGATCAGCCGGGCAGGGGTGTCTGGAGAATGGCTCGCTCATCCAGCCCCCTCCCTGAAGGAGAAGGGGCTGGTTTTCGGCTCAGTTTCGGGTTTGCAGATACGCTCGCCACCCACCCAAATGGCTGATATCGATTGCCCCTTCCAGGCCGTAGGGTTCGCAGATGAATCCGCTCTCCCAGCGGCCGTCCGCCAGTTGCACCTTGCCCAGCCCCAGCGGCGCCGGGATGCCGGTCAGGAACGAGCCCAGCTCACGGCTCGGCAATTCCCAGACTTCCACCTCGATGGCCACGCCACCTTCGGCCACGCGCAGCATCCCCGGACGCAACGGTGGACCGCCGGCCAGGGCATAGAGTTTGTAGTCCTTCGAGCTGTAGGTGGCCTCGATCAGGCGTGCTTCGCGCTGGCGCAGTTGCCAGTTCAGGGCCAGCCCGTCCAGGTGCGCACCGCAGACCACCAGTCGTGCACGGTCATGGCGCGCCGGGTTGTTTGGCGTCGGCAGCCCGGGATCCTGCTGGCGCTGCAAGGCATCGGCCACGCCCAGCAGATACTGATCGGTGAACGCCCGGCCAAGCAGCGTCACACCCCACGGCAACCCGTTGGCCATGAAACCGCTGGGCACGGCGACGGCGGCGTAATCGAGCAGGTTCATGAAGTTGGTGTAGTAGCCCAATTCGGAATTGCGCAGCACCGGTTCGGCGTCGAGTTCCGCCAGCGTCACCGGACGACCGATGGTGGGCGTGAGCACGCAGTCGAGTCCTTCCAGCGCTTTATCGCAAACGGCTTTCAGCGCTTGCAGGCGGTATTGCGCACGGAACGTCTGCACGCCGCTGACGGCCGATGCTTTGGCCAGCACCGCGCGGATCACGGGCAGCACTGCTTCGGGATTTTCTTCCATCAACTCGCCGGCCACGCTGTAGCGCTCGGCCACCCAAGGCCCTTCATAAAGTAACCGCGCCGCTTCGAGGAACGGCGACAAGTCCAGCTCGACCGCTTCACCGCCCAGAGCTTTCAGACGGTCGATGGCATCGCCGAACAGCAGCGGGCCTTCCTCACAGCCGAAAAATTCCAGGTCTTGCGCACGCGGTACACCGAAGCGAAACGGCCGTGGCGCACCGAACGCGGTGCCGTCGTTCCATGACGGATTGCTGCGGCTGTATTCGTCCCGTGGATCGAGGCGCGCGGTCAGCGCCAGTAGCTGACTGGCTTCCCGCGCCGTTGCGGTGAACGTGGTGACGCAATCGAGCGTGCGACAGGCCGGCAGCACGCCGGCGGTGGAGATCAAGCCTTTGCTGGCTTTCAGACCCACCAGGTTGTTCAGCGCCGCCGGCACCCGGCCGGAGCCGGCGGTGTCGGTGCCGAGGGCAAAACTGGCAACGCCGAGCGCCACGGCCAGCGACGAACCGGCACTCGAACCGCCGGACGGATACTCCGGCAACACGCTGTTCGGGCAGGCGCCGTAAGGCGAACGGCTGCCGTTGAGGCCGGTGGCGAACTGGTCGAGATTGGTCTTGCCCAGCGGGATCGCCCCCAGCGCCAGCAGTTGCTCGACGATGGTCGCCGAACGCTCCGGCACATAGGCGAACGCCGGGCACGCGGCGGTGGTGGGAATGCCGGCGAGGTCGATGTTGTCCTTGATCGCGAACGGCACGCCATACAACGGCAGGCTGTCGAGATCGCGACCGTCGAGGGCGGCCAGATACGGTTCCAGTTCTTCGACGCTGAGCAAGTGGATGAACAGGTGGTAGTCCGGGTTCAGCGCTGCTGCTTTGTCCCGCAGCGCCAGCAGCAGTTGCCGCGGTGTGGTGTCGCCATTGCGGTAGGTCTGGCGCAGGGCATCGAGTTGCAGATTCATGGGTTGATCCTTTGGCAAATGGTTTCAGTCGAGTTCCAGCACCACGACCCGTTGTCCGGCACGCACCGCCGATCCCGGCTGCACGCGAATGTCCTGCACCACCCCGGCCATGGGCGCGAGCACGGGGATTTCCATCTTCATCGACTCCAGAATCACCAGCACATCACCGGCCGCCACGCGGCTGCCGACCTCGACCTGCACCTGCCAGAGGTTGCCGGCAATGTGGCTGTCGATACTCTGCTGGCCGCTGGTCAGCGGTGTGTCTTCGCTGCTGTCCGGCACGGCTTCTTCGCTGTCGAAGTGCGCCTGGCCACTGGCGATCCAGCGTTCGCGCTCCGCCTGAAAGGCGCCCTGTTGCTGCTTCCGGAAAGCGTCGATGCTCTCGGCTTCGCGTTGCAGAAAGGCCTGGTAGTCGGCGAGGTTGAGCTGGCTGTGTTCGATGTTCAGCTCGAAGCGGCCGAGGGGAAAGTCGCGGCGGATGCGCAGCAGTTCTTCGGCGCTGACCGGGTAGAAACGGATCTGATCGAAAAACCGCAGCAGCCACGGTTTGCCGTCGAACGCGGCGACGTCGCGATAGCGGTTCCACATCTGCAAGGTGCGCCCGACAAACTGGTAACCGCCGGGGCCTTCCATGCCGTAGACGCACATGTAGGCGCCGCCGATGCCCACCGAGTTCTCGGCGGTCCAGGTGCGTGCCGGGTTGTACTTGGTGGTCACCAGCCGATGGCGCGGGTCGAGCGGGGTGGCGACCGGCGCACCAAGGTAGACATCACCGAGGCCCATCACCAGATAGCTCGCGTCGAACACCGTGCGCTGCACTTCATCGAGGTTCGGCAGGTCGTTGATGCGGCGGATGAACTCCAGGTTGCTCGGGCACCACGGCGCGTCCTTGCGCACGGTGGTCATGTATTTCTCGATGGCCAACTGGCAGGCCGGATCGTCCCAGGACAGCGGCAGATGGACGATGCGCGACGGTACTTGCAAGTCCTGGGCGGCGCACACCGCATCCCATTCACCGGCGACGATGCCGAGCAGATCGGCCAGCGGCAATTGTTCGGGCTGGTAGTGGATCTGCAACGAACGAATGCCCGGTGTCAGGTCGATCACGCCGTGCAGGTTTTTGCCTTCCAGCGCTTGCATCAGGGCATGGGCGCGAAAGCGCAGGACCAGATCCAGTTCCGGCGCGCCGATTTCCAGCAGCAGATGGGTATCGCCGGACACACGCCCGACCAGCCGCTTGTCGTCCTGACCCAACTCCAGAACCACAGGCGAAACCAGACCCTGTGGGAGCTGGCCTGCCAGCGATGGGGCCCGAGCAGACACCGCGTCAACTTCATCGCTGGCAGGCCAGCTCCCGGAGGCATCCCATTTCAGGGCGAGATCGCGGGCAGTCTTGAGATCGACCGGCTCAAACTGCACCTTGTCCCCGGCCTTGAGCTGACCCAGTTGCCAGAGATCCGCCTCGATCACCGTCACCGGGCACACGAAACCGCCAAGGCTCGGGCCGTCCGGACCGAGGATCACTGGCATGTCGCCGGTGAAGTCCACCGCACCGATGGCATAGGGGTTGTCGTGAATGTTCGATGGATGCAGCCCGGCCTCGCCGCCGTCGGCGCGCACCCACTCTGGTTTCGGCCCGATCAGGCGCACGCCGGTGCGGCTGGAGTTGAAATGCACTTCCCATTGCGTGGCGAAAAAGGTGCCGATGTAGTTTTCAGTGAAATATTCAGGCGCGCCATGGGGGCCGTAGATGACGCGGATCCGGCGCAGGGCAGGTAATTCGCTGACGTGATGGGGGGCTAATGTCTGCCCGACGCTGCGGTCGCTCAGTGGGGCCAGGTGCAACACGTCCCCGGCGCGCAGAGCGCGCCCGCCATGACCGCCGAACTGACCGAGGGTGAAGGTGCTTTTGCTACCCAGATAATCCGGCACCTGCAGGCCGCCGCGCAGGCACAGGTAGCTGCGGGCGCCAGCGTCGAGCAAACCGCCGAGATGTAACTGGCTGCCTGCTTCGATCAACAGCACGGTGTTCATCGGCACCGCTTCGCCGTCGAGTGTCAGCGTCAACGGCGCCCCCGTCACCGCCACCACCGCGTCGCAATTGAAGCGCAGCAGCGGCCCGTTCATGGTGATTTCCAGTGCCGCCGCGCCTTCGTCATTGCCCAGCAAGCGATTGCCCAGACGCAACGCGCGGCTGTCCATCGGCCCCGAGGGTGGCACGCCCACCGCCCAGTAGCCGAGGCGACCGGGGTAGTCCTGGACGCTGGTCTGGGTGCCGGCGCTCAGCACTTCGAAGGTGTTGGCCTGGTACACCAGGCCTTCCAGGCAACGGGTCCACGGCTGGCCGCTGGCAAACGGCGCATCGAGCAGAATCTGCCGCAAGTAGTCGCGGTTGGTTTCCACGCCGTACAGCAGGCTGTCGCCGAGGGCCTGGTGCAGTTCGGCGCGCGCCTGTTCGCGGGTCGGCGCCCAGCTGATGAGTTTGGCGATCATCGGATCGAAGTAGGGCGGGATCTCGCAACCGGCCTCGACCCAGGTGTCGATGCGCAGGTGCCGACCATCGGCGACGGGGAAATCGACCGCTGTCAGCAAGCCGGGGCTGGGCTGGAAATCGCGGCCCGGATCCTCGGCATACAGCCGCGCCTGAATCGCATGCCCCTGCGGTTGCAGGCCTGCGAACAACTCGGCCAGCGGCGGCAAGTCACCGGCCGCCAACTCGACCATCCAGCGCACCAGATCGACGCCCCACACCTGTTCGGTGACGCCGTGTTCGACCTGCAGCCGGGTGTTCACTTCGAGAAAATAGAAGCGCTGCGCATCGCTGTCGAAGACGAATTCGACGGTGCCGGCGCTACGGTAATTCACCGCTTTGGCCAGTTTGATCGCCGCCGCGCACAGCGCATCGGCCATGCCGTCGGGCAGGTTCGGCGCCGGGGTTTCCTCGAGGACTTTCTGATTGCGCCGCTGCACCGAGCAGTCGCGCACGCCGAGGGCGATCACTGCGCCTTGGCCGTCGCCGAACACCTGGACTTCCAGATGCCGCGCACGCTGGATGTACTTCTCGATGAACACTCCAGCGTCGCTGAAGTTGTTCTGGCCGAGGCGCTTCACCGCCTCGAACGACTCGCTCAGTTCGCTGGGGTTACGGCACACGCGCATGCCGATGCCGCCACCGCCAGCGGTGCTTTTGAGCATCACCGGATAACCGACCTCTGCGCCGGCAGTCAGCGCGGCGTCGAGGCTGTCGAGCAGTTCGGTGCCTTCGAGCATCGGCACGCCGTGCTGTTTGGCCAAGGCGCGGGCGGTGTGCTTGAGGCCAAACACCCGCAGCTGTTCCGGAGTCGGGCCGATGAAGGCAACGCCGTGGTTGGCGCAGGCTTCGGCAAATGCGGCGTTTTCCGAGAGGAAGCCGTAGCCGGGATGGATCGCTGTGGCGCCAGTGGCTTTGGCGATGGCGAGGATCTTTTCGACGGCCAGATAAGTGCCGGCCGCTGCGCCTTCACCTAGGCTGTGGGCTTCGTCAGCTTGCAGGATGTGCAGGCTGGCGGCATCGGCTTCGGAGTACACCGCGACGCCTTCGACGTGCAGTTCACGCAAGGTGCGCAGAATGCGGCAGGCAATCGCGCCACGGTTGGCAATCAGGACTTTTTCGAACATGGCAAAACCCCTGAAGGGGATGCGGGCCGTCCCGCAGTTTTTCGATGAGCGCCGGGGTCGTCCCCGACGGCAAAATCACAATTTCGAAAGTCACCATTGACCTTGTGGGAGCGGGCTTGCCCGCGATGGCGGTGTGTCAGTCATCATCAATGTTGGCTATGCCGACGCCATCGCTGGCAAGCCAGCTCCCACAGGGTTTAGGGGTGTTTTGGGGATTTCAGGCACTGGCCGGAACGGGCCTGGCACAGGGCGAAAACCCAACGGCGCAGACGGGCGAATGTCAGTTCCATACCAGTAGCTCCGCAGGCGTCGGGTTGTAGGCGTTGCACGGGTTGTTCAATTGCGGGCAGTTGGAGATCAGCACGATCACGTCCATCTCCGCGCGCAGGTCGACGTATTTGCCGGGGGCGGAAATCCCGTCTTCGAAGGTCAGGCCACCCTCGGCAGTGACGGGCACGTTCATGAAGAAATTGATGTTCGGCCCGATGTCACCTTTGCTCAGGCGTCCGTCGTGGACGCAGGCACGCAGGTAGTTATCGCGGCAGCTGTGCATGTAGCGTTTTTCCAGGGCGTAGCGCACGGTGTTGCTCTCCTGCGCGCAGGCGCCGCCGAGGGTGTCGTGGCGGCCGCAGGTGTCGGCGATGATGGTCAGCATCGGTTTGCCAAGGTTGGAATACAAAACGCTGCCGGTGCTCAGGTACACGCTGTTCTGCCGGCGCAAAGTGCGTTGCACGTCGTAGCGTTCACGGGGATTGGCGAGGCTGTAGAACAGCGTATCGACTGCCTGATTGCCCTCAAGATCGAGGATACGCAGAGTCTGGCCGGCCTTGACCTCCATCAGCCAGGGTTCGCCGGCGGGAATGGTGGCGCGGTACACCGCAGCGTCGGGTTGTTTTTGCGAAGTGGCGATAGCAACTGACATGGCGATGATCCTCAGGCGAACAAACGGTCGGTGTTGATAAAGCCGCGCTCGTTCTCCGGGCGCGAGGTACGGCAGTGTTCGGCGACGCTGGCGTCGGCGTTCATCCAGCTCAGCTTCAGTGGTTTTGGCGCGTAGTCGGGCGACGGATCCATCGGGTGTTGCAGGGCAGTGAGGACGACGAGGGTGTCCATCGGCGCGTACAGCTCGATGTAGTCGCCGGCCTTCGAATGGCCTTCGACGAAATGGAATCGCCCGGCTTCATCGACGTTGACCCGGCTGAACAGGTTGAGGGTCATCAGCAGGTCGGACAGGCCCAGGCCCCACTTGCCCAGTTCTACCAGCAGGTTGTCGGTGCCGTTGCGAAAGAAGCCGTTGCGCAGTTCCTGATAGCGGCCCTGGCCATATTTTTCGGCGACCTCTTCAGCGCACAGCACACCGCCGAGGCTGTCGCTCCAGCCGCAGGTATCCGCCGTGATTGCCGCCAGCACCCGACCCATGTCCGAGTACAGGCAATGGCCGGTGGTGAGCTTGGCGGTGTGTTGGCACTTGAGGCTGTCGGGCAGGTTCAGGCGCTCGGTTTTCTCGTTGGCGTTGAGCAGGGTCAGGCTGACGTTGGCACCGCCGCGCAGGTCGGTCAGGCGCAGCAACTGGCCGCGTTTAAGGACGAAGGAACGGTGGCCGCCACCGGGCAGGGTTTCTTCGGCGAAGGGTGGAAACAGTTGGGTCGAATCAGTCATGGGAGCAGTCCTCTCAGGCAATACGAAGCGTGCCGGCCAACGCGGCGGGCAGGGCGTCGACGGCGGCGCGTTGGGCACGTCGGTCGCTGTTCAAAGGGATGTCGTAGGTGATGCGGGCGCCATAGGCGCCGGGGGCGTGCGGGTCGAGGCGGACCTTGTCGAACACCAGCAGGCGGGTGCCGAGGCTGAAACCTTCGGACAGGTCGTGGGTGACCATGAACACCGTCAGTTGCGTCTCGCGCCACAGCTCCAGCAGCAGGGCGTGCATGTCCTTGCGGATGCCCGGATCAAGAGCGCCGAACGGTTCGTCCAGCAGCAACACCCGCGGTTTCATGATCAGCGCCTGGGCGATCGCCAGCCGCTGTTGCATGCCGCCGGACAGTTGCGCCGGGTACTTGTCCAGCGCATGGCCGAGGCCGACTTTGTGCAGCAGCGCCGAGGCTTGTTCGCGGGCGTCCCGTTTGGCGCTGCCGAACAGACGACCGAGCAGTGGCGCCCGTGGCAGTTCGAGGCCGAGGGCGACGTTATCCAGCACGCTCAGGTGCGGGAACACCGAGTAACGCTGGAACACCACGCCACGGCTGGCATCCGGCTCTCGGGCCAGCGGCTGGCCGTCGAGCAGAATCTCGCCGCGACTGGCAGTTTCCTGCCCCAGCAGCAGGCGCAGGAAGGTTGACTTTCCGCAGCCCGAAGCACCGACCAGCGTGCAGAACTCGCCCTCGTTGACGTTGAGGTTCAAGCCTTCGAGCACCACTTGGTCGGCGTATTGCTGCCAGACGTTTTTCACCGTGATGAAGCTCATTTGGCGGCCCCCTCATACCAGGGGAATGCCCGACGGGTCAGGTATTTGAGGCCCCAATCCATCAGCCAGGCGAGCAGGGTGATCCAGACCACGTACGGCAGGATCACGTCCATCGCCAGGTAGCGGCGCACGAGGAAAATCCGGTAGCCCAGACCGTCGGTGGAGGCGATGGCTTCGGCGGCGATCAGGAACAGCCACGCCGAACCGAGCATCAGCCGCAGCGAGATCAGCAGACGCGGCAACAGTTGCGGCAGCACCACACGCAGCATCAATGTCCAGGTCGAGGCGCCGAGAGTCTGCGCCTTGATCAGCAGTTCGACGGGGATGTCCCGGGCCCGCTGTTCCAGATCTCGGGCCAGGGCCGGGGTGATGCCGATCACGATCAGCATCACCTTCGACAGCTCGCCGAGGCCGAAGACGATGAACAGGATCGGCAGGATGGCCAGTGGCGGCACCATCGACAGCACCGTCAGCAATGGCGAGAGCGGTGCGCCGAACAGCGGCAGGGTGCCGGCGGCCATGCCCAGGCATAACCCGGCCAGTGCCGCGATGCCGAGGCCGATGGCCAGGCGTTGCAGGCTGGATGCTGTGTCCTGCCAGAGCAGGTACTCACCGGTGCGACTGTCGGCATTGAACGCCAGGCGTTTCACCGCGTCGGTCATCTGCATCGCGCTGGGCAGCAGTTTGTCGTTGGGATTGTCCGCCAGGCGCTCGGCCGAGCCCATGAAATAGGCGAACAGCACCAGGGCGAACGGCAGGATCACTAGCAACAGGCGACTCGGGCGATCCGGGTGGCGATTGATCAGGCGCATGGCCAAATCCTCCGTGGCTTACAGCTTGGCGTCAGCGGCCATCTGCACGTAGGTCGGATCGAAACGCAGCTTGAGGTTGCCGGTGTCGCCGCTGGTCACGCCGTTGGCGAACGCCATGCCGACCGCGCTGGTGTCTTTCGCGCCTTCACCGAGCAAACCGTGCTGGAACGAAAACTCGGCAACCCTGCGCATGGTTTCCGGCAGTTGCTTGCTGGTGGCGAACGCCAGGGCTTCTTTCGGTGTGGAGAAGAGTTTGGTGGTGTCCAGTTGCGCCTGGAATCCGGCCAGATCGGTGCCCGAGGCTTTGGCCATGTGCTCCAGCGCGGCTTTGCTCGCAGCGTTCTTGGCGTTCATCAACTCGACCACTTCGAACCACGCGCCGGTCAGCGCCTTGCCCAGGGCCGGGTTGTCTTTGAGGGTGGTGCTGTTGACCACCATCATGTCCATGATTTCGCCGGGGATCTGGCTGGAGTTGAAGACTTCGGTCACCCCGGGTTTGGCTTTGATGTCCGAGAGCATCGGGTTCCAGGTGGTGACGGCGTTGACCTGCTCGGTGTTGAAGGCGGCGGAAATGTCGGCGTCGGAGGTGTTGACCACTTTCAGGTCTTTCTCGGTCAGGTCGACCGAGTCCAGCGCGCGGGCCAGCAGGTAATGCGAGACCGACAGTTCGACCAGGTTGACGTCCATGCCTTTCAGGTCGGCGACTTTCTTGCCGTCACCCTTGAGGACGATGCCGTCATTGCCGTTGGAGAAATCGCTGACGATCAGCGCGGTGCTGTCGACGCCACCGGCAGCCGGAATGGTGAGGGCATCCATGTTGGTCATGGTGCAGCCGTCGAACTGGCCGGCGGTGTACTGGTTGATCGACTCGACGTAATCGTTGAGTTGCACGACATCAATCTTGATCCCGTACTTCTTCGCCCATTTGTCGACGATGCCCTGGCTGCCGGCGTATTCCCATGGCATCCAGCCGGCGTAGATCGTCCAGCAGACACTGAAGTGGTCTTTCTGCGCGGCGGGGGATTGAGTGCTGATGAACGCGGCGAACGCGGCGGCGAGCAGGGCGGGCAAACGTAGTCGGGACATGGTGGCTTCTCCAGTTGATCGAGGGCGGACAGGAAGGCAACGCGGCACCGCGAACGGTGGCTTGTCTCCCGGGCTTTTGTCCCGCCGTGTAACCTCAACTGGAGGTCGCCAACTCTCGGACCAGCCACTCGCAGATGCGAGCCGGAACCCTAGTCAGCCATTGCAAATTGTGGTGCCGCGAACCTGTGATGACTCCTGCACGGGTTTGCTAAAGCGAGAGGCGTGCCAAGTCGGGTCGGGCCCTCTGCTACGGGCTTTCGTGACGTTGCGGTTGATGGCGAACGCCTGTGGGCGCTTTGTGTTGGTGCGCGGTTGCACCGTCATGCAGCGTCCGCTGCCGCTGATCCGATGCCCCTGAGGGTTGGGCACTCGGTAGCGGTCAGCCAGTCAAATCTGATGTCAGCCGGTCTGTGCCGACTGCTGTCACAGGTCTTTCAGGAGGCCGCCATGCGTATTTCAAAATTGCTACGTCGGGTGCTGCTGGGAGCAGTGCTCGGTCTAGGGCTGTCCGGTTGTTACTACTACGCCGGCGGTTACGATGTTTACTCCACGCCCTATTACTATCCCGGCTATTACTCGCCCTATTACTACGGTGGTTATTACGGCCCGCGTTACTACGGTGGCGCCCGCTATTACTACGGCGGCCATGGCTATCGCGGCGGCTACGGACGGGGTTATCACGGCGGCGGATACCACGGTGGGCACCACTAATCAGCGGCTGAATGACGGCGTTTCTGCATGAACAAGGTTTCATGAATCACTTGTTTCAAGTTGTTGCAGAAACGCACCGGATGCCGAAATCGCTGTCAGATATTCCGTCAGTCGCCGAATGAAAGACTGACGCCTGCCAGCGTCGCTGGTGTGGCTACCCGCGGTCCAGGAGGCCGCCATGTATCGCCGAATTCTTCTGTTTACCGTGATGCTTTTTTCCCTTGGCGGATGCGTCCCTTATTCCTACGGAGATGGCTACTACAGCTCAGAGGTCTACACATCGCAGGCACCTTCGTATTACAGCGGTGGCACTTATTACACCGGCGGCAGCACGTATTATTCGGCGCCGCGCTACTACCAGCCTGCACCACGCTATTACCAACCGGCTCCACGCTATTACTCGGCGCCTCGTTACTACCAACCGGCCCCGCGCTACTACGAGAACCGTCGCTGGCACGGTCATGATCGCGGACGCTGGGACGACCACCGTCGCAGTGGCTGGGATGACCGCCGGGGTCGTGGCAACTACGACCGTCACAGTGGACGCGGCGACTACAACCGACACGGCAACCGCTGGTAACCCCCCGCAAAAAAGCGGCGCATTGAGCGCCGCTTTTTTTGTGCCTGTTTTTTGCGTTGGTGTGGTTTCGCACCATCTCCTAGGGGGTTCTCGGAACCCTCCTACAGTTTTATTTCTGGGCATTTGTTAGCGTTTGTATGCACATGTTGATGTTGAAAAACTTCAATTTCATGGAGGTGTATAAGCGCGGGATATTGCTCGGATATGAATCTTCTTATCATTCATCAGAATTTTCCCGGTCAGTTTCGTCATGTGGCGTTGGAGGCATTGCGCAGGCGTCTGGGCGTCATTGCAATTGGGCGCGATACAGCGCCAGGTATTGCCGGGGTAAAGTTATTTCGATATCGACCATCAAGGAAGATGATTAATGGCGTTCATAACTATTTGTACAGATATGAAGAGGCTGTTTCGGACGGGCAACAAGTTCAACGAATATTGAAGAGACTCAGCCAGGCAGGCTTTCGGCCTGATGTAGTTCTTGCCCATCCTGGGTGGGGTGAAACGCTATTCGTCAAAGATGTTTACCCCGATGTGCCGCTAGTTCATTTCTGTGAGTACTATTACCGAGCGCGTGAGGCAGACTCTGGTTTCGATCCTGAATTTCCCTGTGCGATGGATGCGTCTTCAAGGCTTAGAGTCTTGAATTCGATGCATCTCCTGAATGTTGAACAGTGTGATGGCGGGATTGCACCTACACAATGGCAGCGCGGTCTTTTTCCTAAAACATATCAGTCTAAAATTCGCGTCATTCACGAAGGCATTGTTCAATTTGCCGAATCAGAAAAGGTCGAGTCTGTAACGCTGCCGAGTGGGCGCGTGATAAGAGCAGGTCAGCCTATCGTGACTTATGTCGCCAGAAACCTGGAACCTTACCGAGGCTTTCATAGTTTTATGAGATCCATTCCCTATATTCAGGAAAAGTGCCCGAGCGCGCAGGTCATTGTAGTGGGTGGGGATGATGTCAGTTATGGGCGGATGCCCATTGGATACCCCAACTGGCGAAGCAAGATGGTCGCGGAGGTGGATATTGATATTTCCAATGTTCACTTTGTTGGGAAGTTGCCTTATCAAACATACAGATCGGTTCTGAGTCTTTCAAAAGCTCACGTGTATTTGACATATCCATTTGTTTTGTCCTGGTCTCTGTTGGAAGCAATGGCATCTGGCTGTGTTGTCGTAGGTTCAAATACCGCTCCCGTGCAGGAAGTTATCGAAGATGGATTTAACGGGATACTTGTGGGCTTTTTTGACGCTGAGGAAATCGCCACGGCAGTGTGCAGGGTTTTAAAGTCTTTCGGTGGTTTTGAGTCTATGAAGGATGCGGCGAGGTTGAAGGCAAGCGAATTCGATGTGGTTAAAGGAGTAAGCGGTTACTTTGAAGTGTTTAAGGAGTTGATGAGGTGAGTTGTTTCGAGTGATGTGATTGGTCATTTTAAAATGGAGATTTGAAATGCTTAAGATGTCTCGCAAGGAAGTTTTTCGCCAGTGCAGAAGGGGGATTAAATATGGAGTGTTACTAGCGATCTGTTATTGGGTCGTTGATTTCTGTATCCGATGGGAGGAGGCCGCAGAGGCGCGGGAGATTTATCAGAAGAAACAAGGGGAATGCAGCAGGAAGCTGGCGGGTATGGAGCAGGTCCCGATACTTGGCGGCAGCCTGCTGGATCGTACAAGGATTCCCGGGTTCTATTTTGGATCGACATTAAGGAGCGACGGTTCCTGTATTGCCGATCTTCTTGATGGGTCATTCTGGTGGACGGGAAAAGAACTGGTTCCTGTGTATGAAACTCTTGGGGTAGAACCACCCACCAGCTGGACGCATTACCACGTTACCGCCAGGCTTTACACCAGAAGGGATACCACGGAACCGCACAATATGGGCGGACGGCATGGGGATTGGCCGGATGAGCTGGTTGTAAAGCTGAAGAACTACCCAGGCCTGGAACTTTGGCTTACCGCATCACCACCCAGTATCAAAAATGAATTCTCTGTTCGAACGTTTGTTATGCACGACTGGCGCCGGCGTGATGGAACACCACGGACGATAAATTGTGATGGTTTAAATTCGCCAGAATCTAAAGCTTCGGCCAGTGGTTTGAGTAAAGCATATCTTCTGAAAATGAATAAGGAACAGTTGGAGAATTTGGAGTTTGGCAGTTTGCGTGCGTACTGTACGGTCGAGTTGCATAGTTTTGACTTTGCAGGTGGGGATGGCCGTATACATTTGGGTACAGAAGGATTACGGGGTGCTCCTGAAGCGCTTAAGTCTGTTAGTGACTATCTTTCACGTTCAATTATTACAGGGAAGTAAATGTGACTTATATATTCAGCGATTTGGAAAAGACGGCAATTTTGCAGGCTGCAAATGTTTGTGATGGGATGGAATTCAATGTCGAGCGGCAAGAGTATCGTGCTGTGGCGGTAGAGGGGCGAAACTGTGCTGTACTTTACCGCGCATTGTCAAATATTTTGGGTGAAAAGTTTTTAGATTGTTCTGCGTTCGATGAGAACGTAATGGGCATTTTTAAAAATGCCAAACTCTGGCTCGATGTAGCAATTGATGCGAATGGCGGGATGGGCGCTTACTCTACGTTGATCCGAGCCTACACCCTGCGGCAGGGGGAGTTGAGGCTAAATAAAAAGTTTAGCGATTTCAAGATGCAAGAGTCATCTAATCAGGTGGCTGTCAATTTCATGAACGCGCTGATAAAAGGGTCCGTTGAACATGATTTGGCGCCATGGGCTGTGCCCTCCATAAGCCAAATTGCAGCAATCGATGCGAGCGCTATTGGTAAAGTATTATTTCGTGAAGATGTTGGTGACATTGATACAGCTACCAGTCGTAATGCGGGATGGTCTGGAACAATCGGCTTTAGCCTGCTGGGTGGAGAAAGACCCTATGAAACCTGGCGATTGATCTCCGCCGGTGATCCGGATTCCCACACCAAAGGTAATCATGACCTCGCCAAGTTCAATAGGCTCGATGACCTAAAGAATATTCTGTTTTCCGTGGACTCATACAGTGTTGCATTGCAGGCAGTGATTAAAAACTTCGGGTCGAATATGGTTGAAAGCCTGTTTTCAGTCCTGCCCGAACAGATAAACATCGCTCTTGCCAGTGGCAGCATCAATCCGCTGATTCAGCATGTGGTGAAAGGTACGCCCATCTCACCCATTGTCAGTCTGATATTGCGATATAACCTGAATGATTTCTTTGACATGCTCAGGCGAACCTACGACGGAAACACGGCCGCCACGCCTACCACCGACGAAACCTTCGCCGCCAACGCCTACACATTTTTCTCCGCACTTTCTCCGGCTCAATCGCAAAGTATCGTTACCAGAACCATTGGCGAGTATGGCAGTGCCAAGGACTGGGCAACGTTGGCCAGTCAGGCAACGCCAATCGGCGCCGCGTTACGCAATTCCCTCAAGCAACTAAGCGAAATCGTGATTGAGCGGGCCGACGGTTTTTCCGGACGCGAACTGGAGCTTTACGATCCCGAAACGGGGGAGGGTTTCATCACTGGGCAGTGGCTTGCCGATCGTTCTGAAATGCTGGCCCGGCTGATTTCCCGAACCAATGGATCGTTCGGTCGAAACACCGTCCAGACCTTTTCCTATTCGGATTTGGCTTCAGGCAAACAGGCCCCGATGACCACAGGCGTCTCAAACCCTCTGGTCATGTTTGGTGATGACGGCGGACGATCATTTGGTGGCGGAACGAATACCGATCATCTTTACGGCGGTGGCGGCAACGATTCAATCAGCGGACTTTCCGGTAATGATTTTATCCAGGGGGCTCGCGGTAACGACTTTTTGAGTGGAGGCGATGGGAATGACGCGTTGCACGGGATGGTTGGTGATGATGTTTTGGTGGGTGGTAAGGGTAACGACTCTCTCACTGGCGGGCCGGGTAACGATCAATACGAGTTCTCCAGCGGAGATGGAGTCGACGAAATTTTTGATGCGGACGTTGGGGGCGCGTTGCTGATAAATGGACTTCCGATCCCACCTCTCGAACGCAGTGCTCCGCTCAGCAATATCTGGCTTACGGAAGATCGAGCCATCAGCTTGACGCTCATTGAAGATCTGGCTGAAAACACGCTGAACATTAAATACGGACTGAGTGATCTCATCGTCGTAAAGAATTTCAAGCCAGGGATGCTCGGCATTGATCTTCCTGATTACCAAAGCCAGACCCTCTCCGTCCCCGACCTGGTCCTTCAAGGCGACTGGAAAGTTAAAGATAACGACCCAAATGTTCGCGGAGATCAGCCTTCTTACGATGAGTTGGGCAACGCCGTGCATTTGCCCAATGTTAAGCAGAGGAACAAAGCCGACCTGCTTTATGGATCACCGAAGGATGACCTCATCGTTGGTCTTGGCGGGTCTGATCGATTGTTCGGCAAGGACGGCAATGACCGTTTATTCGGTGACAAGCAGTCGACGCTGGAAAATGCCTTTGCCGATGCAACAAAGGGAAAGGCCAGCCGTGGCGACTGGCTGGATGGTGGGCAGGGTGATGACCTGCTTGTCGGCACTGCCTCGCGAGACGTGCTGCTCGGCGGCAACGGTCGAGACACGCTGATTGGGGGAGCAGGTGATGACAATTTGTCCGGTGATCAAACAACCGGTGCACATGAGCAAAATTGGACAGTCAAGCGCATCGACGTTCCACTCAGTGATGGCGTCATCAGCATGCGTAGCGTCTTTGACAAATTTTCATTGAATAGTCCCACCGAGGGCGGTGACGACATCCTCTATGGGCAGGGTGGCCGGGATTTTATTATTGGCGGCAGAGGAGATGACCTGCTCGATGGAGGAAGTGACGACGACACGCTGTGCGGCGAAGAGGGTAATGACACGCTGGCTGGCGGGAGTGGCAATGACACATTGCAAGGAGACAACCTGGATTGGGGTGGCGGTCTCGACAGTCGCCATCATGGCAACGATTTGTTGGCGGGTGGCAGTGGCGATGACTCCCTTGCCGGAAACGGTGGTAGCGATGTGTTGTACGGCGGCAGCGGCGATGATGTGCTGAAAGGTGATGACGAGGTGCTGCGAGGCGTTTCGGGTGTTGCCGCAGACTTTTTCGGAAGTGATTTTCTGGATGGCGGCGAGGGAAATGACACCCTTTGGGGCGGCGGTGCCGGTGATTCGCTTTTCGGTGGCAGCGGTAACGACGAATTGGTTGGTGATTACCATGAGCACCCAATTCGTTACCACGGTGATGATTATCTCGATGGCGGTGCGGGTGACGACACACTCCGTGGCTTGGGTGGTTCGGACACTCTGATAGGCGGGGCAGGCGCCGACGCTCTGGATGGCGATGAGCCCAACTTGCAAACGGGCGGAACCAACGATGACCACATTCAAGGTAATTCAGGAAACGATACGCTCTGGGGTGGTTTGGGCGCCGATACGCTTTTGGGCGGTGCCGATGATGACTTTTTGATGGGGGACTACGAGCAAACATCCGAAGCGGATCATGGCGCCGATTATCTTGACGGCGGTTCAGGCAACGACACTTTGCTGGGCGGTGGCGGAAACGACACGCTGGTTGGCGGGGAGGGAGTCGATTATTTGCGCGGCGGCCCTGGCGATAACGTGTTTGAGGGTGGTGCCGGCAACGATTATCTGGAAGGGATGCAGGGTAACGATGTTTTCTACTTCGGAGTGGGCGATGGACTGGATGTTGTTACCGATACAGGTGGCAACAATGTCGTAAGTTTTGGTTATGGATTTTCTGCGGAGAACTTGCAGGTCAAGATCGTCAATCTTGATGTAGGCACGGCGTTGCGGCTGTCGAATGGTATTGGTGACGCGCTTCTGATTCTTCACCATGAAAAGTGGGCAGGTTCGACGTTCAGGTTCAGCGACGGCGTGATCCTGAATTTCCAGGATGTAATCAAATTAACGGTGCAACCGGTAGATGTAAGAGATCCGTCCGCGACAATTGCTACGGTGCCCGATGCCGGAAAAATGCAGGACATTGAGAGCGAAGCAGTCGTCCAGACACTGCCCGATGACTTAGCCGCTTCTACTGAGAGGGAAGGTAGTGAAACCAGTCGTCACATCGACTGGGATAGCCTTTTTCTTTCGGAACTGAAAGCAAAGCGCTCAGCGGACAGGCAGGCATCAGGATTTGCACTGAACGATCAGGGTGTTTGGGTTAGAAGTCATATTGCTACCGACGAAAGTGGTTATGCCATCAGCGCCGAATTGATCCATGAGGACGTTGAAGCCGGGGTCTTTTCCAAGACACCTGAGTGGATGGGAGCGATTGCCGCTGACGCCGTGGTGACTGAAAGGCAGTCAATTTCTGCAACGAAAACCACGTTCAAGTTTGTAAAAGCTGAAACTGCGCAATTACCGAAACAAAAGCCAAAATATTACCCATCTGGCTCCAGTTATTCGGGGTTCTCGTTCAACGTGGGTGATGCTGTAGTCGAAGATATAGACCACTCGGGCGCCATTAAGGGTTGGTATGTGTATCCCGCTGGCAGTTTTGAAAATCATGAAACTGTTCGTAAAGCGTTTCGCTGGAGTTCTGCGACCCAAACGATCAAGCATAAGATTGTTCAGGGTAATGACGCTGGCGGCAGGGTAAATCTCGAAGTGGGAAATCTCTTTCATGGCGGTGCAGGAGATGACTTGGTGGTTACCTATGCTGGTTCAGTGCTTGAGTACGGCGGGGTGAACGACAGGATCCCAGGCGCATTTTTATCGGCTGGCGCAGGCAACGACACACTGCTCGGCTCCGCGGGTGCCGATTATTTGATCAGTGGGCCGGGAGAAGATTGGCTTTACGGCGAAAACGGTCCCGACACTTACATAGTTGAAGCGCATGATGGCGCAACCACCATTATTGCCGACGTTCTTGACCCTGTTTTTTTGCGCCCCGAGGTTGGAGCCTCTGGGTGGCATGAAGAGTTTGGTGCGCTTGATATTGATACAGTCGTTCTTCCGGAAGAGGCGAAACCAGATAAGTTGAAGCTAACCTGGGGCGCTGTGTTGGTTGAGACGGTAAATATCGAACTTTCACCCGCCCCACCACGTAGCGCTCATCGTCAACCGCCTCGGGCCCAGATGTTGTACACCACACTCGATATCGAATGGGGCGGAACTCAAAAAGTACGAATCGTTTTGCCCAATCCGGATGACATCGGTGGTTCCGGTATTGAACGGGTGAGGTTTTCTGACGGGTCGAGCATCAGTTTTAAAGATCTCGTTAGCCGATTAGGCATCGCTCCCGATACTTATCATCACGGCATCAACGTTCAGGACGCTACTCAGGTTAAGTCCTTTCGAGACAACCGTTTTCTCCCCCTCGTGGGCGGTCGCGGTAATGACACCCTCAGAGGCGCTGGTGAAATAAGAGGGATGCAAGGCGATGATCTGCTTTGCGGTGGCTCTGGCGATGATGTGCTTTACGGTGGGCAGGGCAATGACACTTTGTCCGGTGGCGGGGGTAATGATGTGTATAAATATGATGGTCTCGGACGAGATCTGGTAGTCAATGCCGGTGGCGGAACTGACGGTATAGACTTTTCAGAAGTCGGACTGTCCATTGACCATCTAAAGTTCCACCGTGAACGGGATGATCTCGTCATCGTAGTCAGTTATGGCATGTCGCCAAAGATTCGTGTCTCCGAACACTTTTCAGGAGGCAATGCCGCTATCAGCTTCATCAGCGTTCAAGGAGAAGAGGGAGCTGTTGAAAATTACACGGCGAATCAACTCGCTGAGCTTTTGCACCCTCTACCTCCGTTGCGGGACGTAGAGGATATCTTGCCGAGAAATGATGAAGAGGCGTTGCGGGCAATGAAGGAAATAATCGCGTTTTACGAGTTGAATGTTTGATCGCAGATAGTTTTGCAACTGGCTCAAACTTCCCGCGACAGAGCTCAAGAGACTGCCATCGCGGGCAATTATCGGTTTTAGTATTGCGACAGATCCGCCAACGGATGCCGCCCCTCCCAGACCTTGTGAAAGTGCGCCTCGACCACCGCGTCCGGCACCCGGGCGATGTCCGGCCAGTGCCAGTGCGGTTTTTGATCCTTGTCGATCAGCCGCGCCCGGACCCCTTCGCTGAATTCCGGATGCCGGCAGCAATTGAGGCTCAGGGTGTATTCCATCTGAAAGACTTCGGCCAGCGACATGTGGCGGGCGCGGATGATCTGTTCCCAGACCAGATGCGCGGTAAGCGGCGAACCTTCGCTCATGGTTTTCGCCGCACGGGCAATCAACGGGTCGCTGCTGTCGCGATGCAGGCTGATGGCTTTCCAGGCGCAGATCACGTCGCTGACATCCAGCCATTCATCGATCTGCTGCCGACGCGGCAGCCATTGCGCCTCAGGCATCTGCGCCACGGCTTCCTGCTGCAGTGCCTTGAGCAGGCTGTTGAGCTGCATGGCGGTCTGTTCCTGCCAGTTCAACTGCAACAAGCCGTCGATCAATTCCTGCTGCTGTTCGTC
The DNA here is from genome assembly GCF_052046055.1 of Pseudomonas sp. 22082. Lineage (NCBI taxonomy): Bacteria > Pseudomonadati > Pseudomonadota > Gammaproteobacteria > Pseudomonadales > Pseudomonadaceae > Pseudomonas > Pseudomonas sp. 22082. The sequence goes on from NZ_JBQEQB010000010.1 coordinate 92,640, forward strand.
GAGCAGGAAGCGGTCGGCCAGGTCCAGATCAATCGCATCGCGACCGTTCATGTGCGCGCCGGTCAAGCCAAGGAACAAACCGAGCTTGCCCGGCAGCCGCGAGAGGAACCAACTGGCGCCGACATCCGGGTACAGGCCGATGCTGATTTCCGGCATCGCCAGACGACTGCTCGGCGTGACGATCCGGATGCTCGCGCCTTGCAAGAGGCCCATGCCACCGCCCAGCACATATCCGTGTCCCCAGCAGATCAACGGTTTCGGATAGGTGTGCAGGCTGTAGTCCAGGTGGTATTCAGCGTTGAAAAACTGGGCGGCCAGCGGCGGCACCTCGCCGGGATGGGCGCGACAGGCTTCCACCAGGCTGCGCACTTCGCCGCCAGCGCAGAAGGCCTTGGCGCCGTTGCCGCGCAGTAGCACGCAGACGATTTGCGGATCCTTGGCCCAGGCGTTCAGTCTGTCACTCAGGGCGTGGATCATCGGCAGGGACAGCGCATTGAGCGACTTTTCGGCATCCAGCGTGGCCACGCCGATGCGCGCGCCGTCGGTGCCGGTGAGTTCTTCGAAGTGCAGATTCATCGTGACCTCGATCGGGAATTTGAACGATCAGTATGATCGCTGTGTGGGAAAGTGCCGGATCTGCGTCAGATCAATTGACAAGCGTGGTCGGCTTTCCTAGGGTTCGCCCCATTGTTTTTGCCGGGTATGACCATGACTGCTGACGACCGTATCAAACTCGAACCGAGCTGGAAGGAGGCACTGCGTGCCGAATTCGACCAGCCCTACATGGCAGAGTTGCGCACTTTTCTGCAGCAGGAGCGGGCGGCCGGCAAGGAAATCTATCCGCCGGGACCGATGATCTTCAACGCGTTGAACTCGACGCCGCTGGACAAGGTGAAAGTGGTCATCCTCGGCCAGGACCCGTACCACGGCCCGGGCCAGGCCCATGGCTTGTGCTTTTCGGTGCAACCGGGCGTGCCGGCGCCGCCATCGCTGGTCAACATCTATAAAGAGTTGAAGCGCGACCTGAACATCGACATCCCCAATCACGGCTATCTGCAGAGCTGGGCCGATCAGGGTGTGCTGATGCTCAACACCACCATGACCGTCGAGCGCGCCAACGCCAATGCGCACAAGGACAAGGGCTGGCAGTTCTTCACGGATCGGATCATTGAAGTGGTCAGCCAGAAACAGCCGCATCTGGTGTTCATGCTCTGGGGCGCCCATGCGCAGAGCAAGCAGAAGCTGATCGATGCCACCAAACATCTGGTGCTGACCTCAGTGCACCCGTCGCCGCTGTCGGCCTATCGCGGCTTTCTCGGTTGCGGGCATTTCAGCCGCACCAATAAATTCCTGGAGCAGAATGGCGAAGCGCCGATCGAGTGGCGCCTGCCGTCGGTGGTCTGACGTTCAGGGCTGGCGGCTAATTTCGTTCCCACGTCGAGGCGTCGAACCGTCCGCGTGGGAACGATCAATAACCGGCTCAGGCTTCGGGATTACGGTTCCAGTATTTGAACAACGGTTCCGCCAGAAACAACACGAACAGCAGCCGCATCACCTGCATTGCCGTCACCAGCGGCACCGACAGTTGCAGGGTCTCTGCCGTCAGGCTCATCTCTGCAATGCCGCCGGGCATCATGCCCAACGTCAGCGAGCGCAGGTCCAGATGGGTCAGCGCACTCAATCCCAACGCCGCCAGTGTCGCGATCAACATGGTCAGCGCCGTGCCGATCAATGTGCGCCCCATGAACGACGGGGCGCGGCGGAAGAACTGGCGGTTGAAGTGACAACCCAGCCCACTGCCGATCAACCACTGGCCGATCTGGCTGCCGCCATTGGGCAGGCCGATGTGCAGGTCCCAGCCGATGCTCACCGCCGCGCTGACCAGCAGCGGACCGAACAGCCAAGGGTTGGGTTGACGCAGACGTTGCCAGAGCCAGGCGAGTAGGCCGCCCGCCGGAAAAAGAATCGCCAGCCAGCGCCAATCGACGCTGCCGGCGTGTGAAATCGGGGTGCCGTCACCCAGCAGATATTTGAACGCCGCCGGAACACACAACACCACCACCAACACCCGCAGACTCTGCCCGGCCGCGACATGGCTGAGCAGCGCGCCGTTGCGGGCGCCGAGGTTGACCATCTCCCCGGAGCCGCCGGGCATGCTGGAGAAAAATGCCGTGGCGCGATCCTCGCCGGTGCGGCGCATCAGCCACACGCCGACCACCGCCGAGAGGCTGGTGACCAGCGCGCCGAAGAAGATCAGACCGAAGTGGCCGAGCACCTGCTCCATCACCAGCGGGGTGAAATGCAGGCCGATGCCGATCCCGACGATCCACTGGCCGCACTTGCGGCCGCCAGGGATTTCGGTCAATTGCCACGGGGTCAGGCAGCGCACCAGGATGATCGCCAGCAACGAGCCGACCATCCACGGCAGCGGCCAGCCGATCTGGCTGGCGATGTAGCCGCCAAGCAGACCGACCAGCGGGGTTCCCCACCAGGTTTTGAGGGAGAGCCGATCAGACATCGGCAACGGCGCGTTGCGCGGCCGAGCGTTTGCGCCAGATGCGCAGCAGCGGCATCAGCAACATGATGGCAGTCAACACCCAGACGCCGAAGGTGATCGGACTCGACCAGAGGATTTCCAGCGCACCGTTGGAAATCGACAGCGCCCGGCGCAGGTTCTGCTCCATCAGCCCGCCGAGGATGAACCCCAGCAGGACTGGCGACAGCGGGAAATCCAGTTTGCGCAGGATGTAGCCGAAGATGCCGATGCCGACCATCAGGAACAGGTCGAACGTGGTTGCATGCACGGCGTACACACCGATCCCGGTGATGATCGCGATGACCGGCACCAGAGCCCAGTTCGGCACGGCGAGGATACGGGTGAAGATGCGGATCATCGGGATGTTCAGGATCACCAGCATGATGTTGGCGATGAACAGCGAAGCGATCAGGCCCCAGACGATGTCCGGCTGTTGCTGGAACAGCAGCGGGCCGGGGGTGATGTTGTACAGCGACAGGGCGCCGATCATCACCGCCGTGGTGCCCGAACCCGGAACGCCGAGGGTCAGCATCGGCACCAGCGCGCCGCAAGCGGAGGCACCGATGGCGGTTTCCGGTGCGGCGAGGCCGCGGGCGTCGCCCTGACCAAACTTGCCGCTGGCGCCGGCGATGCGTTTCTCGGTCATGTAGGCCACGGCGCTGGCCAGGGTCGCGCCGGCACCCGGCAACACGCCCATGATGAAACCGAGCAGGCCGCAACGGATGTTCACCACGAACACCGACGCTGCTTCCTTGAAGTTGAACATCATCCGCCCGGTGGCTTTCACCGCTTCCTGGCCGCGATGGGTTTTTTCCAGCAGCAGGAGGATTTCGCTGACCGAGAACAGGCCCAGTACCAGCACCACGAACTGAATGCCGTCAGTCAGGTGAATGTTGTCGCCGGTGAAACGGTAAACGCCGCTGTTGGCGTCGATGCCGACGCTGGACAGGAACAGGCCGATCAACGCCGCAATGAAAGTCTTCAGCGGTCGGTCACCGGCCATGCCGCCGAGACAGACAATTGCGAACACCATCAACACGAAGTATTCCGCCGGACCGAAGGCAATCGCCCATTTCGCGAGTAGCGGGGCGAACAGCACCATGCCGCAGGTGGCGATGAAGGCGCCGATGAACGAACTCCATGCCGACAACGACAGCGCCACGCCGGCCAGGCCTTTGCGGGCCATCGGGTAACCGTCGAGGGTGGTCATCACGGTGGAGGCTTCGCCCGGAATGTTCAGCAGGATCGAGCTGATCCGGCCGCCGTATTCGCAGCCCAGATAGACCGCCGCCAACAGGATCAGTGCCGATTCCGGCGGCAGTCCGAGGGCGAACGCGATCGGGATCAGCAACGCCACACCATTGATCGGGCCCAGGCCCGGCAACAGACCGACCACGGTGCCGATCAGCGTGCCGGTCAGGGCCGTGACCAGGTTGTACGGACTCAGCGCGACGCCGAAGCCCTGACCCAAATAACCGAGAGTATCCATATCAGTTCTCCAGAACGTCGAGCAGGCCGAGGGGCAGCGGAACGTCCATCACGCGGTCGAACAACACGTACAAACCAATCGCCATCAGCGTCGTGACAATGACGCTGGGCACCCAGCGCCCGCCATACAGGCGCGCCATCGGGATGCCGATCAGAATGCTGCTGAGGATGAAGCCCAGCGGTTCGAACAAACCGGCGAACACCAGCAGCAAGGCGACGCAGATCGCGATCTTGGTCAGGGTTTCGCGATCCAGCGGCGGTTCGTCCTCGCTGTGTTTGATCGGTGCCGGGCGGAACACCATGTACAGCAGCGCCAGGCCCATCAGGCCGAGCATCAGCAATGGAAACGCCCGAGGGCCCACCGGTTCGTAGGAAAAAGCCGCCTGATACGGCCACGCCATCAGTGCCAGGCCGGCACAGGCCAGCAAAAGCACCGAGGCAAAAATGCGTTGAATAAGCATGAGGGAACTCCTGCCATGGCCCCGGTGAGAGGGCCATGGACGCTAGACAGAGACGATCACTGAATCAGGCCGAACTCTTTGGCCAGCACCTTGTAGTCCGCCACCTGTTTCTTGACGTAGGTGTCCAGCTCGGGACCGGTCATGGCGAACGGGAACAGCTCACGCTGATCGCGCAGCTTGGCGAAGTCGTCGGAGGCCAGGAGTTTGTCGAAGGAGTCTTTCCACCAGGCGTAGTCTTCATCGCTGACTTTCGGCCCGAGGTAGAAACCGCGCACCACCGGCCAGACGATGTCGTAGCCTTGTTCGCGCGCGGTAGGAATGTCCTTCATTTCCGGCTCGTCCAGGCGTTTCTCGGCAAACACGGCCAGCAGGCGCATGTCGCCGCTCTGGATATGCGGCATGGAGTCGGAAATGTCGGTACTGCCGACCTGGATATGACCGCCGAGCAGGGCGGTGGCGATCTCGCCGCCCCCTTCGAGGGCGACGTAGCGCAGGTCGCGCGGGTTGATCCCGGCGGCTTTGGCGATCAGCGCAGTCTGCATCCAGTCCTGGCTGCCAACGGTGCCGCCGGAGCCAATGACCACGGAACTCGGATCTTTCTTCAGCGCCTGCACGAGATCATCGAGGGTTTTGTAGGGCGAATCGCTTTTCACCGCGATGGCGCCGTAGCTGGTGCCGACTGCCGCCAGCCAGCGCACGTTGGTTTCATCGAACCGACCGAACTTGCCCTGGGCCAAGTTCAACAGCGATCCGCTGGACCACGCCACCAGCGTGCCGGCATCGGCCGGACGCTGCGCCACAACGGCGTTGTACGCCACCGCACCGACGCCACCGGGCATGTAGGTCACGCGCATCGGTTTGGTCAGCAGTTTTTCGTTGACCAGCGCGCTTTGCGCCAGTTTGCAGGTCAGGTCGAAACCGCCACCGGGGGAGGCCGGGGCAATGCATTCGGGGCGTTTCGGTTCGGCCATCAGTTGGCCGGCGAACAGCACGCAACCGGCAGCGAGGGCGAAACGGCGCAGGGATCGGTTCATGAGTGTCTCCACGGGAGTTGTTGTTTTTGGGGATGTTTCAGGTGCGGCGGTTTCGCGCGCGCAGGCTGACAGGCTCAGACCCGGACGGGTTGAACGCCGCGCAGCCGACGATGGCGCTGACAAGCGAAAACGGGGAAATTCGAAAGGAAGAATGAAACGGGTCAACCTGAAGCTGTGTGGACAGCATGGTGCAGTACCTCGTTATTGTTCTTATTGGCGAAAACGCATCGAGGCGTTTTTCGAGAGCTACGTTTTGAAACTACGGTGTATGAACAGGCAAAACGGCGAAGGTCGGCAGTCGGGACCTTCGGTGAAACGACTCTAACGGCCCAACCTTTCGCTAACCTTTCAGTATTCTTTCGCGTGTTTTCGGGCTTCACAGTGGCGGTTGCGGCTGTAAACTCCGCCGCAAAGAATGGCGTCGGCCATCCCTGAATGAGGTAGAGATCCATGCGTGTCCTGCTCGTCGAAGACCATTTGCCGCTGGCCGAAAGCGTCGCCCAGGCGCTCAAGAGCACCGGTCTGACCGTGGACGTCTTGCACGACGGCGTGGCTGCCGACCTGGCCTTGGGCAGCGAGGAGTACGCGGTGGCGATCCTCGATGTCGGTCTGCCGCGCATGGACGGTTTCGAAGTGCTGGCGCGCCTGCGGGCCCGGGGCAAGAATCTGCCGGTGCTGATGCTGACGGCCCGCAGTGACGTCAAGGATCGGGTCCATGGGCTCAATCTCGGCGCCGATGACTACCTGGCCAAGCCGTTCGAACTCACCGAGCTCGAAGCACGGGTCAAGGCATTGCTGCGCCGCAGTGTGCTTGGCGGCGAACGCCAGCAGCGCTGCGGTGTGCTGGCCTATGACCTCGACACCCGACGCTTCACCCTCGGCGATGAATTGCTGACGCTGACTTCTCGCGAACAAGCGGTGCTCGAAGCGCTGATTGCCCGTCCGGGTCGAGTGATGAGCAAGGAGCAACTGGCTGCGCAGGTGTTCGGTCTCGACGAAGAGGCCAGCCCCGATGCCATCGAAATCTACGTGCACCGCCTGCGCAAGAAGCTCGACGGCCATTCCGTGGCCATCGTGACGTTTCGCGGTCTGGGCTATTTGCTGGAAAGCCGAGATGCATAAGCCCAGCAGCCTGCGCTGGCGGTTGCTGTGGAATCTCGCACTGCTGCTGGTGGTGTTGATGCTCGCCAGCGGATTGAGTGCGTACTGGAACGGTCGCGAAGCCGCCGACACCGCCTACGACCGCACGCTGCTGGCCTCGGCGCGGACCATCGCCGCCGGTCTGTCGCAGCGCGATGGCAGTCTCAGTGCCGATGTGCCGTACGTGGCGCTCGATACCTTCGCTTACGACAGCGCCGGGCGCATCTATTACCAGGTCAACGACATCAACCAGAAGTTGATTTCCGGCTACGAAAATCTGCCGGGCCCGCCGCCGGGCACGCCGAGAACCGACAGTTATCCCGCCCTGGCGCGGTTTTACGACGCGAAATATCAGGGCCAGAACGTGCGTGTGGTCAGCCTGCTCAAAGCGGTCAGCGAGCCGAACATGAACGGCATGGCTGAAATCCGCGTTGCCGAAACCGATGAGGCGCGCGTCAGCATGGCCCGCAGTCTGGCGGCAGATACCTTGCTGCGGCTGGGCATGTTGGCGATTGGCGCGCTGTTGCTGGTGTGGTTTGCAGTGAGTGCTGCGCTACGGCCGATCGAACGTCTGCGCACGGCAGTGGAAGAGCGCCAACCTGACGACTTGCGTCCGTTGCCGCTGGTGGAAGTCCAGCATGAGTTGTCGCCGCTGGTGCGTGCGCTCAACCATTTCACCGAACGCCTGCGTGGCCAGTTCGAGCGGCAGGCGCAATTCATCGCCGATGCAGCCCATGAGCTGCGCACGCCACTGGCGGCGCTCAAGGCGCGACTTGAACTGGGCTTGCGCTCGAACGAGCCGCAGACCTGGCGCGAAACGCTGGAATCCTCGGCACAAAGCACGGATCGCCTGACCCATCTGGCCAATCAGTTGCTGTCGCTGGCTCGAGTGGAAAACGGCGCCCGGGCGATTGCCGAGGGCGGTGCGCAGTTGCTCGATCTGAGTCAGTTGGCGCGAGAACTGGGCATGGCCATGGCTCCACTGGCCCATGCGCGGGGTGTCGCGCTGGCGCTGGAAGCGGACGAGCCGGTATGGCTGCGTGGCGAGCCGACATTGCTCAACGAGTTGCTGAGCAATCTGGTGGACAACGCGCTGGCCCACACGCCGCCGGGCGGCAACGTGATTCTGCGGGTCAGGGCGCCGGCGGTGCTGGAGGTTGAAGACGATGGGCCGGGCATTCCGCTCGAAGAGCGGGATCGGGTTTTCGAGCGTTTTTACCGGCGCAACCAGCAGGTGGCCGGTTCCGGGCTGGGGTTGGCGATTGTCGGGGAAATCTGCCGCGCGCATCTGGCGCAGATCAGTCTGCACGATGGTGAGCAGGCGGGTTTGAAGGTACGGGTGAGTTTTGTCGCCGGTGATCAGTAGAACATCGACCGCGATTCTTCCAGATCGGCGCACAGCGCCTTGTTTTCCGGATCGATGCCGAGCTTGCGGAATGCTGGCACGCTGAATGGATCGATGCGGGCCAACGGATGGTCGGTGTCCTTGTGGCAATACAGGCTGGCCACTTGCACGATGTCGACGTAATCGATGTGCTGCGATTCGCGCTTGAGGTCCTGATACAGCCCCGGCAGCTCCACCAGGCGCTCCGGAAACTCCCAGACCCGCAGCAATTTGTCGCCGAGCAACGGGTGAATGTGATCGATCACATGGTTGAGGCTGACCGGGTCGGACAGCAATTCGTAGTGGTCTTCGGCATACGTCAGGATCGGCAGCACGCCGATCTGATGAACCAGTCCACCGAGCGCAGCCTGATCGGGCTTGAGCTGGGTGTAACGGCGGCACAGGGCGTAGCTGACGCCGGCGATCTCCAGGCTCTTGCGCCAGACTTCGCGCATCTTCTGTTCGACCACGTCGGAGCGGGCGTGGAAGATCTGCTCCATCACCAGACCGATCGCCAGGTTGCTGCTGTAGTTGACGCCGAGCCGGGTGATGGCGGTGTGCAGGTCGGTCACTTCCTGGGTGGCGCGCAGCAGTGGGCTGTTGACCACTTTGATCAGACGCGCCGACAGCGCCGTGTCACGGCCGATCACTTTGCTCAGGTCGCTGACGCTGATGTCCGGATCTTCCGCGGCCTTGCGAATCTGCAGGGCCACTTCCGGTAACGTTGGCAGAACCAGGTCATCGTTATCGATGGCCTCAACCAAATCCTGTTGGACCTTATCCGCCAGCTCACTCATGTCGTTTCTCTAGGGTGTTGCAACAAATGCTGCGATCAACGCTGGATTTCGCGGTCGCGATCCAGTTCGTATGGCAGGTCGAGCAAGTGCAGCGCCGGACCTTCGGCCGAGCCCAGATGCAAGTCGCCCGCTTCGGCAGCTTCGGCCTGCAACACCGCCAGCAGTTCAATATTCTTTTCGGTACGGGCGGCCAGCACCACTTCGCCGATGGAACTGCCGTGGCTCGGGGCGAACAGCGCTGTGCCGGGCTCCGGCAACTCAGCGGCGTCCAGTTGCACGCGATACAGGCGACGCTTGAGTTTGCCCAGGTATTGCATGCGCGCGACGATTTCCTGGCCGGTGTAGCAGCCTTTCTTGAAGCTCACGCCGCCGACGGCCTGCAGATTGAGCATCTGCGGGATGAACAGCTCGCGGGTGCTCGGCATGACCTGACCGATCCCGGCGCGAATCTGGCCCAGCAGCCATTGATTGAGTTCGCCCTCGCTCAATTGCGCGGACAGTTTGCCTTTGACGGTATCGGCCTGATCGGCGGGCACCCAGAGTTCGGCACGGTTCGGGGAGACGCGAATTGCGATCAGCCCTTCGTGGCGGGCCACGCTGTCGGTTTCTGCCGGCAGTTCCAGGCCCAGACTGCTCAGGACCGCATCGCCATCATCGAGGCCGAAGCGCACCCAGGAGGCGCTTTCGTCGGTCAGTTTCGATTTGGAGAACACCGCGTACTTTTTCAGGTCCGCCAGTTGCGGCTCCAGCAGTTCACCCGCCATCGCCAGCAGCACGCCGTCGCCTTCAAGCACGATGCGGAAGCTCGACTGCATCCGGCCTTTCTGCGTGCAGCGGGCGCCGAGGCTGGCTTGGGTATCGCTCAGGTAATTGATGTTGCAGGTCAACTGGCCTTGCAGGAATTTGCCGGCATCCGCGCCGCGAACCGCGAGAACGCCTTCATGAGACAGGGTGCAGAAAAAAGCAGAATCGGCCATGGGTCATCGCAGGGTAAATAGACTGGGGCACATCATAAGGGGGTGGTGTTGAAATGGGTAGTTCATAAAGGATCTATGGTGCCCGACCAAAGCCGACTGTTCGGGCCGCTTCGGGCCTGTATACTTGCGGCCTATTTGAGGAGGGCTCCATGGTCGAACAAGTTGAACTGAATCGCCTCTTTTGGCACAGCCGTCGCGGCATGCTGGAACTCGACGTGTTGCTGGTGCCGTTCGTGAAAGAGGTCTACGCCAATCTGAACGAGGTGGATCGCGCGCTGTATGTCCGCCTGCTCGAGTGCGAGGATCAGGACATGTTCGGTTGGTTCATGGAGCGCAGCGAATCGGAAGATCCCGAGCTGCAACGCATGGTTCGCATGATTCTGGACCGTGTCCAGCCCAAGTAATACGTTCGAGTGCCGCTGGCATGCCTCACGGCAGTTGCTGGCGGCGTATCTGCTGGCCCAGGCATTCGCGCTGGGTTCTCTGTTTCTATTGTCGATTCCGTTCTGGACCGTTTTGCTCGGGGCGTTCGCGTGTCTCGGCCATGCGGCCTGGGTGTTGCCACGGCAGATTCTGCTGAGTCATCCCAAGGCATTTTGCCGATTGCGCCGGGACGCCGATGGCTGGCAATTGTGGAACCGGGCCGATGGCTGGCAAGCGGTGCAATTGCGCCCGGACAGCCTGGCGCTGCCGCTGATCGTGGTGCTGCGCTTTCGATTGCGTGGTGAGCGGCGAGTCAGATCGATCTGCGTGCCGCGGGATGCACAGGCGGCGGATCTGCACCGGCGCCTGCGGGTTCGCCTGAAGTTCAGCCGGCGTAGGTGGGCGGCACCAGAATAGTGTCGAGCGCTTCGGGCAGCAGGTTCGGGTAGTCGAGGGTGTAATGCAGGCCTCGGCTTTCCTTGCGTTCCATGGCCGAACGGATCATCAGTTCCGCCACTTGCGCCAGGTTGCGCAGCTCGATCAGATCGCGACTGACTTTATAGTTGCTGTAGAACTCGTCGATTTCGTCCAGCAGCAGACGCACCCGATGCTGTGCCCGTTGCAGGCGCTTGTTGGTGCGCACGATGCCCACGTAGTCCCACATGAAACGCCGCAATTCGTCCCAGTTGTGGGCGATGATCACGTCTTCGTCGGAGTCGGTCACCTGGCTGGCGTCCCAGGCCGGCAGGGCGTGTGGAATCGCCACATCGGGAAGTTGCTCGAGAATGTCCGCCGCTGCCGAGCGGGCGTAGACGAAGCATTCGAGCAGCGAGTTGCTGGCCATGCGGTTGGCACCGTGCAGACCGGTGAAGCTGGTTTCGCCGATGGCGTACAGGCCGGGCACATCGGTGCGGCCCTGTTGATCGACCATCACGCCGCCGCAGGTGTAATGCGCGGCCGGGACGACCGGGATCGGTTGTTTGGTGATGTCGATGCCGAATCCGAGGCAGCGCTCGTAGACGGTCGGGAAGTGCGATTTGATGAAGGCTTCGGGTTTGTGGCTGATGTCGAGGTAGACGCAATCGACACCCAGACGCTTCATCTCATGGTCAATGGCGCGGGCGACGATGTCCCGTGGCGCCAGTTCTGCACGTGAGTCGAAGCGCTGCATGAAGCGTTCGCCATTCGGCAGCTTCAAATGGGCGCCTTCGCCACGCAGAGCTTCAGTTACCAGAAAACTCTTGGCTTGTGGATGATAGAGGCAGGTGGGGTGAAACTGGTTGAACTCCAGGTTCGCCACCCGGCAGCCCGAACGCCACGCCATGGCGATGCCATCACCGCAGGCGCCGTCGGGGTTGCTTGTATATAGATAGACTTTGGCAGCGCCGCCGGACGCCAGGATCACGAAGCGTGCGCCGAAGGTATCGACTTCGCCGGTTTTGCGGTTGAGCACGTAGGCGCCCAGGCAACGTTCGCCCTCCAGCCCCAGCCGGCGTTCGGTAATCAGATCGACCGCTACCCGCTGTTCGAGCAACTCGATGTTCGGGCGTTCTTTGGCCTGGGCCAGCAGGGTCGTGAAAATCGCGGCGCCGGTGGCGTCGGCGGCGTGGATGATGCGGCGATGGCTGTGGCCGCCTTCGCGGGTCAGGTGAAATTCGAAACCGCCGTCTTCAGTGCCGGACTGATCGTCGCGAGTGAAGGGTACGCCTTGATCGATCAACCACTGGATCGCTTCCTTGCTGTGCTCGACGGTGAAACGCACCGCGTCTTCGTGGCACAGGCCGCCGCCGGCATTCAAGGTGTCATCGACATGGGATTCGACGGTGTCGGTGTCGTCCAGCACGGCCGCGACGCCACCCTGGGCCCAATAGGTCGAGCCGTTGGCGAGGTCGCCTTTGCTCAGTACGGCGATGCGCAAGTGACCGGGCAGGGTCAGCGCGAGACTCAAACCGGCAGCGCCGCTGCCAATCACCAGGACATCGTGTTGAAACTGTTGGCTCATTTCAGGATTCCGCTCAAAGCGACCCGGGTCGGGGTTGGCGCAGGACAGGCGAATGGGCGAGTCGAGACAGCCACACAGCCCACTAGTATATAGAGGGGTTGGGCGGCACAATAGCCGGGCCGATATGGCATTGTGAAACTACCGTGACGGAAATATACGGACGCTTTGTCGGGAAGTTTTCTTCACCGGTTTTGGGGAAAAGCGACTGTATCGCAGATGAAACACGCTTTTTCCGCTCACGGTTGCACAATGTCGGCGCGGCACGTCTATAAATATTTGGAACTTTTGCCAGAGGCTCAAGATCAATAGACAGTTGCCCGAAACAAGGGACAGTGTCGGCTTCAATGCGGAACCTGCGATTGGGTTCTTGCCGGCGAGCCGATGACAAGATTATTCGCGCAGCCGGTTCATCCCGCGCTGCGTTTTTCGTGCGTGCCAAATCAGAGCCCGCAGGAAACTTGCTTGGAGGGGGAGAACTTTTGCGAAAAGCCCGAGTCTATGTTTGCAAGTCCGGTCGTTTGGTCATGCAAGCCTCCTTCGAGTTTATCGAGGAGTGTTCATGCTAACCCAGGAAGAGGATCAGCAGCTGGTCGAACGCGTTCAGCGTGGCGACAAGCGAGCTTTCGATCTGCTGGTGCTGAAGTATCAGCACAAAATTCTCGGGTTGATCGTGCGTTTTGTGCACGACACCCATGAAGCCCAGGACGTCGCACAAGAAGCCTTTATCAAGGCGTATCGAGCGCTTGGAAATTTCCGCGGCGACAGTGCGTTTTATACGTGGCTGTACCGCATCGCCATTAACACGGCGAAGAACTATCTGGTTTCACGCGGCCGCCGGCCGCCGGATAGCGATGTAAGTTCCGAAGATGCAGAGTTCTATGACGGCGATCACGGCCTGAAAGATCTCGAGTCTCCTGAACGGGCATTACTGCGGGATGAGATCGAAGGCACCGTCCATCGAACCATTCAGCAACTGCCGGAGGATTTGCGCACAGCGTTAACTTTGCGCGAATTTGATGGTCTGAGTTACGAGGACATCGCGAGCGTCATGCAATGTCCGGTTGGTACCGTGCGCTCCCGGATTTTCCGCGCCCGGGAGGCCATCGATAAAGCCCTGCAGCCGTTGTTGCAGGAAAACTAAAGACAGCGGCGACAGCCAAGAGAGGAACGCCATGAGTCGTGAAGCCCTGCAGGAATCGCTGTCCGCAGTGATGGATAACGAAGCGGACGAACTGGAACTGCGTCGAGTGCTCAATGCACTGGACGATGTTGAAACCCGTGAAACCTGGGCTCGTTACCAGATCGCTCGGGCAGCCATGCACAAGGATCTGTTGCTTCCACGTCTGGATCTCGCTGCGGCGGTTTCTGCTGCACTGGAAGATGAAGCCACCCCGGCCAAAGTGTCTCGTGGCCCATGGCGCAGCCTCGGTCGTCTGGCCGTAGCCGCTTCGGTGACTGTTGCCGTTCTGGCGGGTGTTCGCCTGTACAACCAGGACGAAATCGCCGGCGTCGAACTCGCTCAGCAATCCAATCAGCCAGTGTTGGCCACACCTCAGGTGAAAGGCCCGGCGGTATTGGCAGGCTATAGTGAGAGTTCGGAAGCTACTGGCCCAATGGCCAATGGTGTATTGCAAGGTCAGCCAGGCTGGCACGATCAGCGTCTGCCAGGTTACCTGCGTCAACACGCTCAACAGGCTGCCTTGAAAGGCACCGAGAGCGCGCTGCCTTATGCACGTGCAGCAAGCCTGGAAAACCGTTAAGGGGGATCATGCGCGCCATACCTCTACTTTCGCTTCTGCTCAGCGGCTGGTTCATCGTTCCAGCCCACGCCGACGAGGCTCAGGACTGGTTGACCCGCCTGGGCCAGGCCGAGCAGCAGCAAAGCTTTCACGGCACATTCGTTTACGAGCGTAACGGTAGTTTTTCTACCCACAACATCTGGCATCGCGTCCAGAATGGCCAGGTCCGCGAGCGTTTGCTTCAGCTCGATGGTTCGGCTCAGGAAGTCGTGCGCATTGATGGACATACTCAATGCGTCAGCGGCACCCTGATTGCGGGTCTGGGAGATTCTCCCAATTCCGCCGCTCGGCCTCTCGATCCTCAAAAGCTGAAGAACTGGTATGAGCTTGCCGTCATTGGCAAGTCGCGTGTGGCCGGGCGTGAAGCGGTGATCGTATCGCTGACGCCACGGGATCAGCACCGCTACGGTTTCGAACTGCATCTGGACAAGGAAACGGGGCTGCCGCTCAAGTCGCTGCTGTTGAACGACAAGGGGCAGTTACTCGAGAGATTCCAGTTCACGCGACTGGATACCTCTGAAATTCCATCCGACAAAGACCTGCAAGCCAACTCCGATTGCAAGACAGTCACCCTCGACAGCGACAAGGCTTCTGCGGTCAAGACCGCACAGGTCTGGCGTTCCGACTGGCTGCCTCCTGGCTTCGAGCTCACCAGCAGCTCCTCGCACAAAGATCCGGAAACCAAGACCCAGGTCAACAGCCTGATGTATGACGATGGTCTTGCCCGCTTCTCCGTGTTTCTCGAGCCGCTGAACGGCGCAACCGTCACCGATACCCGGACTCAGTTGGGCCCGACCGTTGCCGTATCCCGCCGTTTGACTACGCCTCAAGGCGAAATGATGGTTACGGTAGTTGGCGAGATTCCAATCGGGACCGCCGAACGGATTGCCCTGTCGATGCGCAATGATGGCGCTGCAACCAGCAAGCAGTGAGCTGATTCCAGCTATCTCCACTTCGTCTTCGAGACGTGAAATGTTTGCTGAGCATTTTCATTTGCAAAACAGCCAAAAATTTTTTATAGGTCAGAGCCTCTCGGCTCTGGCCTTGTTTGTTGTTCCCGGAACAAAAATGCCGGCCTGTGGTTTCCGGTGTTCCTTGCTCCATATCGCTTAACCCTGCTCGTCGTAACGGGAGCTGTATGTCGATACCAAGCTTGAAGTCTTATCTCTCCATTTTCGCCACGGTGCTGGTGCTCGGTCAGGCTGTTCCTGCAGCCATGGCGGCTGAAGCGGTCAGCCCGGCCAGCCTGCCTGATTTCACCCAACTGGTCGAACAGGCCTCGCCTGCGGTGGTGAATATCAGTACCACGCAAAAGCTGCCGGATCGCAAAGTGAACCAGCAGATGCCTGACCTTGAAGGCTTGCCACCGATGCTGCGCGAGTTCTTCGAGCGCGGCATGCCGCCGCAACAGCGTTCTCCGCGTGGTGATCGCCAGCGTGAAGCGCAATCGTTGGGTTCGGGCTTCATCATTTCGCCGGATGGCTACATTCTGACCAACAACCACGTGATCGCCGATGCCGACGAAATCCTCGTGCGTCTGGCTGATCGCAGTGAAATGAAGGCCAAACTGATCGGCACCGACCCACGTTCCGACGTCGCGCTGCTGAAAATCGAAGGCAAGGATCTGCCAGTGCTGAAGCTTGGCAAATCTCAGGATCTGAAAGCCGGCCAGTGGGTCGTGGCAATCGGTTCGCCATTCGGCTTTGACCACACCGTGACCCAAGGCATTGTCAGCGCCGTCGGCCGCAGCCTGCCGAACGAAAACTATGTGCCATTCATCCAGACCGACGTGCCGATCAACCCGGGCAACTCCGGTGGCCCGCTGTTCAACCTGAACGGTGAAGTGGTCGGGATCAACTCGCAGATCTACACCCGTTCCGGTGGCTTCATGGGCGTGTCGTTCGCCATTCCGATCGACGTGGCCATGGACGTTTCCAACCAGCTGAAAAGCGGTGGCAAGGTCAGTCGTGGCTGGTTGGGCGTCGTCATCCAGGAAGTGAACAAGGATCTGGCCGAGTCGTTCGGTCTGGACAAACCGGCCGGTGCGCTGGTTGCACAGATTCAGGATGACGGCCCGGCTGCCAAGGGCGGCCTGCAAGTGGGTGACGTAATCCTGAGCATGAACGGTCAACCGATCGTCATGTCCGCTGACCTGCCACATCTGGTGGGTGCGTTGAAGGCCGGCGCCAAAGCCAATCTCGAAGTGATTCGTGACGGCAAACGCAAGAATGTCGAGCTGACTGTCGGCGCCATCCCGGACGAAGACAAGGAGCTGGATGCGCTGCCCAAATCCGGTGCCGAGACCAACAGCAATCGCCTGGGTGTATCGGTCGCCGAACTGACCGCCGAGCAGAAGAAAACCTACGACCTGAAAGGTGGTGTGGTAATCAAGGAGGTGCAGGACGGTCCTGCGGCCCTGATCGGTCTGCAACCGGGCGACATCATCACGCACCTGAACAACCAAGCCATTGGCTCTTCGAAGGAGTTCGCCGAGATCGCCAAGGCGCTGCCGAAAAACCGTTCGGTGTCGATGCGCGTTCTGCGTCAGGGTCGTGCCAGCTTCATCACCTTCAAACTGGCTGAATGATCCAGTTATCTAAGAAGTAAAAAAAACCGCCTCGAAAGAGGCGGTTTTTTTGTGTCCGGAATTTGTCTCGGCGCGGGCTTAACCCATCATGTCCTTCACCATGCGCTCCTGCTCCATCAGTTCGCGCTGGCGGGCATCGATGCGTGAGGACAGCGGGAAGTTGCTGCCGGCCTTGCGCTTGGCGAAGTCCAATTGCTGGATCGCCTGGCGGTAATCGCCGACCAGCGCGAAATACTCCGCACGGGCCTGATGCAGGCCAATGATGTTGCCGGACAGCCCGCGAGTTTCTGCGACCTGATACCAGACGTCCGGATCGTCCGGACGCGATTTCAACAAGCCCTCCAGCGCTTTCTCTGCATCGGCGGTACGGTTTTGTTTCAGCAGCAGATCGACGCGTACCTGGTTCAGCGGGTAGTTGCCTGGGTACTGACCGAGCATCCGGTCAACCCGGGACTGGGCATCGGCCAGCTTGTTGTTGGTGATGTCCAGATCGACCTGCGCCAGGTTGTAGATGATCTCGTTCGGTGATTTGGCCAGCAGTTGCTTGAGATTCTCTCGGGCTTCATTCAACTGACCGCCCTTGATCTGGGCGATCGCCAATCCGTAACGGGCCACATCGTTGTTCGGATTATCGTCCAGTTGCGCGCGAAAGCGCTTGGCGCCGAGCCCCGGCGTTTCTTCGTAGGTCAACTGCACCCGCGCGCGGATCAGTTGATAGCGCTTGCTGTCTTCGATACCGCCGGGTTTTGCCTGCTCGGCGCGGTTGCGGGTGTCGGCGATCCGCGATTCGGTGACCGGGTGAGTCAGCAGGAATTCCGGCGGTTTGGCATCAAAGCGATACTGGCGCATCAAACGCTCGAACATGGTCGGCATCGAGCGCGGATCGTAGCCGGCCTTTTCCAGGTTGAGGATGCCGATGCGGTCGGCTTCCTGCTCGTTCTGACGCGAGAAACGCCGTTGTTCCTGGATCGCCGCGGCTTGGGTACCGGCTATTGCTGCAATGCCGGCGTCACCGGCGCCGGCAGCGGCGATCACGATACCGGCCAGCAGCGCCGCCATCATTGGCACCTGCATCCGCTGCGAGGCCTCGACGCCACGGGCGAAGTGGCGCTGGGACAAGTGAGCCAGTTCGTGGGCCAGTACCGAGGCATATTCGCCCTCGGTCTGGGCATTGAGGAACAAGCCGCCATTGACCCCGACAATTCCGCCCGGTGCCGCAAAGGCGTTCAGCTGCGGGCTGTTGATCAGGATGAATTCCAGGCGTCGGTCATTGACCTGGCTGGTTTCCACCAGCTTATAGACGCTGGACTCGACGTAGTCCTTGAGTTGTGGATCGTTGAGCTGCGAAACCTGGCTGCGCAGCAATGCCAGCCAGGCGCGACCCAGTTGATATTCCTGTTGTGGCGAGACGATGGCAGAGCTGGCGTCACCGAGTGACGGCAGGTCGTCGGCGAAGCCCGGTGAGGCGAGCAGGCAAGCGAGCGTCAGCAGGGTAGGGCGCAGAAATGTCATGCACAAAGCCTTAATCGACAAAGACCTTACTGTAGCCGGACACCGGGCCTGCGACCAGATATTCTAGGCAGCCTGACCACCTGATCCGGAGTGACGCATGACCGACGCTGTAGCCCATGACTGTGAACTGGACGCCAGTGGCCTGAATTGTCCGTTGCCGTTGCTCAAGGCCAAAATGGAGCTGAACAAGCTGCCCAGTGGCGCAGTACTCAAGGTGATTGCCACGGATGCTGGCTCGCAACGCGACTTTCGCACCTTTGCCAAATTGGCCGGTCATACGCTGCTGCGTGAAGAGGACGAGGCGGGTGTCTACCGTTACTGGCTGAAAAAAGCCTGAAACCGACCGCGTAAATGACCTAAGGAAAATTGATGTTCAAAGTGTTGCGCGACTGGATTCAGCGCTACTTCTCCGATGAAGAAGCCGTGGTGCTGGCGGTGCTGCTGTTTCTCGCCTTCACCGCGGTACTGACGCTTGGCGGAATGCTCGCGCCGGTGCTGGCCGGGATGGTGCTGGCGTATCTGATGCAGGGGCTGGTGCTCACGCTTGAACGTCTGCGCGTGCCCGGTGGGGCGGCGGTCGGTCTGGTGTTTGCACTGTTCATGGGCGTGCTGATGGTGTTCATCGTCGTGGTGCTGCCGCTGCTCTGGCATCAGTTGATCACGCTGTTCAATGAATTGCCGGGGATGCTCGCCAAGTGGCAATCGCTGCTGTTGTTGCTGCCCGAGCGCTATCCGCATCTGGTCTCCGATGAGCAGGTGCTGCAAGCGATCGAAGCGGCGCGAGGCGAGATCGGCAAGTTCGGCCAGTGGGCGTTGACGTTCTCGCTGTCGAGCCTGCCGCTGCTGGTGAACATCATGATCTATTTGGTGCTGGTGCCGATCCTGGTGTTCTTCTTCCTCAAGGACCGGGCGATGATCGGCGAGTGGGTGCGCGGCTATTTGCCACGAGAGCGGGCACTGATCACTCGGGTCGCCGAGGAAATGAACCGGCAGATCGCCAACTACATTCGCGGCAAGGTCATCGAGATCGTGATTTGTGGCGGCGTGACCTACATCGCCTTCGTCGCCCTCGGATTGAACTACGCAGCACTGTTGGCGTTACTGGTGGGCGTGTCGGTGGTGGTGCCGTATGTCGGCGCCGTGGTGGTGACCGTGCCGGTGCTGCTGATTGCGCTGTTCCAGTGGGGCTGGAGCGATCAGTTCATCTATTTGATGGCGGTCTACGGGATCATCCAGACCCTGGACGGCAACGTGCTGGTGCCGTTGCTGTTTTCCGAGGCGGTCAACCTGCACCCGGTGGCAATCATCTGCGCGGTGCTGTTGTTCGGCGGGTTGTGGGGATTCTGGGGCGTGTTCTTCGCGATTCCGCTGGCGACGTTGTTCAAGGCTGTGCTTGATGCCTGGCCGCGCAAGGAGCCGGTGGTGGCGCCACTGCTCTAGAAAGCGGATTATTCGTTGAGTCTTATGGCCCCGTCGCGNGGTCAACTGTGGCAGCGGGCTTGCTCGCGAAGGCGTCAGTGAAGTCGACGCAGAAATATCAGGCCTTGTTCAGCGCCTGAGCAGCAGCCAGCACTGCATCCACATGTCCTGGCACTTTCACGCCGCGCCATTCCTGACGCAGTACGCCGTTCTTGTCGATCAGGAACGTGCTGCGATCAACGCCCAGGTATTCCTTGCCGTAGAGTTTTTTCAGCTTGATCACGTCGAACAGTTGGCAGACGGCCTCGTCCTTGTCGCTGATCAGCTCGAACGGAAACTCCTGCTTGCACTTGAAGTTCTCGTGGGACTTCAGGCTGTCGCGGGAAATGCCGAAGATTTCCGTGTTGGCAGCCTTGAATGCTGCGTATTGATCACGAAAGCCCTGGCCTTCGGTGGTGCAGCCCGGGGTGCTGTCCTTCGGATAGAAGTAGATCACCACTTGCTTGCCCTTGAGGGCCGACAGGCTGACAGTCTGCCCGCTGGTGGCAGGTGCTTCGAAATCCGTAACCGGTTGGTCGATGACAACGGCCATGAAAGCTTCCTTACATTGGGTTCTGTGGGCGCCACGGTTCGATCAGTGCATCCAGGTTCATGGCGTCGGCGAAATCCAGGAACTGGTCCCGCAGCCAACTGATCTGGGTGCCGGCCGGCAGGGTCACGGTGAACGTGGCGTTGAGCATGGTGCCGCCGGTCTGCGGTGCCTGATAGGTATCGCAGGTCAGGTTTTCCAGCTCGACGTTGTGATCCATGAAGAACTGGCACAGCTCGTTGATGATGTCCGGACGGTACGCCGAAGACACGTAAGCCACGTACGGCAGGGCTTGCGGACGATTTTCCAGGGCGGCGCTGCGCACCACATTGACGGTGAACGCATGACGCTTGGCCAGCACTGGCAGGCTGCCTTCCAGGCGGGCCAGGGCGTCCCAGCTGCCGGAGACTTCGAGCACCAGCGCGCTGCACTCGCCGTGACGGGTCAGGCGCGAGGTGACGACCGCGCAGCGGTTTTCATGGCTGGCGCGGCACAGGACGTTGGTCAGCTCCATGGGATTGGCGCCGAGGGCACTGATGACAAGGAATTGTTCGCGAACTGTGGGGGTGGACATGCAGCATTCCTAAAGCGATGAGCGGTCGGTAGGGAGAGGGCGTTGATTGCCGGGGCAATGCCTGTCCGGAAGACCCGATTCGTGTGGCGCTACGGCTCCGTGAACAAGCAAGCGTACGGCAACGACACTGGAACGGTGCCTTGGGAGGCCGAAACGGGAGACTGGAACCCGGCGTACAAGCTGATCAGTACCGATCAAAGTCTGAAGGGTAGCGAAAAGCGGCGCCAAGGGGAATGGCGGCACAGTACTTCGCTTGTGCAAGCATCTTGGCGCCAGTACCATTACCGCTCTCTTTTTCCGGCAGGAGCGGTTTCATGATTGCGGGCAGTATGGTGGCACTGGTCACACCCATGGATGCACAAGGGCGTCTTGACTGGGACAGCCTCAGCAAACTCGTGGACTTCCATCTCAAGAACGGCACCCATGCCATTGTCGCGGTCGGCACCACCGGCGAGTCGGCAACCCTTGATGTAGAAGAACACATCGCCGTCATCAAAGCCGTGGTCAAACAGGTTGCCGGTCGCATTCCGGTGATCGCCGGTACCGGCGCCAACTCGACCCGCGAAGCGGTCGAGCTGACCCGCAATGCCAAAGAAGCCGGTGCCGATGCCTGCCTGTTGGTCGTTCCGTACTACAACAAGCCGACCCAGGAAGGCCTGTACCAGCACTTCAAGCACATCGCCGAAGCGGTCGACATCCCACAGATTCTCTACAACGTTCCTGGCCGCACCTCCTGCGACATGCAGGCCGAGACCGTGATCCGCCTGTCCACCGTGCCGAACATCATCGGCATCAAGGAAGCGACCGGCGACCTGAAGCGCGCCAAGGCGATCATCGACGGTGTGAGCAAGGACTTCATCGTGCTGTCCGGCGATGATCCGACCGCCGTCGAGCTGATCCTGCTGGGCGGCAAGGGCAACATCTCCGTCACCGCCAACGTCGCCCCGCGCGAAATGGCCGACCTGTGTGAGGCCGCGCTCAAGGGCGACGCCGAGACCGCACGGGCCATCAACGAAAAACTGATGCCGCTGCACAAGGACCTGTTCATCGAAGCCAACCCGATTCCGGTGAAGTGGGCTTTGGTCGAAATGGGCCTGATGCACCAAGGCATCCGCCTGCCGCTGACCTGGCTGAGCGCTCCTTGTCATGAAACGCTGCGCTCGGCCCTGCGCCAGTGCAACGTCCTGGTTTAATTGAGGAAGTACAACGCATGAAGCGAATGGCCGGACTTTCCGCACTTGCCTTGATTATCTCCAGCACCAGTGGCTGCGGATGGGTCTGGGGCCCGGAAGGTTATTTCCGTGACCGTGGTAGCGATTACCTGGAAGCGCAACAGACTGCACCGATGCAACTGCCACCAGACGTCAGCACCTCCAAGCGCCTGGAACCGCTGCTGCCGATCCCGCGCAACGTGGCCGACGACACCGCCAAGGGTGAATACATCGTTCCGCGCCCTCAACCACTGTCGACCGTGGCCGACGCCAGCGACTACTCGCTGCAGAAGAGCGGTGATTCGCGTTGGGTCATGGCCCAGCACCCACCGGCCGAAGTCTGGCCAGTGGCGGTGCAGTACTTCCAGGACAACGGTTTCCGTCTGGATGAACAGCGACCGCAAACCGGCGAATTCACCACCACCTGGCAGCATTCCGACGAACTGTCCGCCGCCATGGCCAAGCGCCTGAGCGCCGCCGGCGTCAGCACCGACAGCGAAACCCGCGTGCGGGTGCGCATTGAGCCGGGCGTGCAGCGCAACACCAGTGAAGTCTATGTGGTCAGCGCCGAGCGTCCTGCCGGCAGCACCGCCAATGTCGATTTCACCAACCGTTCGGTCAACACCGGCCTCGACGCCGCGCTGGTCGACGACATGCTCGCGAGCATGAGCCGTACCTCCGAGAAGGGTGGTTCGGTGTCGATGCTGGCTTCGCGTGATTTCGATACCCCGAGCCGTGTCAGCCTGAGCGAAGACGGCAGCGGCAACCCGGTACTGAACGTCGGTACGGACCTGGATCGTGCCTGGTCGAGCGTCGGTCGTGCGCTGGAGCAGGGCGAATGGCGCGTTGAAGACATCAACCGCAGCCTGGGTCTCTACTACATCAACTTGTCCGAGAAGGCCGAGAAGAAAGACGAGAAGCCTGGTTTCTTCAGCAGCCTGTTCGGCAGCGCGCCGACCAAGGAAGAAGTTGAAGCCCGCGCCGAGCGTTATCAGGTTCGCCTGAGCAAGGTCGGCGAGAACGTTCAGGTGACCGTCGAGAAAAACATCAACACCGTTGCGCCGGCCGATGTGGCCCGCAAAGTGTTGAGCGTGATTCAGGACAACCTGGGCTGATCCAATGCGTTTTGCCGTTCTCGGCAGCGGTAGCCAAGGGAACGGCACGCTGATCGCCAGTGCTGATACGTATGTGCTGGTGGATTGTGGTTTTTCCCTGCGGGAAACCGAAAAACGCCTGTTGCGCTTGGGTGTGAACCCGGCGCAACTGAGCGCGATACTCGTAACCCACGAACATGCCGACCACGTGCATGGCGTGGGTTTGCTGTCTCGGCGCTACAATCTGCCTGTCTACCTCAGTCGCGGCACACTGCGCGGGATGCGCAAACCGATTGAACCTGCCGGTTTCGTGACCGGTGGCGAGCAGTTGCAGATCGGTGCTCTGAACATCGGGGTCATTGCCGTGGCCCATGATGCACAGGAACCGACCCAGTACGTATTCAGCGATCAAGAGCAGCGGCGCTTCGGCCTGCTGACCGACCTGGGTTCATACTGCGAGCGGGTGCTGGACGGCTATCGGGATCTCGATGCGTTGATGATCGAGTCCAACCATTGTCGCGACATGTTGGCCCGTGGTCATTACCCGTACTTTCTCAAGCAGCGGGTCGGCGGCGAGCTAGGACATTTGAACAACCATCAGGCGGCATTCCTGGTGGCCGAGTTGGGCTGGCAAGGCCTGCAACACCTGGTCCTGGCCCATCTGAGCAGCAAGAACAACCTGCCGCAGCTGGCCCGGCAATGTTTTGTCGACACCCTCGGGTGCGACCCGGACTGGCTGCAACTGGCCGATCAAGATTCAGGGCTCGACTGGCGCCACATCGCCTAGCCCATCTACTTAGCAAGCGGAGCCCATCATGGAAAAACGTGAAGAACTCTACCGCGGCAAAGCCAAATCGGTTTACAAGACCGACGACGCTGACCGCTTGATCCTGCTGTTTCGCAACGACACTTCGGCGTTCGACGGCAAGCGCATCGAGCAGCTCGACCGCAAAGGCATGGTGAACAACAAGTTCAACGCCTTCATCATGCAGAAACTCGAAGCGGCCGGCATTCCGACCCAATTCGACAAACTGCTGGCCGACAACGAAGTGCTGGTGAAAAAACTCGACATGATCCCGGTCGAGTGCGTCGTGCGTAACTACGCCGCCGGTAGCCTGGTCAAGCGTCTGGGCGTCGAGGAGGGCATGAAGCTCAACCCGTACACCTTCGAACTGTTCCTGAAGGACGACGCCAAGGGCGACCCGTTCATCAACGAATCCCACGTCGTGGCGTTCGGTTGGGGCACCGCCGAGCAACTGGCGCGCATGAAAGAACTGTCGCTCAAGGTCAACGAAGTCCTGAGCAAACTGTTCGACGACGCAGGCCTCTTGCTGGTGGACTTCAAGCTTGAATTCGGCGTGTTCAGTGACGGCTCCATTGTCCTGGGTGACGAGTTCAGCCCGGACGGCTGCCGTCTGTGGGACAAGGACACCAAGAAGAAGATGGACAAGGACCGCTTCCGTCAGGGCCTCGGTGACGTCATCGAAGCCTACGAAGAAGTCGCCAACCGTCTGGGCGTACCGCTTTAATCGACGCAAGCATCTGATAGCACGGAAAAAATTTCGTCTGGGGGTTTCCCATTCAGCGAAAGTGTTGTTATGATGCGCGCCGTTGGAGAGATGCCAGAGTGGCCGAATGGGACGGATTCGAAATCCGTTGTACCTTCACCGGTACCTAGGGTTCGAATCCCTATCTCTCCGCCATACATAGAAAAGCCCCGTAGCTGAGAAGCTGCGGGGCTTTTTCGTTTCTGATCCGGCGCAATTCGACACCCCAACTACTTCTGCCCCAAATCCACCACCTCCCAACTATCATCCGGATCAAACCGCGTCATCGCCTTCGCCACCTTCTCCCCATCCGGCCCCAGATCCTTCTGAAAAACCTGGCCCTCATGGCTGATCATGAAGCTCATCACCCCGGTGTTGGCATACTTCGCTGGCCAGGCGATCAAGGCGAATCCGCGACTCATCTTGTCTCCAATCAGATAGCTGTAGGCGCCGCCCGGGGCTGACGGGCCTTGGGCGTCGAGGATGCGGAAGTGGTAGCCGTGCCAGTCTTCGTCGTTGATGGCCTGGCCGAAGGCGGGGCCGAGGGGGCTGATCTGGCCGCTGTCGTCTTCTGGCCAATAGAGGCCGTCGTGTTTGCCGGGGGTGCTGAAGATTTTCTGTGCGTATTCGAGGGCGCCGTCGCCGTCGCGGTCTTCCGAGGCGTAGTCCATTTGCGCGTCGTGGTAGGCCAGCGCCGATTGCACTGCCGCCAGTTCGTTACGACCGATGCGGCGGGCGCGGATTTCGACCTGGGCGGCTTTCATGTCGAAGCGCCAGCCGGTTTTGTCTTTGATGAGCGGAATGGGCAGCGTCCAGTGATCGGGCCCGACGGAGAGTACGGCCTTGTTGTCGCCGGTCTTTTCCAGGGTGTGCTGTTCGCGGTATTGCTGCAGGAAGGCATCGACATCACTGCGCTGCACGCCTTCGCGGGGAATGAAACTGTGCCATTCCTCGCCCAGCAGTTCGGTCAGGCGTTTTTGGTCGGCGTGTTGCGTGCCGAGGGCTTCGACGAAGGCGTCCGCGGCTTTTTCCGGGGTTGGAAATACCTGCTGGGCCGAGGCGAAGCTCGACAAAGCGAGGCCGGCCGCGAGGGTCAGGCAGTTTTTGACCAGAGAATGGATGTTCATCGACGGCCACCTCCTCTCTGACGCATGCCCCCACCGGATGGCCGGCTGATCTGATGTCCGGCGGCGCGGGAGGTATTGGGACGTTGCGCAGAAATCTGGCTGGCCCGGCCGCGATCGGCCTGGACTCGGGTCTGGGACGGAGAGCGCGCGCCGGCGAAAGCGTTGTTACGCGCACTGCCTGCTGCGGGTCGGGCTTGAGATGCACGGGTATCACGTTGATTGACGCCGGGCTGCCGCACCTCCCGCGTGTTGCCTTGAGCGCGATCGGCGGCTCTGGGCCTGTCCGCGCCGCCTTGCATGCGGTTGCCGACATTGGCAGATTGCGCTTCGCGGACTTGATTGCGGGCTTCGCGATTGCTGGTCGCGGGACGTTCGATACCGGCCCTGTCCATCGAACTGCGCGCCCGTTCCCGAGCCTGCGCCCGCTGCGCGTTGTCCCCGCGATAGGCATCACGCTGAGCCGCGCCATCCAGCTGCCGGCCATATTGCGTACGGCTGCGGTTGTCACGATAGGGCACGCCATCGCGATGCACGGTGTTGTGCTGCCACTTGTTCTGGTTGTTGGTGATCCGGTTGTTGGCGTTGATGTTGTTGTAACGGTTTACATCGATGTCGATATCGTTATTGCTCCAATCGCAGTCGCCCCACAACGACGCGACGACCGCCACGCCCGTACCGAAAGCCAATCCTGCCACCAGTGCCTGACCCGGGTAATAAGCGGGCGGCGGTGGGTAATACACCGGCGGCGAGGCCGGATAAGGCCAGGTGCCGTAAGTGGTCGTCGGGTTATAGGTCGGAACGTAGACCACCTGCGGATCGGCGGGCTGAATGATGATGGTCGTGTTGTCGGCCGGCTTGGTTGTCCCGGCAGAGATGGGCGGCGTTACGTTCTGCACCGTCACATTCTGATATTGATTGCTCTGCAGATTGCCCGCCGCCTGCGCCTGACGCCGCAAGCGCTGAACGCCGGCCATGAGTTCGTCAGGCTGGGCCAGGAAGGCATCCCCCAGACGCTGCACCCAGACCGGATCCTGCCCCAGTGTCGCCAATACCTGCGGAAACGCCACCAAGGCCTGCACGCTCGGGTCCCACGTCTGGCTGGCCACTTGCTTGACCGCGTCATCGCCCTTGGCATCCGGATGGGCCTTGGACCAGGTCACGGCTTCGGCGACTTCTCCCGGATAGGTGGCGGCCATCAGCACTTGAGCGAGCAGTGGATCGGGATACAGCGCAATCGACGCGAGCATCTGGTCGAGCTGCTCCGTGGTAAACACGGCATCTTTGGCCGGAACGGTAGCCGCCGCTTGGGCCTCAGGCGCATCCGCGGCCTGCACCAGGACCGGTGCAGCGCTCAAGGCGAGCATGAGCGACGCGGCACGCAAGAGCGAACTGTGCATGACCTCTTCCCCACATCCAGATGGCAGGTTTGCAACACGCGAGGCATCAACGGCCGACATCGGAAGCTGCGCCGTGATGGAGAATGGTTGGCGATTGGCGTTCCGTCAAAAACTGCACAGGCTTTTTCGCAATAAGCACGTTGCCTGAGCGTTACCGCCCGTTTGCTTGCGTTTTGCGATAAATGACTAAACTTTCCGGTTCCAGGTCATGCATTGCCGACGAGCCTGGCTGTCGTTCCAACCCGAGAGGTCTGGTCATGGCAAAGGGAAAGAAGAAAGGCTCGCCCCGAGAAAAACCTGACGAACATATAAAACTGTCGAACAAGGACTACCTTGCCGAGTTGCGCCGCCTGCATATCGAACTGGTGAAAATGCAGGAGTGGGTGAAGGCCGAAGGCATCAAGATCTGCATCATCTTCGAAGGCCGCGACGGTGCAGGCAAGGGCGGCACCATCAAGGCGCTGACCGAGCGGGTCAGCCCGCGAGTCTTTCGCGTCATCGCGTTGCCGGCCCCAACCGATCGCGAGAAGAGCCAGATGTACCTGCAGCGCTATCTGCCGCATTTGCCGGCGGCCGGCGAAGTGGTGATCTTCGATCGCAGTTGGTACAACCGCGCCGGCGTCGAGCGGGTGATGGGCTTTTGCACGGACAAACAGGTCGACAAGTTTCTCAAGACCGTGCCGCTGGTGGAGCGCGCAGTTGTCGGTTCGGGGGTGATCCTGCTCAAGTACTGGCTGAATGTCAGTCAGGAAGAACAGACCCGGCGCCTGGAGGCGCGCATTGTCGACGGTCGCAAGATCTGGAAGCTGTCGCCGATGGACCTCAAGTCCTACAGCCGCTGGTATGACTACTCCCGGGCGCGGGACGACATGATCGAAGCGACCGACACCGATTACGCTCCATGGCTGGTGGCCAACTCGAACGACAAACGTCGGGCGCGGCTCAATATCATCTCGGATCTGCTCAGTCGCATCCCCTACAAGGAGGTGCCGCGAGAGAAGGTGACCTTGCCCAAACGGCAGAAACCGGGCGGTTATAAAGAGTCGGATTATCCGTTCAGGCACATTCCCGAGAGGTTCTGAAACCGCATTCGTTCAGTCGCCGGAGCTGCCAATACAGGCAGCCCGGCGTCTTGGGTTTTCCTCAGATCTCCTTGACCGGTGTCTCACCCTTCACACCTTTGATCAACTCGATCACATGCAGACAATCCGCCTTGTTCACGTACGATTCGCCACTGGCGACCGTCTCGTGATTCCCCGCCCTTAATCTCCAGCGCCATTGGCCTTTACCGGTGCTCGGGGTGCCTTTGGATTGCCTGTAAATCTCGAAATACATTCAATTCGCTCCATGCGATGCGTTTGTGCGACAACCTGTCGCTTCGACGCAAGCCTAGCGGAGCGCGGTTTTTTGGCTATCGAGGATTTGTTTCCAATCGTTGGAGAATGTTTCCGTCAGGTGCGGGGCAGAGCGTCGGGATCGACCTTTGGATTGGCAGGTACGTCCTCGCGGCGCCCTTGCGTGACCTGGTTGGGTGCTGCTTAATACGGCGAGGCTCATGGCGTCGAATCCGTTTCGGCGACCCACCAACACTATAAGAAAAGAGCACTCCATTGACCCATCCGCACGGAACGCAACACGCGGGCCCGGTGACGCTGTCGCTGGTAGTGCCCGTATTCAATGAAGAGGACAGCCTCGACGGTTTTCTCCTGCGCATTCGGCAGGTTTTCGAGCAAGAGACGCTGGTCGAGCTGGAACTGGTGTTCGTCAATGACGGCAGTTCCGATACAACGCTGGAGCGCTTGCTGCACTGCCAGCAGAGCGACTCGCGCATCCGTATCGTCGATCTGAGCCGTAACTTCGGCAAGGAGGCGGCGCTTTCCGCCGGTCTGCAGCTCTGCACCGGGCAGATCGTGGTGCCGATCGATGTCGATTTGCAGGATCCGCCCGAGGTCATTTTGCAAATGATCGAGCGTTGGCGTGAAGGCTTCGAGGTGGTGCTCGGCCATCGCCTTAGCCGGCGCAACGACACTTGGGCCAAGCAAACTTCCGCCAGTTGGTTCTATCGCCTGCACAACAAAATTGCCGAACAGTCATTGCCGGAAAACGTCGGTGATTTCCGGCTGATGGATCGCTGCGTGGTCGACGCGCTGCTGACGCTGCCCGAATCCCGGCGCTTCATGAAAGGTCTGTTCGCCTGGGTCGGATTTCGCACCACCCAGGTCGAGTACGAACGCCCGGAGCGGGCGGTGGGGCAGAGCAAGTTCAATGGCTGGCGGCTGTGGAATTTCGCCCTGGAGGGCATCACCAGTTTCAGCACCGAACCGTTGCGGATCTGGACGTATCTGGGGGCGCTGGTCTCTCTGGTGTCGTTCGCCTTTGCGATGTTCATTGTGCTGCGCACGCTGATTCATGGCGTTGACTTGCCCGGTTACGCCTCGCTGATGGTGGCCGTGACGTTTCTCGGCGGTTTGCAGTTGATTGGCATCGGCGTGCTCGGCGAGTACCTGGGCCGCACTTATATCGAAGCGAAGCGCCGGCCGGTTTTCCTGGTGCGCCGCATCTACGAATCCAAGGACTGACAGATGGACCTCAAGGAAACCGACATCCTCGGCGACAGCATCGGCGAGCATTGGTATTACTGCTCCAAAGCGGCCGCCACCCGCCGCTTGCTGGGTGAAACGCCGATCAAACGAATTCTCGACGTCGGCGCCGGTTCAGGATTCTTCTCCCATCATTTGTTGAGCCACACGGCGGCGCGCGAAGCGTGGTGCGTGGACATCAGCTACCCGGCCGATTCGAGCGCCACCACCGCCGGTAAACCGGTGCATTACCGTCGCTCGATCGACAACGTCGACGCTGATCTGGTGTTGCTGATGGATGTGTTGGAGCACGTCGATGACGACCTCGGCCTGCTCAAGTCCTACGTCGATAAAGTGCCATCCGGCAGCCGCTTTTTGATGACCGTGCCAGCGTTCCAGTTCATGTGGAGCGGGCACGATGATTTCCTCGAACACAAGCGTCGCTACACCCTGAAGCAATTCGAGGCTCTGGCGGGTAACGCCGGATTGACGGTGGAGCGGGGCGCCTATTACTTCGGCGCGGTCTTCCCGATTGCGCTGGCGTCGCGCCTGATACCTGGCGGCATTCGAGGTTCGGCCCCGCGCTCGCAGCTGAAAAAACACCATCCGTTGGTCAATATGCTGCTGAAAACCCTGTGCAGTCTCGAGCTGCCGGTGATGGGTATCAACCGCCTCGCTGGTCTGAGTGTCTTCGTGCTGGCGCGCAAGCCGTGACACCCACCGAAAGATCCGCCTTGATTCAGCGCGGCTTGCGCTTTGCCGTGACCGGTCTGTTTGTCACCGCATTGCATGCGTTGGTGGCGGTGCTGTTCATCAATTTTGTCAGCCCCCTGCCTCCGTTGGCCAACGGTGTGGCTTTTATTGTGGCGACGTTGGTGTCCTACGTGATCAACACCACCTGGAGTTTTTCGGCCCGACTGCACGGTAAAACCCTGCTGCGTTTCATGCTGGTTTCGGCGGGCGGTTTCCTGTTGGCGATGTTCGTGGCCTGGGCGGCACAGATGGCCGGGCTGCACTATCTCGCCGGAATCGGTGCCGTGGCGCTGACGATTCCGGCATTCACCTTCGTACTGCATAACTTCTGGACGTATCGATGAAGGACTCACAGGAGCACCCGGCACTTTCCCTGTTGCCATTGTTTTTGGGTGCTCTGGTGTTTTTTCTGGTGGTCGGACCGCAAGCGCTGAACCCGCAGAACATTACCTGGCTGGAGCAGGGCGATCCGGCCACGCATTATCTGGGCTGGGCGTTTTTCCGACATTCGCCGTGGACTTTCCCGCTCGGGCTCAATCCGTCATATGGATTGGAACTGGGTAGCGCGATCATTTTTTCCGACTCCAATCCACTACTGGCGCTGTTGTTCAAACCATTCAGTGCCTGGTTGCCGGACACCTTTCAGTATTTCGGATTGTGGCTGCTGGCCTGCTGTGTCCTGCAGGCCTGGTTTGGCTGGAAACTGATGGGGCTGATGACGGCCAATCCCGTGATTCGACTACTGGGTGCCGGGCTGCTGGTGTTCTCGCCAGCGATGTTCTTGCGCATGGGCGGGCATCTTTCACTGGCCGGCCATTTCCTGATCCTGGCTGCGTTATACCTCGCGCTGCTGCCGAACCTGCGCCGACGGCGCTTGGCCTGGGGCACCTTGCTGGCGGTGACGGCATGGGTGCACGCCTATCTGCTGGCCATGGTTGCGCTGATCTGGGTGTTGGATCTGCTGGGCAAGACTTTCATTCATTCTTTGAGTCGGCGTCAGGGTTTGATCGAGGGCGGCATGCTTTTCGCCCTGGTGAGCATGTGTTGCTGGCAGGCCGGGTACTTCAGCATTGCCGATGGTGCGGCCTCGGGCGGTTTTGGTTTGTACCGGATGAATCTGCTGTCGCCCCTCGACCCGGCCGGCTGGTCATTGATCCTGCCCGACCTGCCGAAGGCTGACGGAGATTACGAAGGTTTCAACTACTTTGGCCTGGGCGTTCTGTTGCTGGTGCCGCCGGCTTTTTTGGCCTGGCTGCGCAACCGGCATTCCTTGAAGGATGAAGTACGTGCTCGTCCATGGCTGTTGCTGGTCATGCTCGGTTTATGGCTTTTCGCGCTGTCGAACCGAATAGGCATTGGGGCGTTGACGTTCGAGTATCCGCTGCCGGATGGCGTCATTGCCCTGGCCAGTATTTTTCGGGCCTCGGGGCGGATGTTCTGGCCGGTGTTGTATGCCTGCATCCTGACCATGATTTTTCTGGTGATACGCGGTTACCGGCCACGCATCGCCATCGCTCTGCTTGCCGTCGCGTTGTTGATCCAGGTTGCCGACACCCGCAGCGGATGGATGGCTATCAGGCAGGGGAAAATGCTCGCGCCGTCATCGGTCTGGAGTAGCCCGATGGTTGATTCCTTCTGGGCCAGTGCTGCTGCGCGTTACGCCAATGTGCGCAGCCTGATGCCGCAGAATCAGAGCGATCGCTGGCAGATGATCGCCGGTTTCGCAGCGACCCACGGGATGAAAACCGATGCGGTGTATCTGGGACGCATGAGCACTTCGGCGCTGACGCAAGCACAACAGAAAGCACGCGCGATGTTCGATTCGGGGCAGTACGACGCGGACTCCTTGTACGTTCTTGATGACGACGCTCTGGTCGATGCCGCATGGAGCATCAGCAGTGAAACCGATCTGTTGACGCGCGTGGACGGGGTAGCGTTACTGGCGCCTGGCTGGAAGCGCTGCAGGGAATGCCTGCAGATGCCTGATGAAGGGCAGCAGATATTGCTCACGCCGCTCACTCGTCCAGGGCAAACGCTCACCTTCAACTATCGCAACCGACAACTGACCGGCGGCTGGTCGAAGCCGGAAAGCTGGGGGACGTGGACGGAAGGACAACAGGCGAAAATCCAATTGAGAGTATCGCCACCGGCACGCTCGATCGTGATCGACGCATTGGCATTCATTCAGCCCGGGCACCCCGGCCAGCGGGTGATCGTCAGCCTGAATGGCCAACGGGTACTGGAGACCCGTTTGACGCAGTTTCAAGGCAACCGCCTGGAGATTCCGATCAGTGCCGCGCTCAACCAGCGCCTCGGGAGGGATGACCGGCTCGACATCGAATTGCAGCTGCCGGATGCCGTCAGCCCTCGGCAGCTGGGTATCAACGACGATTCGCGGATTATGGGCCTGGGGCTGAAGACGTTAACGGTGCAATGATGCAGCGTTTCGATGGACGCCGCCCCCACGGCCTTTCTACACTGCCGCCATCTGGGGATCGGGGGGCAATGGATGAACCGCAATGAACTTCGCAAGGCCGACATCAACCTGATGGTGGTGTTCGAGACCTTGATGCTCGAACGCAACGTGACGCGGGCCGCCGAGAAGCTGTTTCTCGGCCAGCCGACGATCAGCTCGGCGCTCAACCGTCTGCGCACCCTGCTTAACGATCCGTTGTTCATTCGCGTTGGCCATCGCATGGAGCCGACTGCCCGTGCCGAAGACATTTATCGCCATCTCAAGCCCGCGCTCGATTCTCTGTCGGTGGCGCTGAGCCTGACTCGTGATTTCGACCCCGCCGTCAGCACCATGACGTTTCGCATCGGCCTGTCGGACGACGTCGAATTCGGCCTGCTGCCGCCGCTGTTGCGCGCCTTGCGTCAGGAGGCGCCGAGCGTGGTGTTCGTCGTACAGCATGTCGATTACTGGCGGATTCCCGACTTGCTGGCGGCGGGCGATATCACCGTCGGCATCAGCCAGACCCGCGGCCTTCCGGCCAATGCCAAGCGCAAATTGTTGCGACACATTCAGCCGAGCATCCTGCGTGCCGACAAGTCCGACACGCCGCTGACCCTCGATGAATATTGCGCACGTCCTCACGTGCTGGTTTCCCACACCGCCAATGTCAGTGGCTACGCCGATGAGTGGCTGGCGGACATCGGTCGCACCCGTCAGGTGGTGCTGTCGGTGCCGCAGTACAGTTCGTTGCCGGCGCTGTTGGCCGGCACCGACCTGATCGCCAGCCTGCCGGATTACACCGCCGACGCCATGGCCGCTTCCGGGTTCTTGTTCAAGGAGCCGTTCCCGTTCAAGACCCCGACCCTCGACCTGTCGATGGTCTGGCTCAGCCACGTCGACAGCGATCCGGCGGAGCGCTGGCTGCGTTCGCGGCTGGAGCAATTCATGAGTGAGCGGCCGGTGATGTCGTCGTTGGAGTGAGTCAGACGATGCTGTGTTATATGTACGACCTTTCTGCCGAACCGCTGGAGCACCGAGATGCCACATCTGCACCTGGAATACACCGCCAACCTGCCGCAACTGAACGCCGACGTGGCGTTGATCCGGCTCAACAACACGCTGGTGGGTTCCGGTCAATTCTCGGCGGAGTTCGATATCAAGAGTCGTGCCACCAAGGTTGAAACCTTCAAGGTCGGTACCGCCATGAACGAGCGCGCCTTTGTGGCGGTAAGGCTGGCGCTGCTCAGCGGTCGTTCCTCGGAGATCAAGACGCAACTGTCGCAGAGCCTGTTGGCGGTATTGCAGGATCTGTGTGAATGGCCGGCCGGGGTTGAGGTGCAGTTGAGTGTGGAGCTGCTCGACATTGACCGCGGGGGCTACAACAAGATCGCCATCGGCGTGTAGAACTCAGGCCGTTTCCAGTTCCGCGCAGGTCTTGATGACCTGCTCGCGCAGCCAGAGGTTGGCGCTGTCCTGATCGACGTTGTGGCTCCACTGCATGTCGAGGGTGAACCCAGGCAGGCCGTTCGGCGCCTCGCAGTGATTGAACACCGCGTCGTTGGTCAGTAAACGCTGAATGCGCCGGGGCAGGGTCAGGATGAAATCGGTGCCGGTGATCATCTTCAACGCCGCGCTGTAACTGTTGGAGCGGGCGACGATCTGGCGTTTCTGCGCCTGGCGCGCCAGCCAGCCATCGACCATGTTGGTGGTCGACGTCCACGGTGTCGGGAACACATGCCGGCGTTCGGTGAAGGCTTGCAGGCTCAGGCGCGGTTCCAGCGGCGTGGCGCGTTTGTCGAACACGCAGACCAGGTCATCTTCCAGCAGCATGCGTGATTTCAGATCGGCGTGGCTGCGATGGAAGTGCGGGCCGAAGCAGATCACCAGATCGAGGCTGCCGTCGCGCAACTCTTCGACCGGCACGTCGGTTTCGAACTTGTGCATGTTGACCATCACCGGCAAGTCATCGAAGTCGAAGCGCTTCAACATTCGCGGCAGGATCAGTTGTTCGAAGTATTCCGGGGCGCAGATGTTGAAGGTCACCGGTTGCGCCATCGGGTCGAAGGTCGGGGCGCCGGCGTGGCACAGGTTGATGCTTTCGAGGATTTTCTGCACATGGCCATACATGCTGCTGGCCTTGTAGGTCGGGCGCATGCCCGTGCGGGTGTTGACGAACAATTCGTCTTCGAAGCTGGTGCGCAGTTTTTTCAGGCAGTAACTGACAGTGGACTGACTGACGAACAGCGCCTCCGAGACGTCGGTGACGCTGCTTTGCTCATACACGGCGACAAACACCATGAGATCCTGCATGTCGAGCTTTCTAAGCAAGTTACTGTTCAGCATCCGTTCTGTCTCGCTGTGCTCCTTGCGCCGAATCCGCGCAAACGTGTGCGCATGATCGTAACGGAACGATGGTGCCAGGAGAAAGCCCTGTAGGACGTTTCACGGTCAGTTGTGGGACAGAAAGTTTTAGTAACACGACGTGCCCAATCAAACCCGGCAAAGATGGCCAGAAGCCTTTATCCAGACGGGTCTGCCAGATTAACCCATGTGCCGCGCGTAATGCCGCGGGTTGAAACGCAGCACCATCAGCAGCATCAGCGCCATCACTGCCGTCAGTGACCACCACGCCCACTCGAAGCTGCCCAGTCGATCGCGAACCACGCCGGCCATCAGGGGCGAGAGCCCGGCAATCAGATAGCCGATGCCTTGTACAAATGCGGTCAGCCCGCCGGCTCGTTGCGGTTCGTCGAGGTGATCGAGGGATACGATCAGGCTCATCGGGAACAGTCCGCCGATGCCCAGCCCGAGCAGGCAGGGCCACAGCAGGCTCAGGTGCTGCGGGCTGAGGATCAGACCCAGGAATCCGGCGATGATCAATCCGAGCAGAGCGCCGAGCACCAGGCGTCGGTCACGGCTGCGATTGGCGATGGCTGGCACCACCAGGCCGGAAATCACCTCCATGGCCGTCAGAAAACCCAGCATCAGGCCGGCGTTTTGTTCGCTCCAGCCTTTTTCCACGTAGTACGGCGCCAACCAGGCGAGCACGCAGGTGTAGGACGCGGTGCCCAGACCGAAGAAGATCGCGAGCAACCAGGCGCGGGAATTCGTCAAGAAAGATTCTTTTCTGACGACGGTCCGGATGGTGTCCGGTGACGTGGCGCGGGTTGTCCAC
Organism: Pseudomonas sp. 22082; assembly: GCF_052046055.1. Taxonomy (NCBI): domain Bacteria; kingdom Pseudomonadati; phylum Pseudomonadota; class Gammaproteobacteria; order Pseudomonadales; family Pseudomonadaceae; genus Pseudomonas; species Pseudomonas sp. 22082. Next base: position 128,700 of record NZ_JBQEQB010000010.1, read on the forward strand.
CACACAGGAATGGCGAGCAGTGCCAAAACCGCCCAGACCGCCAGACCTGCCCGCCAGTTGCCGGTCTGCATCAACACCCACGGTGCAAACGAAGCCGCCAGCGCCGCGCCGCCCATGATCGAGGTGACGTAAAGCCCCATGCACAGCGCCACGTTGTCGGGAAACCGCGATTTGATCAGCGCTGGCATCAAGGCCTGGATCAGTGCAATGCCGATCCCGGCCAGCACGGCGCTGGCGATCAATCCGCCCGCCGAGTCGAGAAACAACCGCGACAGCGTTGGCACGCCAATGATCAGCAACGACAGCAGCACCGTGCGTTGTTCACCAAGGCGCTGGCTGACCGCCATGCCGAAGAACATCGCCAGCCCCATCGCCATCACCGGCAGCAGCGTCAGCAACGCTGCGAGGCTGAAACTCAGCGGCATATCGCCGCGAATGGCCGAGAGCAAGGGCCCGACCGCCGCCATCGACGGGCGCAGGTTGAGGGCGACCAGGATGATGCCGAGCATCAGCCAGAGGGCGGGGCGGGCAGCGGCGCGAACGTTTTCCATCTTCAAACCTTTGAACCAGAGACTGTCGATTAGGCGGGCAGGCGAGCGGGGCGGCAAATCAGAAAGTCGGGAGCGCTATCGAGAAATTCGATACGGCGTTTTCGTTGCCCGCGACTGAACCACAGCTGAACCATTCTCAAATACACCGAAAGTTTCATGGTTGTTTCATGTGCCAACTAATCGTTGGCTTCTTTTTCACAAAAAATTGATGGTTGCCTGCATAAAGTTTGTGTGGTCTGAGTCAATGAAATTTTCACAATTGACGACGGCACTTATTTCAAGGAAATCGCCCCTCGCCATGTTCAAGTTAAAAGCCGTGCGCCCGGAATGGGTGACGTTGTTTGCCAGCGCCTTTCTTTTGACCGGATTCAATTTCGTTCTCTGGCAACACCTGTTCGACATCACCGCTGCGGACGGCAAGGGCATTGCCATGCGTATTGCGTTCGGGGTGATGATCTTCGCGGCATATAACATCGTGTTGACGTTGCTGGCGTTTCGACCCGTATTGAAACCCGTATTGACGTTGTTGTTCATGGTCAGTGCCGGCGTGGCGTATTTCATGAGCCAATACGGGGTCATGATCGATGCCGGCATGTTTCGCAACTTTGCCGAAACCAATGCCACGGAAGTTCGCGACCTGCTGTCTTTGAAGTTGCTGGCTTATATCGTTTTTCTGGGTGTCTTGCCGTCCTGGTTGTTATGGAAAGTTCCAGTCAACTATCGTCGCTGGCATCGCGAGTTATTAAGCAAAGTTGTGGTGAGTGTCGCGTCGGTTGCCGTCATTGGCGGCGTGGCGCTGGCCAACTATCAGGGGTTGTCCTCGCTGTTTCGCAATCACCACGAAATTCGCCTGATGCTGGTGCCGAGCAACTACATCGGTGCTTCGGCCGGTTATCTGCGCGAGCAGGTGGCTTCGGCGCAGCAACCGTTTGTCATGATCGGCGAAGACGCCCAGCGCAATGCCGCCGTGCAGAACCATCCGCGCAAATCCCTGACGGTGCTGGTGGTGGGGGAGAGTGCCCGGGCGGAAAACTTCGGCATCCTCGGTTATGGCCGCGACACCACGCCGAAACTGGACAAGGAAGCCGGCCTGATCGCCTTCACCGACGTGCATTCCTGCGGCACGGAAACCGCCGTGTCGGTGCCGTGCATGTTCTCCAACATGGGCCGCAAGGATTACGACGCCAGCAAGGCGAAGAATGAGGAAGGGCTGCTGGACGTGCTCAAGCGTGCCGGGATCGACGTGATCTGGCGCGACAATCAGTCCGGCTGCAAGGGCACCTGCGATCGCGTCACCCTGCAGGACGTCAGCAATCTGAAAGACCCGGCGCTGTGCGCCAACAGCGAATGCCGCGACGAAATCCTCTTGCAAGGCCTGCAAAGCTTTATCGATCACCTGGACAAGGACACCGTACTGGTCCTGCACCAGATGGGCAGCCACGGCCCGGAGTATTTCAAGCGTTATCCAAAGGAATACGAGCACTTCACCCCGGTATGTGAAAGCAACGCGCTGAACAATTGCAGCCGCGAGAGCATCGTCAACGGGTACGACAATACGCTGGTGTACACCGACCATGTGTTGTCGAGCCTGATCGACGTACTGCGCAGCAATCAGGACAAGGTCGATACCGCCATGCTGTACCTGTCCGACCATGGCGAATCCCTGGGCGAATACAACCTGTTCCTCCACGGCACGCCGTACATGCTGGCGCCGGAGCAACAGAAACACGTAGCGATGCTGGCGTGGTTCTCCGACAGCTATCAGAAGTCCTACTCGGTCGACACCCATTGCCTGCAAATGAGCCGCGACAAGCCGCTGAGCCAGGACAATCTGTTCCACTCGATGCTCGGACTGCTGGAAGTGCAGAGCAAGGTCTACCAGCAGGATCTGGACATGTTTGCCGGCTGCCGGGGCGCGGTGATCGACGGCGTGTTGGCCAAGGACTGAGCCGGCAGACTCACTCTGTAAGACTATTCTTTCCCTCAGGCAGGAGATTTCATCAAGCTCTTGCCCTGTAGAGGCGCGGAAAGCGCCGGTGGCGATATATACTGCGCGCCATTCTTGAAGGGAGAGCCGTGTGGCCATCGATATTCACTGGATTCGCGACAACGATAGCCTCGCGCAGTTTTGCGCCGAGTGGCAGCAGCTGCCGTTCGTTGCCCTCGACACCGAATTCATGCGGGTCGACACCTTCTACCCGATTGCCGGGCTGTTGCAGGTCGGCGACGGCAAACGCGCCTACCTGATCGACCCGCTGACCATCAACGCCTGGCAACCCTTGGCCGCGTTGCTGGAAAACCCGGCGGTGCTCAAAGTCCTGCACGCCTGCAGCGAAGACCTTGAAGTCCTGCTGCGCCTGACCGGCAGCCTGCCGGCGCCGCTGTTCGACACGCAACTGGCCGCTGCCTACCTGAACCTCGGGTTCTCGATGGGCTATTCGCGTCTGGTGCAGGAAGTGCTCGGCATCGAACTGCCGAAGGGTGAAACCCGTTCCGACTGGCTGCAGCGTCCGTTGTCCGACACGCAAATCAGCTATGCCGCCGAAGACGCCGTGCATCTGGCGGAGGTTTTCGTACAACTGCGTCCGAAACTGTCCGACGACAAATACGCCTGGGTGCTGGAGGACGGCGCCGAACTGGTCGCCAACCTGCGCCGCGAAACCGATCCGTACGAGGTGTATCGCGAGGCCAAACTGGCGTGGAAACTGTCCCGCGCCCAACTGGCCGTGCTGCGTGAGCTGTGTGCCTGGCGTGAACGCGAAGCCCGCGCCCGCGACTTGCCGCGCAACCGCATCGTGCGTGAGCATTCCCTGTGGCCGCTGGCCCGGACCCAACCGGACAACCTCAGCGCGCTGGGCAAGATCGAAGACATGCACCCGCGTACCGTGCGTCAGGACGGCGAGTTTCTGCTTGATCTGATCAAGCGCTCTGGCAGTGTGGGGCCTGATCAATGGCCGCCAGCCGTGCCGGAGCCGTTGCCGATCGAAGCCGCCGCGCTGATCAAACAGCTGCGGGCGCTCGGTCAGGCTGAAGCGGAACGTCTGGGCATCGCGCCGGAACTGATGCTGCGCAAGAAAACCCTCGAAGCGCTGGTCAAAAGCGGCTTCCCCGAGGGCCCTTACCAATTGCCTGATTCGCTGCGTGGCTGGCGCCGCGAATTGATGGGCCAGAAGCTGCTCGACAGCCTGGCCACCGCCGGAGAACAGCCTTGAAACGTATTTGTTCCATTTATCAAAGTTCGAAGAAAAGCGGCATGTACCTGTACGTGCTCAAGAGCGATGCGCTGGAGCGCGTGCCGGAAGGCCTGATGGCGGCGTTCGGCAAGGCCAAGCATTCCTTCGATCTGGTGCTGACCCCCGAGCGCAAGCTGGCCAGCGAAGACATCGCCGTGGTCCTGGAAAACCTCGAAAAGCAGGGCTATCACCTGCAAATGCCACCGGCCGAGGAAGAGTACATCGAGCACTTGCCCGAAGAGTTGCTGCGACGCAACGACCCGGTCTGATCCGCGAGGCCCCGTCCTGGGCCTCTGGTAACCCCTGGAACGGTTTTTACGGCGACGGCTGCCACGAAGTGGACGGCCGCCTGCACGGTTTGCGAAAGGTTTGAAGATGCGCGTTCTGATTGCTGAACACGACCACGCGATATACGCCCGACTGCTGCGTCAGGCGGCCCCCGAGCTTGAAGTGCTGACCAGTGGCGACTCCGCCGAACTGGCTCGCCAGGCTGCTGATTGCCCGGTGTGGCTGGGCCAGCCGGATCTGTTGGCGACCCTGTTGCGTCAGGGCCACGAGCCACAATGGCTGCAATCGACCTGGGCGGGCATCACGCCGCTGCTGGCCGACGGCCTGCGCCGGGATTACCGCCTGACCCGGGCGGTCGGCATTTTCGGTCAGGTCATGGCCGAGTACGTGCTGACCTACATGCTCGGCCACGAGCGCGAAGTGCTGGCGCGGCTGGTCAGCCAGGTCGAGCGCAAGTGGGACAACCGCACCGGCCAGAGTCTGGTCGGACGAAAGGTGCTGATCGTCGGCACCGGTGACATCGGCCAGAGCGTGGCGCAGTTCCTGCTGCCGTTCGGCGTCGAGTTGTACGGCATCGCCAGCAGCGCCCGCGAACAGGCGCCGTTTATCGAAGTCGGTTCTATGGCGGACTTGCCGCGTCTGGTCGGCGAGGTGGATTACGTGGTCAATCTGCTGCCCAACACCGAGCACACCCACGACATCTATGACGCTGCGCTGTTCAAGCAATTCAAGCCGACCGGGTTGTTCATCAACGCCGGGCGCGGTGTGGCGGTGGTCGATGCAGATCTGGTCGAAGCATTGAAGGAAGGCCATCTGGCCGGCGCGGTGATCGACGTCTGCCGTCAGGAGCCGCTGCCGCAACGGCACCCATTCTGGACCGCGTGGGGCTTGCTGCTGACCGGGCACAGTTCGGCGCCGACCTCGCCGCCGATGATGGTGCAGTTGTTTCTGGATAACTTGCGGGCGTATCAGGCGGGAGAGGCGTTGCGCGGGGAAGTGGATTTCGCACGCGGTTACTGATTCACCGCAGTGAAAAATGTGGAAGCGGGCTTGCTCGCGAAAGCGGTTTGNCCTCTTCGCGAGCAAGCCCGCTCCCACAGTTCGTTTTGCAGTGTGGCTTAGAGGGTGAAGTCGCCTTCAGCCGCCAGTTCGCTCAGCGGACGACGCGGGCTCGGCGTTTCCCGTGCTTGCAGGTAATCCGCCAGGGTTGCCTTGTCCCCCAGCTTGCCCACCGCCACGGCGGCATGCAGCGCGTAACCTTGCGGAATGTTCAGCTCCTTGCGGGTCAGCTCCTGATCGAAGCCGGCCATGCCGTGGGTGTGCCAGCCGCTCAGGCTCGCTTGCAGTGCCAGATGGCCCCACGCCGAACCGGTGTCGAAGGTGTGCCACAGCGCTGGCGTTTCCTCGGTCGCACCCGGTGCGGTGAAGGTGGTTTTCGAAATCACGATCACCAGCGCCGAAGCGTGCTGTGCCCAGCTGCGGTTGAATTCATTGAGCAGGCCCAGGTAACGCTCCCAGTTGGGCGTGTCGCGACGGGCGTAGAGAAAACGCCACGGCTGCGAGTTGTATGCCGATGGCGCCCAGCGTGCAGCTTCGAAGAAGCTCAGCAGGGTTTCTTCCGGGATCGCTTCGCCGGTGAAGGCGCGGGGCGACCAGCGATCGGTGAACTGCGGGTGAATGGCGTATTCGGCAACGCGAGGGTTGGCACTCATCGAAAGATTCCTTGCTACGTTTGAGGACAGGTTGGAAGCGAAACCCGGCGGGATCAGTTGGGCTGAACGATGGGGTTGTGGCGCAAGCCTGCAGTTCACCGGATGCGACGCGGTCGAGCGTTAATGGCATCCGGCAAAGGCCTGGTGTGACCGGCAAAGCTACTTGGCCGTGCAAAAACTGACAAGCCCCGCACAACCGGCAGTCGCCAGCGCTTGGATCACGGGGCCTTGGGCACTAGACTGGCGGCCTTTTCACCACCTGATGTTGATGCTTGAGCCATGGCCGCCAAAGTCGAACCGTTCTGGATACGCAAAACCCTCGATCAACTCGATCACGAGGAATGGGAATCGCTGTGCGACGGTTGCGGTCTGTGCTGCCTGCAAAAGCTCGAGGATGAAGAAGACAACAGCGTCTATTACACGCGCATCGCCTGCAAACTGCTGGACCTGAAAACCTGCCAGTGCAGCGATTACCCGAACCGCATGCAGTTTGTCCCGGACTGCATTCAGCTCACTCCGGGCCAGGCCGAAGCGTTCAAATGGCTGCCGCCGACCTGCGGTTATCGGCTGGTCAGCGAAGGCAAGGACCTGCCGCTGTGGCATCACCTGGTCTGCGGTGATCGCGACGCGGTGCACCACGAACGGATTTCCCAGTCCGGGCGCATGCTCGCCGAAGGCAGCGTGCCGGAAGACGACTGGGAAGATCACCTGATTTTCCGCGCAGGTTAACGATTGACCAAGGAGCAGGTATGGCGACGGGATTGCGCCGGGCGCTGATCGTCACGCTGCTGGCGCTGAGTGCGCCGGTGTGGGCGGCGAAGAAAGTCGATCTGGATTATCAGGTACGCCTGCTGCCGCAGAGCGATCAGGCCGAAGTGCGCCTGACCCTCGCCAAGGGCGAAGCGGTGCGCAGCCTGGATTTCGACCTCGGCGATGGCAGCCACTACAGCGACTTCAAGGCCGACGGCCAGTGGCAACTGACGCCGGGCAAACCGGCGCGCGGGGTCTGGCGCCCGACGGCGGACAAGGCCAGCCTGACCTACCGCGTACGCATCAGCCACGGCCGCAAGAACGGCAGCTTCGACACGCGCATGACCCCGACCTGGGCGCTGATGCGTGGCGATGAACTGGTGCCGCCAGCCAGGCTCGATCAGCAGGACGGCATCGAGCTGGTCGCGCGCCTGCACTTCGAATTGCCCGACGGCTGGAAGAGCGTCGAAACCGCCTGGCCGCGCATCGGCAAGAACAAATTCCGTATCGACAATCCGTCACGCCTGTTCGACCGCCCGACCGGCTGGATGCTCGCCGGCCACCTCGGCAGCCGCCGCACGCGGTTGGGGGAAACCGAAGTCACCGTGGCCTCGCCGCAAGGGCAGGGCATGCGCCGGATGGACGTGCTGACGCTGCTGACGTTCGTTTGGCCACAGGTGCAGGCGGTGTTTCCCCGCCATCCGAGCAAACTGCTGATTGTCGGCGCCAACGACCCGATGTGGCGCGGCAGTCTGGCGGCGCGGGAGTCGATCTACCTCAACACACGGTTGCCGCTGGTCAGCGAAAGCGGCAGCAGCGCACTGGTGCGCGAGCTGGCGCAGGTGTTCGGACGGATCAACGACGAGCAGCGCAGCGACTGGATCAGCGAAGGGTTCGCCGAGTATTACGCCATTGAACTGGTGCGCCGTGCCGGCGGCATGAGTGACGAGCGTTATCAGAGCTTGCAGGCGAAACTGACCAAGGACAGTCAGAAAGTCACGACCCTGCGCGGCGAGCAGATCAGCCCGGCGCAGCTGTCGAAAGCGGTGTTGCTATTGCAGGAGCTGGACGGCGAGATTCGCCTGAAGACCCGCAACAAGCGCTCGCTGGATGATGTCCTGCGCGGGGCGATGCATCTGGGGACGGTGGACACCAAAGAGTTTGTGCAACTCGCCGAAAGCGTTCTCGGCGAGTCGTCCAAGGTCCTTGATAGCGGGTTGCTTCGGTAGCGGTCAAACCCCGGCTTTCGGCGATTTCACCGAGTCATTGCCGGTCACGGTGGCGGTGTTGGTCGCCGCCTCGGCATTGGCCTTGAGCTTGCTCAGCTCTTCACCGGCCCGCTCGATCTTCGCCCGCACGTTGTTCATGTCCTGACGGCTTTTCTCCAGCAGGCTTTTCACCGAGCTGTGGCCGGTGATGCCGCGGGCCATGGCCACGCCGCCAATCGCCACCTGAATCAGCCCGAATACGCCGCCACGGCGCAGGCCCTTGCCGACCATGATCACGCCGCCGGCCAGCGAACCGATGCGCTCCCAGCCTTCGACGTTCTGCTCGGGACGGCTCTGAAACGGGGTGGATTCGATACGTTCGACGCGTTTGAGCTCGGTCATGATCTTTCTCCAGGCAATGAGTAATGGATAAACAAGCTGACTGCGCAGGCGGTCAGCTCGTTCCATCGGATGTGCGGCGTTTCAGCGGAATTTCGGTCCGGAGCGGGTGTTCAGGCCTTTGGCCATGCGGTCGTAGAGCACGACGTTGACCGTGGCGGCGAGGTTCATGCAACCGGTGGTCGGGATGTACACGACGTCTTCGCACCAGTCGCGGATCTCCTGATCCAGCGAGCCGTCTTCGGGGCCGAAGATGTACAGGGCGCGATCCGGGTGAGTGTATTCCGGCAGCGGGCGGGCGCCGTCGACCAGTTCCACGGCAACCGGGACGCAGTTGAGCGGCAGGATCTTTTTCAGGTCGTCGATGCCGATCAGCGGGATGTCGTAGTGCACGCGCTTGGTGTCGGTGACGAAATCGGCGGCGCGCTCATAGCGCTTGCCGGTGTAGAACACGGTCGACACGCCGTAGCAGCCTGCGGCGCGCATCACCGAACCGACGTTTTCCGGTGATTTGGGGTTATACAAACCAATGCAGCTGTACCGTTTGTCTGCCACGAGCGGGGTGCCTTCGGGAAAAGAGGGCGATTATACGGGGATTGGGGGAGGGCGGGCAGATTCAGGACAGATCGTTCCCACGCTCTGCGTGGGAATGCCTCAATGGACGCTCTGCGTCCGCTTTGGGACGCGGAGCGTCCCGGGCTGCATTCCCACGCGGAGCGTGGGAACGATCAGAGTTGGGGAACTCAGTCTTCTTTCTTCATCAGCCCGGCCAGCGCCGCAAACGGATTGTGTGTGGCCTTGGCGATTTTCGGCGTGCTCAGCGAGCCTTCGCCGAAGTACTGCTGGTCGGTGTAGCGCGAGTGTTCGTTGTCGTGGCAGTACAGGCACAGCAGCTCCCAGTTGGAACCGTCCTGCGGGTTGTTGTCGTGGTTGTGGTCGCGGTGATGCACGGTCAGCTCGCTCAGGCGCTTGCCGGAAAACTCACGAGCGCAGCGGCCGCAAACGTGCGGGTACATCTTCAGGGCCTTGTCGCGGTAGCCCATTTCCTTGTCGCGCTGGTTGTCGGCGAGGATGCGATCCAGCTTCGAGGTGTTGGTCGGGGTGGACGAACTCATGGGTTCACCTTTGCAGAAGACTAATGACGGTTATGACGCAAGTTTAGCTCAGCCCTTGAGCTTCTCGGCAATCCAGATTGTGTGGCGCGTGCCCTTGTTGCCGTGGGCGAAGACCTGGACTTCCTCGGCCTTGAAACCGGCCTTCTTCAATTTGTCGGAAAACTGCCGGTCGGCACTGGCCGACCACACCGCCAGCACGCCTTTGGGCCGCATCGCTTTGGCGCAGGCGGCCAGGCCTGCGGCGGAATACAGCCAGCTATTGGCCTTCTGGGTCAGGCCTTCGGGGCCATTGTCGACATCGAGCATGATCGCGTCGAAGCCGTTCGGCTCACTTTGCAGCACCTTGGCTACGTCTTCCTGACGGATCACCGTGCGCGGGTCGAGCAGCGGGCGCCCGGACTTTTCACCGAGCGGGCCGCGATTCCACTCGACCACGCCGGGTACCAGCTCGGCGACCACCACTTCGGCGCTCTTGCCCAGATGCTTGAGCGCGGAGGCGAGGGTGAAACCCATGCCCAGGCCACCGATCAGCACGCGCGAGTTCGGCCGGCCGGCGACCTTGCGACACGGGATCTCGGCCAGCGCGTCTTCGGAACCGTGCATGCGGGTGTTCATCAATTGGCCGCCGTCGCCGCCCTGGATCTTGATGACGAAGTCCTCGCCATACTCGAACAGGCACAGGGCGCCACCGTTGTCAGGGATCGGCGTGGTGTCGAGCAGAACGAAACGTTTCATGGAAATCTCTACAGGGGGGGAAGGCAAGCCGGCGCGTTGGGAGTAGCCTGAAGGCAGACTTCAGGCCAACGGAGCCCTTGATGAAGCGCACCATTCTAACGGTCATTACCCTGGCCGCGCTCTCGATAACTGCCGGACAGGCGCAACAGACGATTCCCGTCAGCCCCACACCGCAACCGGGCTCGCCCGGCACCGCGACGCCAACCCCGTATCCGCAGATCAGCCCGGTGCCGATTCCCAAGGCCGGCCCCGGCAGTGGCGGCCCGCCGCTGGTGCCGATCGAAATGCCCAGCCCGCCGACCAAGGATCAGCCATTGCCGGGCCTGGAACAGAACGACAGCAAACCCAAATCCCCGGGGGGCTAGATCTGCTGGGCGGCGAGCTGGCCGTCGGCCATGCGCAGGCGTTTGGAGAGGGAGACGGCGAGGGCGCGGATGATCTTGGCGGCGATCTTCGGTGCGTCGTTGAGCATTTTTTCCAGCGAATCCTTGCCGAGGTTGAGCAACTGACAGTTGCTCGCCGCCACACAAGTCGCTGAACGGCGTTCGCCGTCGAGCACGGCCATTTCACCGAACGCCCGGCCGCTGCGCAGGGTGGCCATGGTCACGACCTGGCCGTCGCCACCGGTTTTCTGCACGGCCACCTGGCCGGTGTGGATGATGCACATGAAACTGCCGGCATCGCCTTCGCGAAAGATCGCTTCGCCTTCAGCCACGGTGCTGATGCTGAAGTAGCCCGAAGCGGCGGCGAAATCCGCCAGTTGCAATTGATCGAACAGGCCGCAGTCCATCAGCCAGTCGCGGATTTCGTTGTTCAGTAGGGTTGGTTCTGACATGTCATGCGGTCTTTTTGTTGTGTCGGGTGGCAGGCTCGCCACCGGGGGCCGATCTGCTTATCGGCTCCCGGTGCCCGGAATTAAGACCTGACTGACCGGCGGAGTTCCTCAGGCAATGCCCAGAACCTTGAAAACAAATGCATATTCGAGCGCTACGTCACGTAATCCCTGATAACGCCCGCTCATGCCGCCGTGGCCGGCGCCCAGTTCGGTCTTGAGCAGCAATGGATTGTCATCGGTCTTGGTCGCACGCAACTTCGCCACCCACTTGGCCGCTTCCCAATATTGCACGCGGCTGTCGTTGTAGCCGGCGATCACCAGTGTTGCGGGATACGCCTGTGCAGTGACGTTTTCGTACGGCGCATAGGCCTTGATCCGCTCGTAGACCTCCGGCTCTTCGGGATTGCCCCACTCGTCGTATTCGGTGACGGTCAGCGGCAGGTCCGGGTCGAGCATGGTGTTGAGCACGTCGACGAATGGCACTTCGGCAATCGCCACACCGAACAGGTCCGGACGCTGGTTGAGCACCGCGCCGATCAGCAGGCCACCGGCGCTGCCACCACTGATCGCCAGCTGTGGCGCGGTGGTAATGCCGTTGAGGATCAGGAATTCGGCGCAGGCAATGAAGTCGCTGAAGGTGTTGTGCTTGTGCTCCTGCTTGCCGGCGCGGTACCACGCTTCGCCCAGTTCACCGCCGCCGCGCACGTGGGCGATGGCGAACGCCATGCCGCGATCCAGCAGGCTCAGCCGCGCGTGGGAGAACCACGGATCGAGGCTCGAACCGTAGGCGCCGTAACCGTACAGGTACAGCGGGACTGGTTTGCCAACCATTTCCCGTTTCATCACCAGGCTGATCGGCACCTGGGTGCCGTCCGGCGCGGTCGCCCACAGGCGCTGACTGACGTAGGCGTCGGCGTCGAACGGGCCGAGCACCGGGGTTTCCTTGAGCACAGTCTGTTCGCCGGTGGCGAGGATCAATTGCCGAACCTGAGCCGGACGGTTCAGCGCTTCATAGCGCAGGCGAATGCGGTCGCTTTCGAATTCCAGGCTGTTTTGCACATAGAGGCTGTAGGCCGCGTCCGGCAATTGCACGCGATAAGGCGCCAGACCGTGTGGGCGAACTTCGATGATCGGCAGACCACCTTCGCGCAGGCTCAGCGTCAGGGCTTCGGCGTTGAGGGTCACGCCATCGAGCATCACCGAATCGCTGTGCGGGATCAGGTTCTGCCAGTCGGCTTCGCTCGGTGCAATGCCGGTGTCCGGCGCCTGATACAGGGCGAAGTTGATGCCGTCGCGGTTGGTGCGGATGAACCAGGTCCATTCGCCATCGAGTTTGCCGTGATCGACGTCGTATTCGTGATCCTCGACCCGTGGCGCCAGGCAAGTGAATGGCTGGTGCGGCTGATGGGCGTCCAGCGCCCAGACTTCGCTGGTGGTCTTGCTGCCCAACGACAACAGCAGTTGTTGCTCGGAGCTGGCGCGGTAGCAATGCAGGAAGAAACGCCCGTCCGGCTCGTGGAAGACCTCTTCGGCGGCGGTGCCGTCCAGACGATAGCGGAACAGTTTGTGCGGGCGATGGGTGTCGTCGAGCACGCCGAAGAACAGGGTCAGGCTGTCGTTGGCCCAGGTCATGCTGCCGTCGCAATCCTGGAATTCCAGTTCGCTGACACGCTCGCTGGATAATTCCTTCACGAACAGCGTGTAAATCTCGTCGCCCGAGGCGTCGACGCTGTAGGCCAGACGCTGGTGATCCGGGCTGATGCTGAAGGCGCCGAGGGAGAAAAAGCCGCCGTTGGCCAGAGCGTTCGGATCGAGCAGCAGTTGTTCGCGGCTTTCGTCGAGGGTCAGGCTGTCGTCGGCCGGACGCGGGCAGCGGTAGTGACGGGCATATTCGTCACCCGCTGTGGTGCGGGTGTAATACAGGTACGGGCCCCATGGCGAGGGAAGGGAAAGGTCGGTTTCGAGGATCCGGCCCTTGATCTCTTCGAACAGGGTTTCGCGCAGTTCGGCCTGATCGGCGGTCTGTGCCTGCTGGTAGTCGTTTTCAGCCTTGAGGTAGTCGAGCACCGCGTCGGTGTCGCGTTCCTGCAGCCAGGCGTACGGGTCGTGACCGGCGGCCTTGTGGGCAATCGGGGCGCTGCTGACGTTGGCGGATACGGGCATGGAAAGCTCTCGGACATGACAAATAAGGGCCGCACGGACGGCAGGGAAGCCTGACGTGCGAAAAGTCGTTACTATAAGCGCCTCTTTGCCTGCCTTGCCATGGACACCATGACCGAGAACGACTATCTGATCGCCTGGGGCCTTTACGCCTTTGCCGCCGTGGGCTGCCTGCTGGTGTGGATGCGCATGACCCGCTGGATGTGGCGCTGGCTGCGTGAGCCGCTGCGTGTGCTGATGGCGGTGTTGCTGTTCAGCCCGACCATCATTGACCCGGTGAAGGAAAAATTCGCCCCGGCCATCGCCATCACGGCGCTGGATCTGGCGTTCAAGGTCGGCAACAACGCCTGGCGCGCCATTTCCGAACTGCTCATGTACGCCATGATCGCATTCGGCCTGTACCTGATTTTCGTGCTGATCCGCCTGCCGATCGAACGCGCCTCCAAGGCCCGCCGGGAGCAGGCTGAAGCCGCCCGCGCAGCGGCCCGTGCCGATGACGAGCGCGACGCCGATCAACCGTTCGGCGGTGCCGGCGATGACCGCTACGGTCGCCCGCCGGTGCCGAGCAATCCGCAGCGCATGCGGGTCGAGCCGCGTCTGTAATCACGAGAGTCCGCACATGTGTGAATTACTGGGCATGAGTGCCAACGTGCCGACCGACATCGTGTTCAGCTTCACCGGGCTGATGCAGCGCGGCGGTCGCACCGGGCCACATCGCGACGGCTGGGGCATTGCCTTCTACGAAGGGCGCGGGTTGCGCCTGTTCCAGGACCCGGCGGCCAGCAGCGAATCGGAAGTGGCCAATCTGGTGCAGCGCTATCCGATCAAGAGCGAAGTGGTCATCGGCCATATCCGTCAGGCCAACGTCGGCAAGGTCTGCCTGTCCAACACCCACCCGTTCGTCCGCGAACTGTGGGGGCGCAACTGGTGCTTCGCGCACAACGGTCAACTCGCCGATTTCACCCCGATCAAGAGTTTCTACCGTCCGGTCGGCGATACCGACAGCGAAGCGGCGTTCTGCGATTTGCTCAATCGGGTACGTGCAGCGTTTCCGGAACCGGTCGATATAGAAGTGCTGCTGCCGGATCTGGTCGCGGCCTGCGCCGAATATCGCAGCAAAGGCGTGTTCAACTGCTTGCTCAGCGACGGCGACTGGCTGTTCTGCTATTGCTCGACCAAACTGGCGCAGATCACCCGACGCGCACCGTTTGGCCCGGCGCGGCTCAAGGATGTCGATGTGATTGTCGACTTCCAGGCCGAAACCACGCCCAACGACGTGGTCACGGTGATTGCCACCGAACCCTTGACCGAAAACGAAACCTGGACCCGCTACGAACCGGGCCAATGGAGCCTGTGGCGACGCGGCGAATGCGTCAGCCAGGGCACGACCGAATAAGGATTGCACCCCCATGTTGCTCAGTTATCTACGGCTGGTGTTGTTTGCGGCGGGCCTGTTGATCGGTGTCCAGGTGCCGGGCTTCATCAACGATTACGCCAAGCGGGTCGAAGCGCACCTGATCGAGGCGCAGACCGGTCTGCGCGGCTTCCAGGGCACCGCCGAGCAGTTTTTCAAGGGTGATATCCAGGCGCTGGTCGCCCACTATCGAGCCAGCGAAGATCCGGTGTTTCGCAGCGATGCCGACAGCCTGAGCACCTTGCTCAACCGTCAGCTGGCGCTGGACAAGCAATTCCAGGCGATGCAGGGCCCGTGGTACATCCGCTTCCTGCAAGTGGTGCTGGCCGCCGACCCGGACATCCGCAAGGAAACCTGGAATGGCTACAGCTACCAGATCCTGCTGACGCCGGAAGCGATGATCTGGGGCATGAGCGGCGCGATGTTGCTGTCGTTCGGCCTTGAATGCCTGTTCCGTCTGATCGACTGGGTGGTGCTGGGCGGCAAGCGCCTGCGCCAGAGCCGGCCGATCGAAGACCGGGATGTGCGCGGGCTCTGAGCCTCAACGGATGCTCCGCGTTCGGCTTGCCAGGGACGCGGAGCGTCCCGGGCTGCATTCCCACGCAGAGCGTGGGAATGATCAACTTAGAACGATGTAATCCGTACCTACCTTGCGCGCATATTCCTCCAGCACCTGCTGACACAGCGTCACAATCTCCTCGACCCATTCCACACCGACCCGCCACGACACCACCACCTGCAGGTTCGGCGGACGCTGTTCGATGTCAAGCAGGGTCAATTCCCCTCGCGCCAGTTCCTCGGCCACCAGCAACGGCGGCAACGCGCCAATGCCGAAGCCGTCGCGCAACAGACGGGTGATCGCCGACACCGAATTCACACAGTTCAAGCGTGGCGCCAGCACGCCCTGGGTCTGCATCAGCGCCAGAATGTCCTGATGCGGCCGGGAGTTTTTCGAGTAGGTGATGATCCGTTCCTGCGCCAGGTCGGCGAGGCTTTGGTAGTCGCGGTTGTAGATCGAATGGCTGGCGACGATCCAGCCGATCGGGTGGCTGGCCAGCTCCAGGCTGCGCACGCTTTCCTGGCGCACCAGGTCGGTTTGCAGGATCAAATCGAGAAAGCCTTTTTGCAGCTGATCGCAGAGGTTCAGCGAGGTATCCGCCACCAGCTCGATTTCCACCCGAGGGTACAGATCGGTCATCTGCGCCACCAGCGGGCTGAGCCAGGTGTGGATCACCGTGTCCATCACGCCGATACGTACCCGGCCGACCTTGCTCGATCGGGTCTCGATCGACTGCTTCAGCGCCTGCATCGTGTCGAGCATCTGCTCGGCATAGTCCAGCACTTTCAAACCTTCGGGCGTCAGACTGACGCCGCGTGAGTCACGCAGGAACAGCTTCACCCCGAGCTCGCCTTCGAGTACTGCAATCCGGCTGGAAATCGAAGCCTGGGTGGTGAACAGCTTGTCGGCGGTCAGGCGAAAACTTTTCAGCCGGGCGACCCAGACGAAGGTTTCGAGAAACTTCAGGTTCATGGCAACAAATTTTTCTTATGTCTTGGGCGGGTTTTTATTCGTTGGACGCGACCGGGTGACGCACCCAAGAATCGACGCATCCGGTTCCCACGATAGGCGTCGTCGGAGCTTCGAACAAGACCAATAAAAGCCTGCGGAGACATGCCATGAGTGCGCCCGACACCCTCGACCTCCCCAAGACCGCGGCCCGTCCCGGCCCATTCGACTGGTATCGCAACATCAATCAGCAGGAGCGCCGGACCTTCTGGAGCTGCAAGATCGGCTACGGTCTGGACGGCATGGACACCCAGATGCTCAGCTTCGTGGTGCCGACCCTGATCGCGATGTGGGGCATCACCACCGGCGAAGCCGGCCTGATTCACACCAGTACCCTGATCGCTTCGGCCATCGGCGGCTGGGTGGCGGGGATTCTCTCCGACCGCATCGGCCGCGTGCGCACCCTGCAACTGACGGTGCTGTGGTTTGCCTTCTTCACTTTCCTCTGCGGCTTCGCTCAAAACTACGAACAGCTGCTGATCGCCCGCACACTGATGGGCTTCGGTTTCGGCGGCGAGTGGACGGCTGGCGCAGTGCTGATCGGTGAAGTGATCCGCGCAAAGGATCGCGGCAAAGCGGTGGGCATGGTGCAATCCGGCTGGGCGCTGGGTTGGGGGCTGACGGCGATTCTCTATGCGCTGCTGTTCTCGGTACTGCCGCCGGAGGATGCCTGGCGCGCACTGTTTATCCTCGGCATCGTGCCGGCGGTGTTCGTGATTTTTGTCCGGCGTCTGGTGAAAGATCCGGAGATTTATCGCGAAGCCAAAGCCAAGCAAACCCCGGACAGCCCGTCGAAGTTCTACGAGATCTTCGCCCCCGGCATGCTCTTCACCACGATTCGCGCCTCGTTGCTGACCACCGGCGCCCTCGGCGGTTATTACGCGATCACCTCCTGGCTGCCGACTTTTCTGAAGAACGAACGCGGCTTGAGCGTACTCGGCACCGGCGGTTATCTGGCGATGGTGATCATTGGTTCCTACGTCGGTTATGTGATCAGCGCCTATTTGACCGACCTGCTGGGCCGCAAGAAGAACTTCATCCTGTTCGCGGTCGGCTCGTTCACCATCGTTCTGCTCTACACCCAATTACCGGTCAGCAATGGCGTGATGCTGTGGTTGGGCTTTCCGCTGGGCTTTTTTGCCTCGGGGATTTTCAGTGGCATGGGAGCGTTTCTCACCGAACTGTTCCCGACCCGGATTCGCGGCTCGGGGCAGGGCTTCTGCTACAACATCGGCCGGGCACTGGCGGCGTTGTTCCCGCTGTTGATCGGGTTGCTCAGCCAGAAAGTGCCGCTGAGTGTAGGCATCGGTGCCTTTGCGGCAGTGTCCTACGGCGTGGTGATCCTCGCGGCGTTGAGCCTGCCGGAAACCCGTGGCAAACAACTGGACGCGCAGTAACTGATAACCTGCGGGACACTGCCTGTCCCACAGCAAAAAAAGAAAAGAACTACAGGAGTGTTCACCGTGAGCCGCCTGCTATTGAACTGTGACATCGGCGAGAGCTTCGGCAGCTGGACCATGGGTCTGGATGCGGAAGTCATGCCCTTCATCGACTGCGCCAACATTGCCTGCGGTTTTCACGCCGGCGACCCGAGCATCATGCGCAAGACCGTCAGCCTGGCCCTGAGCCACGGCGTGCAGATCGGTGCGCATCCGGCCTATCAGGATCTGGTGGGATTCGGCCGGCGTTCCATGGCCTACACCGCCCAGGAGCTGCAAGACATCCTGCATTACCAGATCGGTGCCCTCGACGGTATTTGTCGTGCCCAAGGCGGGCGGGTCAGTTACGTCAAACCCCACGGCGCGATGTACAACGACATGATGGCCAACCCGGCGCAGTTGCGGGCGGTGATTCAGGCCGTCGCGGCTTACGATCGCAGCCTGCCGCTGATGCTGATGGCCACCCGCGATAACACGGCAGCCCAGCAACTCGGCGACGAATACGGCGTGAGCCTGTGGTTCGAAGCCTTCGCCGACCGCGCCTACGACAGCGCCGGCCGACTGGTTTCGCGACAACTGCCGGGCGCGGTACACCACGATTCCGAAACCATTATCGGGCAGGCGCTGACCATCGCCCGTGGTGACAACCTCACCGCCAGCGACGGCAGCGCGCTGCACCTGCAAGCCAACACGCTGTGCGTACATGGCGACAACGCCAGTTCTGTGGCGGCCGTGCAGCGCATTCGTCAGGCTTTGAACGAGCAGAGCGCGCCATGAATCCGCGAGTGGAAGTGGTGGCACTGGATTGCCTGATGCTGCGCCTGTTCGATGAAATCGCCGAAGCCAACATGCCGTGGATGCTCGCCGCCAGTGAGCGGCTGCGCGCGGTGTTCGGCGAGCATTTGGTCGATCTGGTGCCGTCGTACACCACGTTGATGGTGCATTACGATCTGACCGCGTTGAGCCCGAATCAGGCGCGGGAGTTGATCGCCGAAGCGCTGATCGACCTGTCGCCGAATGCGCACACCGACGTCAAGTGTCATGTGTTGCCGGTGTGGTACGACCTGAGCGTCGGACCGGAATTGAGTCTGCTGTCACAACGCAGCGGTTTGGCGGTGGAAGAAGTGATCCGCCGTCACAGTGCTCGTGAATATCAGGTGTTCGCCCTAGGCTTTGCGCCGGGTTTCGCGTTCATGGGGCTGGTGGAAGAAATTCTCGCGGCACCACGTCTGAATACCCCACGCAAGAAAGTCGCCGCCGGCAGCGTCGGCATCGCCGAGCGGCAGACAGCGGCGTATCCGGTGGTGTCTCCCGGTGGCTGGAACCTGATCGGGCGTACGCCGGCAAAACTGTTCGACCGTGAACGCGATGGCTACAGCCTCATGCAGCCCGGCGATACCGTGCGTTTCGAAGCGGTGAGTCATGCCGAATTCATCCGTCTGGGCGGTGATGACACGCCTCTGGAGGCCCTGGCATGAGCCGACTGACGATTGAAGCGAGTACGCCGCTGTGCCTGTTGCAGGATGCCGGGCGGTTTGGCGTGCGGCATCTGGGCGTGACTCAGGGCGGCGCGGCGGACTGGCGGTCGATGGCCTGGGCCAACTGGCTGCTGGGCAATGACCTGGATCTGCCGGTGATCGAAATCACCCTCGGCGGGTTTACGGTGGTGGCGCAAGAGGATTGTCTGCTGGCAATGGCTGGCGCGGATCTTGGCGCGCAGATCGAAGGTGAGGGGTTGGCGCCGTGGCGCAGTTTCAAACTGCGCAAAGGGCAGACCTTGAAGTTCACTCAGCCGTTGCTGGGCGCGCGGGCCTATCTGGCGGCGCCCGGCGGTTTCAGTGCGCCGAAAGTGCTGGGCAGCAGTGCTACGGTGGTGCGTGAGGAGCTTGGCGGTCTTGATGGTTTTGGATTGCCGCTGGCCAAGGGCGCTTCGCTGAGTTATCAGGGCGAAACCCTGTTGGTGCGTGAGGTTCCGGCGGAGCATCGACCGGACCTGCGCCTCGACGCACCGCTCGATCTGGTGCTCGGCGCGCAAATCGGTCAGTTCAGCGGGCAGAGTCTGTTCGATGCCTTCAACCGTGCCTGGACGCTGGACAGTCGCGCCGATCGCATGGGTATTCGTCTGTTGGGCACGGCGTTGCAGTATCAGGGCAAACCGATGATTTCCGAGGGCATTCCTCTGGGTGCTGTGCAGGTTCCGCCGGACGGGCAGCCGATCGTGTTGCTCAATGATCGGCAGACGATTGGCGGCTATCCGCGATTGGGCGCGTTGACGCCGTTGGCGCTGGCTCGACTGGCGCAGTGTCTGCCGGGGGCGAAGGTCAGGTTGCGCCCGGTGGTGCAGGAAGTGGCGCACCGGGAGCATGTCGAATATCTGCGGCGCTTTACTTGATCGTTCCCACGTCGAGGCGTCGAACCGTCTGCGTGGGAATGCCGCTCGGGACGCTCCGCGTCCCAGTGACGCAGAGCGTCACTTGATACGTTCCCAGGCATACCGTTCGACGTGGGAAGAATCCGGTTACTTGGACAGAAACCGCATCCCTTCTTCCAGCCCGCGCAACGTCAGCGGATACATCTGGTCCTCGATCAAATCCCGCACGATATTGGTCGACGAGGTGTAGCCCCACGTATCTTTGGGGTACGGATTGATCCAGATGAGCTTCTTGTACTTCTCCATGAAGCGCTGCATCCACACGTAACCCGGCTCTTCGTTCCAGTGCTCGACGCTGCCGCCGGCCTGGGTGATTTCATAAGGCGCCATCGCGGCGTCACCGATGAAGATCACTTTGTAGTCAGCGCCATACTTGTGCAGCAGGTCCTGGGTCGACGTGCGCTCGGAAGTGCGGCGCATGTTGTTCTTCCACACCGATTCATAAATGAAGTTGTGGAAGTAGAAGTACTCCAGATGCTTGAACTCGGTCTTGCAGGCCGAGAACAGTTCCTCGCAGATCTTCACGTGGGCGTCCATCGAGCCGCCGATGTCGAACAGCAGCAACAGCTTCACCGTGTTGCGCCGTTCCGGGCGCATCTGGATGTTCAGCAGGCCGGCGTCCTTGGCGGTGTGGTCGATGGTGCCGTCGATGTCCAGTTCTTCCGCCGCGCCCTGACGCGCGAATTTGCGCAGGCGACGCAGGGCGACCTTGATGTTGCGGGTGCCCAGCTCCACGGAATCGTCGAGGTTCTTGTACTCGCGCTGATCCCAGACTTTCACCGCTTTGCCCTGGCGCTTGCCGGCATCGCCGACCCGGATGCCTTCCGGGTTGAAACCACCGGAGCCGAACGGGCTGGTGCCGCCGGTACCGATCCATTTGTTGCCGCCGGCGTGGCGTTCCTTCTGTTCTTCCAGGCGTTTCTTGAACTCTTCGATCAGCTTGTCCAGACCGCCGAGGGACTGGATCTGCGCGCGTTCCTCGTCGCTCAGCGAACGCTCGAATTCCTTGCGCAGCCAGTCTTCGGGGATCAGCGCCTGCAAGTGATCGTCGAGCTTTTCCAGGCCATTGAAGTAGGCGCCGAACGCACGGTCGAACTTGTCGAAATGCCGTTCGTCCTTCACCAGAATCGCCCGCGACAAGTAGTAGAACTCGTCCATGTCGGCGAAGGTCACGCGCTGTTTCAGCGCGTTGATCAGGTCGAGCAGCTCGCGCACCGACACCGGCACCTTGGCTGCACGCATTTCATTGAACAGGTTGAGCAACATGGCGTCAGCCTCTTAGCGGGTGCCGCGACGGCTCATGAACGCCAGGCGCTCAAGCAGTTGCACGTCCTGTTCGTTCTTCACCAGCGCACCGGCCAGCGGCGGGATGGCTTTGGTCGGATCGCGTTCGCGCAGCACCGCTTCGCCAATATTGTCGGCCATCAGCAGTTTCAGCCAGTCGACCAGTTCCGAGGTCGACGGCTTCTTCTTCAGGCCCGGCACCTTGCGCACGTCGAAGAACACGTCCAGCGCTTCGCTGACCAGATCCTTCTTGATGTCCGGGTAGTGAACATCGACGATTTTCTGCAGGGTGGTGCGGTCGGGGAAGGCGATGTAGTGGAAGAAGCAGCGGCGCAGGAAGGCGTCCGGCAGCTCTTTCTCGTTGTTGGAGGTAATGATGATGATCGGACGTTTCTTGGCCTTGATGGTCTCGTCGATCTCGTAAACGTAGAACTCCATCTTGTCGAGTTCCTGCAACAGGTCGTTGGGGAACTCGATGTCGGCCTTGTCGATTTCGTCGATCAGCAGAATGACCCGCTCTTCGGACTCGAACGCTTCCCAGAGCTTGCCCTTCTTCAGGTAGTTGCGTACGTCGTGGACTTTTTCATTGCCCAGTTGCGAGTCGCGCAGACGGCTGACCGCATCGTACTCGTACAGGCCCTGATGGGCCTTGGTGGTGGACTTGATGTGCCAGGTGATCAGCTTGGCGCCGAACGATTCGGCCAGTTGCTCGGCGAGCATGGTCTTGCCGGTGCCCGGTTCGCCCTTGACCAGCAGCGGCCGCTCCAGGGTGATGGCGGCGTTGACCGCCAGCTTCAGGTCATCGGTGGCGACGTAGGCCTGGGTGCCTTCGAACTTCATCTGCTAATCCTCGAACGGTAACGCCGACCTGAACGGGCAGGGCGGGGGCGAAATAATCGGATGCCCGACTATAACGCGCGGCCCGGTCGACTGTGAACGCAGACGGCTTATTCAGTCTCTGAATGGGGCGTCACATGTTGACTCAGTTTCGGCACGAGGCCAGTATTCCAGGTATCGCCGATTTGGCGATAGCCTTCGGGCATGACTACCAAATACCGATTTCGCGAAAAATACCGCATTCAGTTGCGCGAGAAGGATCACCCGCCACCCCATGTTCACCTGACCGGTGGTGGAGTGGATGTGATGCTTAGCCTGGAAACCGTCGAGGTCATGATGGGCAAGGCACCGCCACTGATCGTCAAGGAAGCGTTGGCGTGGGTTTCGGCCCATCAGACGCAATTGCTGGAGGACTGGAAACGATGTTACCCATGAAGCGGCCACGATTGGCCGCAGTGCAGGCTGTTGGCGATGCTTGCCTGTCGCTGACCTTTATTGATGGCCAACGGCTGAACCTGGACTTGAGCCGCGATCTGCAAACCTATCCGGGGCTCGCTCCGCTACTGGACGCCGAAGTGTTTGCAACCGCTGAGTTGGGTGACGACGGCTGGAGCGTGGAGTGGCTGGAACCGGATATCCAGATTGGTGCCGATACCTTGTACCGGGACGCGCTCGCGCAAAATGCGCCGGACGAAAACACACGGATTTTCATGGATTGGCGCGCTCGCACCGGTCTACCGTTGAATGAGGCGGCCGAAGCGTTGGGTGTGAGCGCCCGCAGCATCAGTCGCTACAGTAATGGTCGGGAAGCGGTGCCGCGATCATTGGCCCTGGCCTGTCTGGGTTGGGATTCGTTGCAGGAGAAGCCTGCATTGATCGCGGCAGAGGATAACGGGCGCTACATCGTCAACCGTAAAACTTAGCCCGCGTCCGGCTTCGGCCGTTCATACCGGGCATTGAAGGCCTGGATGAATCCGTTGCGCAAAATCTGCAAAAACGCTTCGAACGCGTTGATATCTTGCTGGTGCACGCTGCCGCTGAGTTCGACTCGGGTGGCAAACTGGTTTTTGCCCTGGTTTTTCAGCACGGTTTCCGTGCCGCCGACCAGTGCTTCCCAGATCGAGCGGAAGATCCCCTTGTTCTTGTTCTCGACATCTTGCTGCCAGTTGAACACGTCCACGTCGCGCAGCAGCGGTTTGATGTAGCCCTTGAGCTGGCCCTTGTTGGCGGCGGCTTCGATGACCACGTCGCCGTGGCCGGCGTTGAAGTCGAATTTGCCGTAGGCCGAGGCGAAATCGTTCATGCGCTTGAGTTCGATGTCGCGGGCCCGCAGGCGAAATTCGAAGTCTTCGAAATTGCTCAAGGGGTCGAAGGTGGCTGTGGTTTCCAGCGGGGCATGCCCCAGCAGCAGGGCCTTGCCTTCGAAGCGAGCGTCGCGTCTGCTTTCTTTGTCGACCACGTTGGTCAGGTTGTAAATGCTGGCGTCGACGTTGGTTGCATTCATGTTTACCGGTGGCTTGGAGTTGAAGTTGCGAAAGCTGATCCGCCCATCGCTGATCTGCACTTCGTCGAGCGTGATAGGCAACAGTTTGCCCAGTTGCTCACGCCAGTCGGTGCCCTGACCGGTCTGGGAGTTCTGCTTGTTGGCACCACCATCGACGAAGTTCACCTGAGGTTTAAAGAATTTCACCTGTGCCACGACAGCATGGTCGTACCAAAGCGAGTGCCAACTGACAGACAGGTCGATAACCGGCGCATCGACGAACGGCACCGGCACCTTGCCGTCGGCCTTGACGATTTTCAGGCCATTGATCTTGTAGGCCCCGCGCCAGAGCGCCAGGTCCACGTCGGTGATCTGGCCGCGGTAGTCGCCCATGTTGGCCAGCTTGTCATTCAGATAGTCGCGCACGAGGTAGGGCAGGGCGATGTGCAGGGCGACCAGTAATACAACGAGAGTGGTGAAAATCCACAATGGCCAACGGTAGCGACGCTTCATGGCAGCAAATTCCGAACGGTATAAAGCGATTGACTGCCGCCTGGCGCAGACGTTCGGCCCGACTGGACTGACAAGAGCAACAGGCTTACCTTGGAGAGCTGAATTCAACGCTGCACAAGGACCCAGCCATGAGCCGTATTTTTGCTGACAACGCCCATTCCATCGGCAACACGCCGCTGGTGCAGATCAACCGCATCGCGCCCCGTGGCGTGACCATTCTGGCCAAGATCGAAGGTCGCAACCCGGGCTACTCGGTCAAGTGCCGGATCGGCGCCAACATGATCTGGGACGCCGAAAGCAGCGGCAAACTCAAGCCGGGCATGACCATTGTCGAGCCGACCTCCGGCAACACCGGCATCGGCCTGGCCTTCGTGGCGGCCGCGCGCGGCTACAAGTTGCTGCTGACCATGCCGGCCTCGATGAGCATCGAGCGGCGCAAGGTGCTCAAGGCGCTGGGCGCCGAGCTGGTGCTGACCGAGCCAGCCAAGGGCATGAAAGGCGCTATCGAAAAGGCCAACGAAATCGTAGCCAGTGACGCGGGCAAATACTTCATGCCGGCCCAGTTCGATAACCCGGCCAACCCGGCCATTCATGAAAAGACCACCGGCCCGGAAATCTGGAATGACACCGATGGCGCCATCGATGTGCTGGTGGCGGGCGTCGGCACCGGCGGAACCATTACCGGCGTGTCGCGGTATATCAAGAATACGGCGGGCAAACCGATTCTGTCGGTGGCGGTGGAACCGGTGTCGTCGCCGGTGATTACCCAGGCGTTGGCGGGTGAAGAGATCAAGCCGAGCCCGCACAAGATTCAGGGCATCGGCGCCGGTTTTGTGCCGAAGAACCTTGATCTGTCGATGGTTGACCGGGTCGAGCTGGTGACGGATGACGAGTCCAAGGCCATGGCCCTGCGCCTGATGCAGGAAGAGGGGATCCTGTGCGGGATTTCCTGCGGTGCGGCCATGTCGGTGGCGGTGCGTCTGGCGGAGACCCCGGAAATGCAGGGCAAGACCATTGTGGTGGTGCTGCCCGACTCCGGTGAGCGTTATCTGTCGAGCATGCTGTTCAGTGATCTGTTCACCGATCAGGAGAACCAGCAGTAAGGGGGCACGTTGATTCAGGTCAGCCAGGGTTCAGGATCGTTATGTTAATAAGTGCTTTGTTGCGCAATTCTTAACACTGAATCTTGAGTCGGGCGGGTTTTTCCCGGAGCCGGTAGTGTTTATCATGGCCGGCCGCCATCTCGGGTAAATGACATGGCGTGGCGTTGTCTTATTTCAAGGAGTTGTTGATGACCTTTTCGTTAGCCGCCAAGGTGTCGGTGTTGCTGCTGTTTGTGGGCAGCATCCTCTACGTGCATTTGCGCGGCAAGGCGCGTTTGCCGGTGTTGCGGCAGTTCGTCAACCACTCGGCGCTGTTCGCCCCGTATAACGCCTTGATGTACCTGTTCTCGGGCGTGCCGTCCAAGCCGTATCTGGATCGCAGCAAGTTTCCGGAGCTGGACGTGTTGCGCGATAACTGGGAAACCATTCGCGACGAAGCCATGCATCTGTTCGACGAGGGTTATATTCGTGCCGCCGAGAAGAACAACGACGCCGGTTTCGGCTCGTTCTTCAAGAAAGGCTGGAAGCGTTTCTACCTCAAGTGGTACGACAAACCGCTGCCATCGGCCGAAACCCTGTGCCCGAAAACCGTGGCGCTGGTCAGTGCCATCCCCAACGTCAAAGGCGCGATGTTCGCGCTGTTGCCGGGCGGCAGCCATTTGAACCCGCACCGCGATCCGTTCGCCGGCTCCCTGCGTTATCACCTGGGTCTGTCAACGCCAAACTCCGACGATTGCCGAATCTTCGTCGACGGTCAGGTCTACGCCTGGCGCGACGGTGAAGACGTGATGTTCGACGAGACCTACGTGCATTGGGTCAAGAACGAAACCGAACAGACCCGCGTCATCCTGTTCTGCGACATCGAGCGGCCGCTGAGCAGCCGCCTGATGACCCGCATCAACCGCTTCATCAGCGCCTGGCTGGGCCGTGCCACGGCACCGCAGAACCTCGACGACGAGCGTGTCGGCGGGATCAACCAGGCTTACGCCTGGAGCAAGAACTTCAGCGACAGGTTCAGTGGTGCGGTCAAACAGTGGAAACGCCGCAACCCGAAGGCCTACCGTGTGCTGCGGCCGGTGCTGGCGGTGGTGGTGTTGACGTTGCTGGGGTATTGGCTGTTTGGTTGAGGCTGGAAGCAGAAACAAAAAACCGCTCCTTGTGAGCGGTTTTTTTATGCGGGGAAGGTAAAGGATGCGCCGGCGAGAACACCTCCCGGCTCTTCCGCTGCTGGATTAGCCAATGCCTCTCTAATTCGGAGTAACTCCTTTTCAGATAATTCTCCAGCAGAGCGCTTTCCTTTGGCCCTCATCGATTTGGCGCCTGGCGCTTTGTTCTCGGCGACAGTTTTCATGGCGTCTCCACTATGGTCGTTGCAATTGCAAACGAGCCTATGCGCCTGCCTCCTGCCTGTCGCTACTGGCCCTTTGTCCAAGTCGTTGCAATCCATGTCGCGGGCTGGTTATAGTCGGCGCTCGTGAGTCGCACGACTCATTGTCCAACCCTTCAAAAAAGATCAGCCCAGATGCCTGCATCCCTCATCAACGCGGTAGTCGATTCAGCGGTCAACGCTGGCGTCGTGCCGTGCGGGAATCAGCAGCCTGTGCAGATCAGTCATTACCCTCCACCTGTCAGTAGCACGCCGGTGTGCGCAGTCGTATCACCGCCGGGCGTTGGTGTTTCGGGCTGATCAGCGTTTGCTGCTGACCCCTGTGCCCGCCTGAAAAAACCTACTGAATTTCAGCTTCGGCTGAGTTGGCTATTTGCCTGACTACAGGTGGTATTCATGTTTGTCCTTTCGAAAAAGTCCGCGCTCGCGGCGGCGTCCACGAGCCTGTTCGTTCTGCTGTGGAGCAGCGGGGCGATCTTCTCCAAGTGGGGGCTGGCCCACGCTTCACCCTTCGCCTTTCTGCTGATCCGGTTTGTGATTGCCCTGTGCGGGCTGGTGCTGCTGGTGCCGTTGCTCAAGTTGAAGTTGCCCAAGGGCGGCAAGCCGATGCTGTACGCGATGGCCACCGGGGTGGTGTTGTTAGGGGCTTATCAGATCTTCTATCTGCTGGCGCTGGATCTGAAGGTCACGCCCGGGGTGATGGCGACCATCATGGGCGTGCAACCGATCCTGACGGTGGTGCTCATGGAGCGGCAGCGTTCGGCGAGCCGAATGTTTGGGCTGGCGTTGGGACTGGCCGGTCTGATCATGGTGGTTTACCAGGGCATCGGTCTGGCCGGAATGTCGCTGGCGGGGATGTTGTTCGGGCTGCTGGCGCTGGCGAGCATGACCTTCGGCTCGATCATGCAGAAGCGCATCACCGACAATCCCCTCGGCACGCTGCCGGTGCAGTATCTGGCCGGTCTGCTGCTGTGCGGGATTTTCGTGCCGTTCCAGCCGTTTCACTTCGAGCACAGCGCCGGTTTCATTGTGCCGGTGCTGTGGATGGGACTGGTGGTTTCCGTGCTGGCGACGTTGCTGCTGTACCGGCTGATCGCCCGGGGCAATCTGGTCAATGTCACCAGCCTGTTCTATCTGGTGCCGGCCGTGACGGCGGTGATGGACTACCTGATCTTTGGCAATCGCCTGGCGGCGTTGAGCGTGCTGGGGATGCTGCTGATCATCGTCGGTCTGGTATTCGTATTCCGTAAATCGGCGTAACAGCCGCGCATGAAAAAGGCCCGGGAGGAAACTCCCGGGCCTTTGTGCATCTGCCAATCAGCGGGCGGTGGCTTCTGCCGGCTTCACCACAGCGGGTTTCAGCACCAGCCACAGCGCAATGGCGATCAATACCCCGCCATACACGTGGGCCATCGACAGCGGCTCATCGAGAAAAAGCGCCCCCCACAACACGCCGAATGGCGGAATCATGAAGGTCACGGTCATCGATTTCACCGGCCCGATGGAACTCAGCAGGCGGAAGTAAATGATGTAGGCAAACGCAGTGCAGCCAAGCCCAAGGCCCAGCAGCGACAGCCAGACATTCCAGCCACCCCAGCTCACCGGCGGCGCAGTGATGACGCTGTAACCGAACAGCGGCAACAGAAACAGGGTTGCACCGAGCATGCTGCCCAGCGCCGACAGACGACTGTCGAGGCCGCCGGCCTGATCCAGCCAGCGTCGGGCGAGGAACCCGGCGAAGCCATAACAGGTGGTTGCGAGCAGGCAGGCCACCGCGCCCATCAGCAAGTGCAGATCGAACGCGACCGGGCCGGCGCGGGTCAGCACCCCCACCCCGAGCAGGCCAAGGAACACCCCGGCGAGTTTGGCCAGCGTGAGTTTTTCACTGAAGAACAAACCGCCGATCAACACGCCCATCAATGGCGTGGTGGCATTGAAGATCGCCGAATAACCGGCCGGCAGCACCTGGGCGGCGACCGAATACAGCGTCGCCGGCACGCCGGAGTTGATCACGCCAAGCAACATCACAGTCTTGAGCTTGCCTTTGAAATCCCAGCTGATGCGCATCAGCCCGAGAATCACCAGCAAGCCGACGGCGGCGATGGAAACGCGGAAGAATCCGGTCGGAACCGTACCGATCGCGGGAGCGATGATGCGCATGAACAGGAAGCTCGCGCCCCAGATGGCGGCCAGCGACAACATGCGGAAAATATCGACAGGGCTCACGGGCCACTCCTTCCTTGATCGGGACGAGAGTGTTGCCGAGGGCCCCGGCGATGGCAACCGCTAATCGGGCATTTAATTGTCTGATCAGATCACGAAGCGCGTGACCAGTGCGTTCAGGTCGACGGCCAGTCGCGACAGCTCCTGACTGGCGGCAGACGTCTGGGTGGCACCTGCTGCGGTTTGTGTCGACAGATCACGGATGGTCACCAGGTTCTGATCGACCTCCCGAGCCACCAGCGCCTGTTGCTCGGCGGCGCTGGCGATTACCAGGTTGCGCTGGTTGATCTGCGAAATCGACGCGGTGATTTTCTCCAGTGCATGGCCGGCACTGTTGGCGCGACGCAGGGTATGGCTGGCCTGCTCGGCGCTGTTTTGCAAGGCGCCGACGGTGGCACTGGTGCCTTGCTGAATGCTGCTGATCATCAGCTCGATTTCTTCGGTGGAGTTCTGCGTGCGCTGGGCCAGCGAGCGGACCTCGTCGGCAACCACTGCGAAGCCACGCCCGGCCTCGCCGGCGCGCGCGGCTTCAATCGCAGCGTTCAGGGCCAGCAGGTTGGTCTGCCCGGCGATGCCGCGAATCACTTCCAGCACCTTGCTGATGTCCTGGGCCTGAGTCGCAAGGCCCTCGGCCTGTTCGGACGCGCCGAGTACTGCACTGACCAGTTCCTGAATCGAACTGATGGTCTCGCTGACCTGCACATGCCCGTGTTTGCTGTCCTCGTTCGACGCTTCGGAGGCCTGGGCACTGGACACCGCATTGGCGGCCACTTCATCCACCGCCGTGCTCATCTCGGTGACCGCCGTGGCGGCCTGCTCGATCTGGTCATTTTGCTGTTGCAGGCCGCGGGTGCTCTGCTCCATCACCGAACTCATTTCCTCGGCAGCGGAGGCCAGTTGCTGGGCCGACTCGCTGATGCCGCGAATGGTCGAGCGCAGATTGCCCTGCATCTGCGCCAGCGCCGTGAGCAACTGCGCCGCTTCATCACGACCCTCGCTGTCGATGCGACCGCTGAGGTCTCCCGAAGCAATCTGCCGTGCCGCGTTCAGCGCCTGATTGATCGGCGTGGTGATGCTGCGGGTCAGCAACCAGGCCAGCAACAACGTGGCAATCAGGGCGATGACGATGATCGCGGCGACGATCCACAGCGCCTGCTGGTACATCGCCGCCGCGGACTTGGCGGCGGCATCCGCGCCTTGCTGATTGAGGCTGATCATTTGCTCAAGGGTCTTGTCGAGCACCGTGCCCTGGGGCGCCAGTTCAGTGGTCAGGCGCGCGTAGGCTTGTTCGTTTTGTCCGGCATCGATCTGTTTGATGATCTGGTCGAGGATGCTCAGGTACTTGGCCGTGTCGGCGCTCAAACCTTCCAGCATCGCTCGCTCCTGGTCATTGGCGATCAGGGCCTTGTGGTCGTCGAGGCGCTTGAGCAATTCCTGACGTTGCGCGGTGAGAATGCCTTTGCTGCGTTCGCGAACGACAGCCTGAGTACTGGTGATCAGGCGCAGGGATTCAAGACGGATGCTGGCGATATTCGCCGCTGCGTCATGGATGCTTTCGATGCTGGGCATCCACGATTCCTCGATCACCGCCGCGCTCTCGCGCAGGGTTTTCATCTGGCCCAGACCGAACAGGCCGACCACCACCAGCAGACTGGCCAGAACGGCAAAACACAAACTGGCGCGCAAACCTATGCGCAGATTCCGGATAGACATCAATGTGCTCCTTGGGGATTGGGGGAGAGGTCGTCCTCGTGGACCGAGGATCTTGTTGTAAGGCGGGTGATGGCGGGCTGTATATCAAAGTGCCACTATCTTGGTAAGGCCATTTTTAACCGGGGTGGCACGCGATGGACGAGAAGGAACTAGCCGGGAAAAGCGCGGATTAGAGACGTCGCTACCGGGTTGGATCCGAAACCCAGAAGAAACGCGGGCTGGCGTTCAGCGATAGGGAGAAGCCGAAGGGACGTTTATTGACCGAACGGTCGATTAAAAAAACTTTGATAAAAACTGTGTCGTTGTACAACCCGCAAGAGGATTTGGCCGAAATTGCGCTTCTCCTGCGCCCGCTTCCGTGGCTAAGCTCAGGCATTCGAGCACAGATTCTCCAATTCCCGCAGAGGTCTCATCTATGCCGCAGCAATGGCCAGCCACCGACATCGCCCGCCTGATCCTCGATGGCTTTGACGATTACCGCGAGCATTTCCGGCGGATCACCGACGGCGCCCGGGAGCGCTTCGAGCAGGCCCGCTGGCAGGACACGCAAACCGCGTCGGCGGCACGGATCAACCTCTACGAAGAAAAGGTCGGTGAAACCGTCGCCCGCCTGCGCGAGTATTTCGAGCCGGACACCTTGATGGACGTCACCTGCTGGCCGCTGGTGAAAAGCGCCTACATCAGCATCATCGACCTGCGCTTCGACGATGAGCTGTCCGAGACCTGGTACAACTCGATTTTCTGCAGCCTGTTCAGCCACGACCTGATCAGCGACGGCTGCATGTTCATCCACACCACGCGCCCGAGCCTGCGTCGGGCACGGGCCGCACAGACCCGCACCTACAAGCCCCAAGGGCAGATCTCGGGCATGCTTGCGAGCATCTTTGCCGATTACCGCTTCAGCGAGGCCTACGCCGATTTGCCCGGCGACTTGCTGCGTCTGGAAGCGCAACTGCGCGAGAACCTGCCGGACTGGGTGTGCAAGGACCCGGAGCTGAGCGTCGAGCTGTTTTCCTCGGTGCTGTACCGCAACAAGGGCGCGTACCTGGTGGGGCGCATCTACACCAACGACGATCAGTGGCCGTTGGTGATTCCGTTGCTGCACCGCGAAGGGCGCGGGATTCAGATCGACGCATTGATCACCGACGAAGCGGAGGTGTCGATCATCTTCTCCTTCACCCGTTCGTATTTCATGGTGGATGTGCCGGTGCCGGCGGAGTTCATCGGTTTCCTCAAACGCATCCTGCCGGGCAAGCACATCGCCGAGCTGTACACCTCGATCGGTTTCTACAAGCACGGTAAATCGGAGTTCTACCGCGCCCTGATCAATCACCTGGCCAACACCGATGACCAGTTCATCATGGCGCCGGGCGTGCGCGGCATGGTCATGAGCGTGTTCACGCTGCCGGGCTTCAACACTGTGTTCAAGATTATCAAGGACCGTTTCTCCCCATCGAAAAACGTCGACCGCGCCACGGTGATCGAGAAGTACCGACTGGTGAAAAGCGTCGACCGCGTCGGGCGCATGGCCGATACCCAGGAATTCGCCGACTTTCGTTTTCCCCTGAGCAAATTCGAGCCGGCGTGCCTGGCGGAGCTGCTGGAAGTCGCGCCGTCCACGGTGTCGCTGGAAGGCGAAACCGTGCTGATCCGCCACTGCTGGACCGAGCGCCGAATGACGCCGCTTAATCTCTATCTGGATAACGCCAACGAAGCCCAGGTGCGCGAAGCGCTGGAGGATTACGGCCTGGCGATCAAGCAACTGGCGGCGGCCAACATCTTTCCCGGCGACATGCTGCTGAAGAACTTCGGCGTCACCCGCCATGGCCGGGTGGTGTTCTACGACTACGACGAGATCTGCTTTCTCACCGAAGCCAACTTCCGCCACATTCCGGCACCGCGTACGCCGGAGGACGAAATGGCCTCCGAACCGTGGTATTCGATCGGGCCACTGGATGTGTTTCCCGAGGAATTTCCGCCGTTCCTGTTTGCCGATGCAGCGCAGCGCAAGCTGTTCGATCAGTTGCATGGCGAGTTGTACAACGCTGATTACTGGAAGGGGCTACAGGAAGCGATTCGGGCGGGGAAAGTCATTGATGTCTTTCCGTATCGGCGCAAAGGCCTGGATAACGAATAAAGCAGCCGCAAGCCGCAAGCCGCAAGCCGCAAGCCGCAAGCAGCAAGCAGCAAGCTACAAGCAGCAAGTCAAACGCCGCTTTCAACTTGCGGCTTGTAGCTTGCCGCTTGTAGCTGCTTTTCTGCGACAATCGCGTCCTTGCGCCACTAGACGACCGAATTGCGTACCCGATGACCGACGAATCGCCCTCCATCGACAAACTGCTGAAAAACCTCGATCACGCCATGCTCGCCGACCGCCACCGGCTGCGGCGACAGTTGCTTGAGCTGCGCAAGAAACCCGACGAGGCCAAGCTGGCCCAGTGGGTGGCGCGGATGCAGGCGTCCTGCGATCAGGTGCTGGCGCGCAAGGCCAGCCTGCCGGTGATCCGTTACGACGACAGCCTGCCGATTGCAGCCAAGCGTGACGAAATCAAGAAGGCCCTGGAAAAGCACCAGGTGCTGATCATCGCCGGTGAAACCGGCTCGGGCAAAACCACCCAGTTGCCGAAAATCTGTCTGGAGATCGGTCGCGGCCAGCACGGTTTGATCGGCCACACCCAACCGCGGCGGATCGCGGCGCGTAGCGTGGCCAGCCGGGTTGCCGAAGAGCTCGGTACACCGCTGGGCGCGCTGGTCGGTTATCAGGTGCGCTTCGAAGATCAGAGCGATTCCAACACCCTGATCAAGTTGATGACCGACGGCATCCTGCTGGCGGAAACCCAGAACGACCGCTACCTCGAGCGCTACGACACGATCATCGTCGACGAAGCCCACGAACGCAGCCTCAACATCGACTTCCTGCTCGGTTACCTGAAAACCCTGCTGCCGCGTCGCCCGGATCTGAAAGTCATCATCACTTCGGCGACCATCGATCTGGAGCGCTTCTCCAAGCATTTCGACGATGCGCCGATTGTCGAAGTGTCCGGCCGCACCTTCCCGGTGGAAACCTGGTATCGCCCGCTGACGCTGGAGCAGGACGAAGAAGGCAACCGCGTCGAGGATGACCTGACCGTGGATCAGGCGATTCTCGCCACCCTCGACGAAATCGCCGCCTATGAGCGCAGCGAGCGCCGCAGTCCCGGTGATGTGCTGGTGTTCCTGCCCGGCGAGCGCGAGATTCGCGACGCCGCCGACATGCTGCGCAAGGCCCAGCTCAAACACACCGAAATCCTGCCGTTGTACGCGCGCCTGTCGCCGGCCGAGCAGCAGCGGATCTTTCAGTCCCATCCGGGGCGTCGCGTGGTGCTGGCGACCAACGTTGCGGAAACTTCGCTGACCGTGCCGGGCATCCGTTACGTGATCGACAGCGGCACCGCGCGCATCAGCCGCTACAGCTACCGTGCCAAGGTCCAGCGGCTGCCGATCGAAGCGATTTCCCAGGCCAGTGCCAACCAGCGTAAAGGTCGTTGCGGCCGGGTCGAGCCGGGTATCTGCGTGCGCTTGTACAGCGAAGAGGATTTCCTTGGTCGCCCGGAATTCACCGATCCGGAAATCCTGCGCACCAACCTCGCTGCGGTAATCCTGCAGATGCTCCATCTGCGCCTCGGCGAGATCACCGATTTCCCGTTCATCGAGCCGCCGGACGGCAAGGCGATCAGCGACGGTTTCAACCTGCTGCAGGAATTGTCGGCGGTGGATCGCAACAGTCAGCTGACCCCGCTCGGTCGCCAACTGGCGCGCCTGCCGGTGGACCCGCGCATGGGCCGCATGCTGCTGGAAGCGGCGAAACTTGGCAGCTTGCAGGAGGTGCTGATCGTCGCCAGTGCCATGTCGATTCAGGATCCGCGCGAGCGTCCGCCGGAGCGTCAGCAGGCCGCTGACCAGGCCCACGCTCAGTGGAAGGACGCCGATTCGGACTTCGCCGGGCTGGTCAATCTGTGGCGCGGTTTTGAAGAGCAGCGCCAGGCGCTGACCGCCAGCCCGCTGCGCAACTGGTGCCGCAAGAATTTCCTCAACTACCTGCGCCTGCGCGAGTGGCGCGATTCCCACCGTCAGTTGAGCCTGATCTGCCGCGACTTGCAGCTGAGTCTGAACAAAGAGCCGGCGGATTATCCGAAATTGCACAAAGCGGTGCTGGTCGGCCTGCTCAGCCAGATTGGTCAGAAAACCGAGGACGGCGATTACCTTGGCGCCCGTCAGCGGCGGTTCTGGATTCACCCGTCATCGGGTATCGGCAAGAAACGCCCGCAGTGGGTGATGACCGCCGAACTGGTGGAAACCACCAAGCTCTACGCGCGGATGGTGGCGAAGATCGACGCCGACTGGATCGAACCGCTGGCCGGGCATCTGATCAAGAAGAACCACTTCGAACCGCACTGGGAGAAGAAGCGCGGCCAGGTCGTCGCGTTCGAACAGATCACTCTGTTTGGCCTGATCGTGGTCGGTCGCCGGCCGGTGCATTACGGCCCGGTGGATCCGGTGGTTTCGCGAGAGCTGTTTATCCGCGAAGGCCTGGTGCGCGGCGAGATTCAGTCCCGGGCCAAATGCCTGACTGCCAACAAGCAATTGCTCGAACAACTCGACGAACTGGAAGCCAAGGCTCGTCGTCGGGACATTCTGGCCGACGAGGAAACCCTCTACGCGTTCTACGACGCGCGTTTGCCGGCGGAGATTCACCAGACCGCGACGTTCGATAGCTGGTACCGCGTCAACAGCCAGAAAGATCCGCAACTGCTGATCATGCGCGAGGAGGACGTGCTGGCGCGCGAAGCCAGCGAAGTCACCGCCCAGCATTACCCGGACACGCTGCACATCGGCGATCTGGAACTGGCGCTGAGTTACCACTTCGAACCGAATCACCCGCGTGACGGCGTGACCCTGCGTGTGCCGGCGCCGCTGTTGCCGATGCTGCCACCGGAGCGTCTGGAATGGCTGGTGCCGGGACTGATCGAGGCCAAGTGCATCGCGCTGGTGCGCAACCTGCCCAAGGCTTTGCGAAAAAACTTCGTGCCGGTGCCGGATTTCATCAAGGCCGCGCTGCAACGCATGACCTTCGCCGAAGGCTCGTTGCCGCAAGCGCTGGGTCGCGAACTGCTGCGCATGACCGGTGCGCGGGTCAGCGATGAAGCCTGGGCCGAAGCGGCGCAGCAGGTTGAAAGCCACCTGCGGATGAACCTGGAAATCGTCGACGGCCAGGGCAAGTTCCTTGGCGAAGGCCGGGATCTGGTCGAACTGACCGCACGTTTCGCCGAAGCCAGCCAGGCCGCACTGGCCGTGCCACAAAGTGCGAAAAACCAGCAACCGGTGGAGGCCAAGGTTTTTGCGCCAGTGGCGGAAAAGACCCAACAGAAGATCGCCGGGCTGTCGATGACGGTGTATCCGGCGCTGGTGGAAGAGAGCGGTACGGTCAAGGAAGGGCGATTTTCTACCCCGGCCGAAGCCGAATTCCAGCACCGCCGCGCCTTGCAACGTCTGCTGCTGCAGCAACTCGCCGAACCGGCGAAGTTCCTGCGCGGCAAGTTGCCGGGCCTGACCGAACTGGGCCTGCTGTACCGCGAACTGGGGCGGGTTGATGCGCTGGTCGAAGACATTCTGCTGGCCAGCCTCGACAGCTGCATTCTTGACGGTGAAGACCCGCTGCCCCGTGATGGCGCAGGTCTGGCGGCACTGGCCGAGCGCAAGCGCGGCAGCTGGACCGAGCACGCCGAGCGGGTGGCACGCCTGACTCTGGAAATCCTCAAGCTCTGGCACGGTCTGCAAAAACGCTTCAAGGGCAAGATCGATCTGGCTCAGGCCGTGGCGCTTAACGACATCAAGCAGCAGCTCAGTCATCTGGTGTATCCGGGCTTCGTCCGGGAAACGCCAATGCTCTGGCTCAAGGAGTTGCCGCGTTACCTGAAAGCGGTCGAGCAGCGTTTCGAGAAGCTGGGCGCGCAGGTGCAGAAGGATCGGGTCTGGAGCGGCGAGCTTGCCGGGCTCTGGACGCAATACCAGACCCGTGCCGCCAAACATGCCCAGGAAGGCAAGCGCGATCCGCAGCTCGAGCTGTATCGCTGGTGGCTGGAGGAGTACCGGGTTTCGCTGTTCGCCCAGCAGTTGGGGACGAAGGTGCCGATCTCCGACAAGCGCCTCAACAAGCAGTGGACGCAGGTGGAACCCTAGCGAGTGCCTGATCGCTCCGTGGGAACGATCACAAATTCCCCTTGTGGGAGCAAGCCCGCTCCCACATTGGTTAGGCGTTGTGCTTGAGAATGGGGCCAAAACCTCGGGTTTATGGCAAACTTCGCCACCATAAATGCCGTTTTCGCGTCCCAGAGCCTTTGCCGGGCCGCGCAACGGAATAAAGCGATGCCAGGTTTTTGCGTCCCTGATACGGGAATGGACCCTTTGCGTGTTGGCACGTCGGTGCCAGCACTTTCTGCCTGAACAGATTAGAGAAACGACCATGCATAACGTCGTCATCAGCGGCACCGGCCTGTACACTCCGGCCAACAGCATCTCCAACGAAGAGCTGGTGCAGTCTTTCAATACCTACGTCGCCCAGTTCAACGCGGACAACGCCGACGCCATCGCCAGCGGCGAAGTCCAGGCCCTGACCGAGTCCAGCGCCGCGTTCATCGAAAAAGCTTCCGGCATCAAGAGCCGCTTTGTCATGGACAAGGACGGCATCCTCGACCCTGCGCGCATGGCGCCACGGCTGCCGGAGCGTTCCAACGACGAATGGTCGGTACTCTGCCAGATGGCCATCGGCGCTGCCGAACAAGCTCTGCAACGTGCCGGCAAGACCGCCGCCGACATCGACGGCGTGATTGTCGCCTGCTCCAACCTGCAGCGCGCCTACCCGGCCATCGCCATCGAAGTCCAGGAAGCGCTGGGCATCCAGGGTTTCGGTTTCGACATGAACGTGGC
Organism: Pseudomonas sp. 22082; assembly: GCF_052046055.1. NCBI lineage: Bacteria > Pseudomonadati > Pseudomonadota > Gammaproteobacteria > Pseudomonadales > Pseudomonadaceae > Pseudomonas > Pseudomonas sp. 22082. The sequence continues at coordinate 166,046 of NZ_JBQEQB010000010.1, forward strand.
CTGCTCGTCGGCGACCTTCGGCATCCAGCAAGCGGCCAACACCGTGCAACTGGGCCAGGCCCGGGCGATCCTGATGGTCAACCCGGAAGTCTGCACCGGTCACCTGAACTTCCGCGACCGCGACAGCCACTTCATTTTCGGTGACGCCGCTACTGCCGTCGTCATCGAGCGCGCCGATCTGGCGACGTCGAAACACCAGTTCGATGTGGTCAGCACCAAACTGCTGACCAAGTTTTCCAACAACATCCGCAACAACTTCGGCTTCCTCAACCGCGCGGCGGAAGAGGGCATCGGCGCCCGCGACAAACTGTTCGTGCAGGAAGGCCGCAAGGTGTTCAAGGATGTCTGCCCGATGGTGGCCGAGCTGATCGGCGAGCATCTGGAAGAGAACAAGCTCAACGTCGGTGACGTGAAGCGCTTCTGGCTGCACCAGGCCAACCTGAGCATGAACCACCTGATCGTGCGCAAGCTGCTGGGTCGCGAAGCCACCGAAGAAGAAGCCCCGGTGATTCTCGACACCTACGCCAACACCAGCTCCGCCGGTTCCGTGATCGCGTTCCACAAATATCAGGACGATCTGGCGGCCGGTTCGCTGGCGGTGCTGAGTTCGTTCGGTGCCGGTTACTCGATTGGTAGCGTGATTCTGCGTAAACGCTAAGAGCGAGTTCATTTCCTCTTAATCGCGCTGACGTTTCCTACATCCGAATCGGCGCGAGCGCTGTAATTTTCGAAACTGGCGGCAGGAGAGATCCTGCCGCTATCATTTTCGGAGTCAGGAAAAGGGGATTGATGGATGGCGGTTGACGACACACAACTGCTCGAGCGGTTGTTGGCAGGCGAACAGAAAGCCTTCAAGGAACTGGTCAGCACCTATCAAAGCCCCATGCGCGCGGTCGCCTACGCGATTGTCGGCCAGCGCCATGTCGAGGAAGTGGTGCAGGACGCGTGGCTGTCGGTGGTGCGTAATATCGGCCGTTTCGAGGGGCGCTCCAGTCTCAAGACCTGGCTGCTGACAATCACCGCCAACTCGGCCAAGAGCCGCTACAAACTCAATCGTCGCGAAGTGTTGCTGGATGATCTGCCGTCCCCCCACGGCACCATCGACGACAATCGCTTCTCTCCCGGCGACGGTCACTGGCTGGTCGCACCGTTCGCCTGGCACCAGGACACGCCCGAAGCGTTGCTGACAGAAGGCGAGCTGCGTGAATGCCTGGAGCATACGTTGCTCAGTCTCTCCGAACTTCAGAGCAGTGTGCTCACGCTGCGCGAGCGTCAGGGGCTGGAGCTGGAGCAGATCTGTAATCTTCTGGAGATCTCGCTCTCCAATGTCCGCGTGTTGCTGCACAGGGCACGCTTGAAGGTCTTCGCGACCGTGGAGCATTTTGAGGAGACGGGAGAATGTTGACCTGCAAGGAGCAAGTGGCGCGATCCAGCGATTATCTCGATGGCCAGTTGAGCTTTCGCGAGAAGTTGATGGTGCGTCATCACCTGATGTTCTGCCGCAATTGCCGGCGTTTCATTCGCCAGATGCGTTTGATGCAGGCGACATTGCGAGCGATGCCGCAAAAGCCTGAAGAGGGCGTGGACGCGTTGGCCGAGCAGCTGGCAGCGCTGCGGCGCAAGGATCGATCCTGAAATCACAGACTGG